>NZ_CP016306.1:3000000-3300000 GCF_002151445.1 Sphingomonas sp. KC8
CAATCGTTGACGAAATGCTGGCGGCGAACCTGCCAGTCGACCCGATCGGATGTGCCGGGACGGGCCTGAAAGGTGGTGGTGCGTTCCGGCACCGATGCCGCGCCTTCCGGGAAAGCGGTGTAATAATATAGCGCGATCGAACGGCGGGCACGATCGCGTGGGCAGGTGAGCGGTTCGGGATGGCCGTGGAAACTGTCGAGCGCGGTGTTGAACAGCACGGCACGGCCGAATAACGGCGCGATCGCCTTTTGCCGGGCGGTCATCCCCTTATCCCACAGTTCGAGATTGCCGCCATATTCGGGTGGCCAGTCGTCGTTGAGATAGATCAGCAGGTTGAGGCGCCGTTCCACCTTCATCCGGCCGTGGATGTTGAAATCGGCATGGACCGACAGATGCCCGCCGGCGTGGATTTCGTGCAGGCCGCCGCCCGAATAATAAGGGTCAGGGATCAGGCCCTTGATCCCCGAAATCGCCTCGATGAAGCGGATGAAGGCATCGCTGTTGAGTTCGGCGAGCAGGTTGCGGATCAGCGCGCTATCGATCGTGTTGGGATGGAATTGATATTTCAGCCGTTCCTGTGCGCGATCGAAATGCGTGCGCCCGTCGACCGAGGGAAATTCCGCCAATACGCGGCGCAGCAGGCCGGCATCGATGAAATCGTCGATCACCGCATGGGGGAAGGGCTGTGCCGCGGCATAATCGGCCGCCAGGGCCGCGCCGGCGGTTTTGCACTCCTCCGTGTCGAAATGCAGATATCCATCGATGTCGCGAACGGTAAGCAATGGCATTGGACCAGCCCCTCCCCAAGCCGGATGCGTCTAGCATCGCATGGGGCGACGCGACAAAGGTGTAAATGGCGGCCGGTGCGCCGGATTTGCGATTGGCGAAAGCCGCCGGGCGATCAACTCGCGCAGGTATCCGCGACATGCTTGCCGCTGGAATGCGCCACCATTTTCATCGTTGCGCCGTTCGGGCCGCCCTTGCCATTCATCGTGACTGTCATGTCATAGGAATCGGGGGCGTAGTTGCCCGAAAGCTCCATCCGCATCGGCCCGGCCTGCCCTTCGCCCGATTGGCAGACGATCACGGCGGATAGTTTGCCGCCGGCCATGTCGAACGATTCGGATTTGCAATTGCCGTTCTTCAGATCGGGATGCGCGAAGAAATCCGATGCCGGCCGGGCTGCTTGTTCGGGCGTGACGCAATTCTTGAATTCGGTCTTCCGGCCGACATTGCCCTTGAGCATTGCGGGATCGACGCCATCGACTTCCATCGACACCAGTTCGGTCGTCGCGTCCCAGGCACCCGGCTTGATCTTGATCGTTTCGGCGACGGCGGCCGGTGTCGCGGCGCTTTCCTGCGCAGCCTTCTTGGCGCCATCTTCCTTGCCGCAACCGGCGAGCAGGACGAGCGAAACCAGAACGATGGGACGTAACAGCATCGGGGCATTCCTCGCAATTGCGAACAGAACGACAACATCCCATATTCGGGTGCAATGGCAATCCAGATTCGCACCAGCCTCGCCGAACCGGAAACGGGAGAGAACTTCGTTCCGCATCGGCCCGAACGTCCGCCCAAGGTGGAGGGCGGAAAGCCGTTCAAAATTGTTTCGGACTATCAGCCGGCGGGCGACCAGCCGACCGCGATCGCCGAACTGGTGAAACAGGCGCAGGCGGGGGAACGCGATCAGGTGCTGCTGGGCGTCACCGGATCGGGCAAGACCTTCACCATGGCCAAAGTGGTCGAAGCATTGCAGCGGCCGGCGCTAGTGCTGGCCCCGAACAAGATTCTCGCGGCCCAATTATATGGCGAGTTCAAGAGCTTCTTTCCCGACAATGCGGTCGAATTTTTCGTCAGCTATTATGATTATTACCAGCCCGAAGCCTATGTGCCGCGCACCGACACGTACATAGAGAAAGAATCGTCGATCAACGAGGCGATCGACCGGATGCGCCATTCGGCCACCCGGTCGCTGCTCGAACGGGATGATGTGCTGATCGTCGCGTCGGTGTCCTGCCTTTATGGTATCGGATCGGTCGAAACCTATTCGGCGATGATCTTCGATCTGAAAAAGGGCCAGACGGTCGACCAGCGCGAAATCATCCGCAAGCTGGTGGCGCTGCAGTATAAGCGCAACGATCAGGCGTTCACACGCGGCACGTTCCGCGTGCGCGGCGATACGCTGGAACTTTTCCCGTCCCATTATGAAGATAGCGCCTGGCGGATCACGTTCTTCAGCGATGAAATCGAGGCAATCGTCGAGTTCGATCCGCTGACCGGCAAGAAGGCCGCGTCGCTCGATTATGTCCGCGTCTATGCCAACAGCCATTATGTGACGCCGGGGCCGACCCTGAAGCAGGCGAGCGAGGCGATCCGCCACGAACTGGCCGAGCGGCTGAAGGAACTGGTGGCCGAAGGCAAGCTGATCGAGGCGCAGCGGATCGAGCAGCGCACCAATTTCGACCTGGAGATGATCGCAGCGACGGGCAGCTGCGCCGGGATCGAAAATTACAGCCGCTTCCTGACCGGCCGGCTGCCGGGGGAACCGCCACCCACTTTGTTCGAATATCTGCCGGAAAACGCCCTGTTGTTCGTCGATGAAAGCCACCAGACGATCGGCCAAGTCAACGGCATGGCGCGGGGCGATCACCGCCGCAAGATCACCTTGGCCGAATATGGGTTCCGTCTGCCGAGCTGCATCGACAACAGGCCGCTGCGCTTCAACGAATGGGATGCGATGCGCCCGCAGACGGTGTGCGTGTCGGCGACGCCAGGGCCGTGGGAGATGGAGCAGACCGGCGGGGTCTTCGTCGAACAGGTGATTCGCCCGACCGGGCTGATCGATCCCCCGGTCGAGGTGCGCCCGGTGGAGGATCAGGTCGACGATCTGGTCCGCGAATGCCGGGCGGTGGCGGCCAGTGGCTATCGCGCGCTGGTGACGACCCTGACCAAGCGGATGGCCGAGGACCTGACCGAATATCTTCACGAAGCGGGGTTGAAGGTTCGGTACATGCATTCCGACGTCGAGACGCTGGAACGCATCGAGCTGATCCGCGATCTCCGGCTGGGTGTTTATGATGTGCTGGTGGGCATCAACCTGCTGCGCGAGGGCCTGGACATTCCTGAATGCGGGCTGGTGGCGATCCTCGATGCCGACAAGGAAGGTTTCCTGCGATCGGAAACGTCGCTGATCCAGACGATCGGCCGCGCCGCGCGCAACGCCGATGGCCGGGTGATCCTCTATGCCGACCGGATCACCGGATCGATGGAACGGGCGATGGCCGAAACCGATCGGCGCCGCGAAAAGCAGCTCGCCTACAATCTGGAACATGGCATCACGCCGGAAAGCGTGAAGCGCGCGGTGGCCGATATTGTCGGCCATCTGGCGTCGAAGGATCAGGTGACGGTCGACACCGGGATCGACGATCGCCCCCACATGGTGGGCCATAACCTGCGGAGCTATATCGAGGAACTGGAAGGCAGGATGCGCAAGGCCGCCGCCGACCTCGAATTTGAAGAGGCCGGGCGGCTGCGCGACGAGATTCGCAAGCTCGAACAGCAGGAACTGGGCCTGCCCATCGAGGAGCATCGCGCGCCGGTGAAGGCGCACTCGACGCAGGGCCGGCCGGGGACGCGCAAGACGCGATTCGGCAAAACCCAGCGCAAATTTGGCGGGCGCTGACGTTTAACGATTAATCCGTGCTGGTCGGGGCGAGCCACACGAGTCGAAGCGGGCCGCTGGCGGTTGCGCGTTCGGTAGCGACCTGGCGTTCACGCAGGGCCGCCAGTACCGCGTCAGCATCGGCGGTTGTGCCGCCCGCGACGCCGATCGGGGCACGGATGCGGGCATAAGCCCAGGCGGCCGTATCCAGCGCAGCCGGATCGGGGGCCGTATCCACGAAGCCCACCGACGGCAGGGCGGCGGCGGGTGGGACGAGGGTGATCGTCCAGCCTGCTTCACTGGCGGCCACGCGCTGTTCGAGCACGCGATAGCTGGCGATCGGCGCGCCCGGCAGCGGGGCGGCCGTCACCAGCGCCCGCTTGTTGATGCGATCGACCGTGATCGCGTTATCGGCCACGCCGGCGACCGCCGCCAGCCGGGCAACCAGCACCGCGGTTTGACGTTCCTGCGCGCGGGCGGATTCGCCGGCCTGCGCGGCGGCGAGCTGAGCGGTTTCGACATCACGCGCCGCCGAGCCGACCCGGACCTGATAGATTTCGACATCGACCGGGCGGTCGAGGGCCTTTTCCAGTTGGGCGGACGCCTTGATATTGGCGTCCGCCACCGGATTGGATGTCAGCACTTCGGCCCGCACGGCGAGCGGGACGGCGCCATAATCAAGATCAATGGCCGACAGCCGGGCATTATCGGCGAATTGCGCGCGCACGATATCACGAGCCTGTCGCGCGGCGACGCTTTCCCAGGCGATCTGGCGCAGGGCGATCCCCAGTGGCACGGCGAGGATAACGAGCGTCGCGATCAGCAACGTGCCTTGCCAGCGCGTCTGGCTGGGCGAGAGGTGCGACCCGAAGCCATAGATGCGGGCCATCACCGTGGCGGACAGCGCGATGGTGATCAGGTTGGTGACGAACAGCAGCAGCGCGCCGCCGAACACCGCCCCGTTCCAGGTGGCAAGGCCGAAGCCGACGACCGCGAGCGGCGGCATGAGGGCCGTGGCGATGGCAACGCCGACGATCGTCCCGCTTTTCCCGCGGATCATTGCATAGGTGCCGGCGAGGGCGGAAAAGAGCGCGACGAGCAGATCGAACAGGTTGGGCCGCGTGCGCGCCGCGATTTCGGATGTCACCGTTTGAATCGGGGACAAGGCGACGATCAGGGCGGTGAACAGCACCGCGATCACCGCGCCCAGTGCAAGTGCAGTGGCGGACCGCTTCAATTCGGCGAAATCGAACAAGGCGAGCGCAAAGCCGACGCCGATGATCGGTCCCATCAGCGGTGAAATCAGCATCGCGCCGATCACCACGGCCGGCGACGATAGCAACAGGCCCAGCAGGGCAATCCCCGCCGACATCAGGATCATGAACAGATAGCGGGGAGACCAGACCGCTTCTTCATGCACCTTGCTGATCACATCGACATGATCGACCGTCATGACGGCGTGGCGGTGCCACCAGGTCATCAGGCGGGCCATCGAGGAGCCTGCGCTGTGGGCTGCTTCAGTCGCCATAGAGCCTCTCTTCGCACGTTCGGTTACATTGGTCGCGGTTCAAAACACCGACGCCATCGTATAGGTCCCTAATGATGGCCGCAGCGAGGGATAACAGTGACAAAAGATAAAGGCCGCCGCGTAGAAAGCTCGGCGCTGCGCAATTTCCTCAAGTCCGAAGCGGCTGGCGGCATGTTGTTGATGGCCGCCGCCGCCCTGGCGATGATCGTTGCCAACAGCAGCTGGGCGGAGGCCTATTTCCACCTGCTCCATCTGCAAACCGGGCCGGTGCTGAGCGACAAGCTCGGGCCGATGACGATCCATTTGTGGATCAACGACGCGCTGATGGCGGTGTTCTTCCTGCTCGTCGGGCTGGAGATCAAGCGTGAGTTCGTCGATGGCCATCTGGCGACGTGGAAGGATCGTGGCCTGCCGATCGTGGCGGCGGCGGGCGGGATGATCGTTCCGGCGATCGTCTATCTGATCGTCACCGGCGGCGCGCCCGAATTGCTGCGCGGCTGGGCGATCCCGTCGGCCACCGATATCGCCTTTGCGATCGGCGTGCTGGCCTTGCTGGGCAGCCGCGCGCCAACCTCGCTCAAGCTGTTCCTGACCACGGTTGCCATTGTCGACGATATGGGCGCGGTGGCGATCATCGCGCTGGTCTATACCGCCAGCATCGGCGGCGCGGCCTTGTTCGCGGCCGGAGTGCTGTGGGGGGCGATGTTCCTGCTCAACCGGATCGGCGTGACGAAGCTGTGGCCCTATGTGCTGCTGGCGATAGGGTTGTGGTTTGCGGTGCTGCTGTCCGGCGTCCACGCCACTGTGGCGGGCGTGCTGGCGGCGATGGCGATCCCGATCAAGCTGACGCCGGGCGCGCCCGATGCCGCCGATTCGCCGCTGCACCGGCTGGAACATGCCCTGCAACCGTGGGTCGCCTATGCCATCGTGCCGCTGTTCGGTTTCGCCAATGCCGGCGTGTCGCTGGCGGGGATTGGCATCGCGCAGGTGCTGGCGCCGCTGCCACTGGGGGTGGCGCTGGGGCTGTTCCTGGGCAAACAGATTGGCATCTTCGCCAGCGTCCGCCTCGCGGTGGCGTTCAGGCTTGGCGATCGCCCGGCGGGCGCGACGTGGTTGCAGGTGTATGGCGTTTCGCTGCTGTGCGGTATCGGCTTCACGATGAGCCTGTTCATCAATGGCCTCGCCTTTATCGATCCGGCCCTGATCGATGAGGTGAAGATCGGTGTCCTTGGCGGTTCGGTGGTGTCGGCGCTGGCCGGTTATATCTTGCTGCGGCTGGCGCCCCGGTGGCGGGCGCAAAGCGAAAATTAAGGTTCTGGGCTTACGCCGGTCCACTCCATTGGGGTGGATTGGCGACGTTGCGTATCCTTGCGGTCATCCATGAACAGCAGGCGGGCGATTCGCGCAGCGATATGCGCCGTCCCGTGGACCTCAACGCAAGCCTGCGCGCTGCCGGCGCGAAGGGAGTGGGCTGCCTCGTTTCGAACATTTCGATCGCCGGGTTCATGGCGCAGGCCTATGCGCCGATGGCGCCCGGCAGCCTGATCTGGCTGCGCGTGCCGGGTTTTCCCGCACTGCCCGCCCGGGTGATGTGGGAGGATGAACAACGGATCGGCTGTCAGTTCGAAACCCCGTTGTCGCCGGTCATGCTGATCGAGATCGTTGCCGGGGCGCCCAACCTCCACTGACATTCCAAACAAAAAGGGCGGCCCTTGCGGACCGCCCTCTTATGCGTTTGCGATTCGGATCGTTCAGAGCTTCGACGTCAGCTCGGGCACGACCTTGAAGAGATCGCCGACGAGGCCGATATCCGCGACCTGGAAGATCGGGGCGTCTTCATCCTTGTTGATCGCGATGATCGTCTTGGAATCCTTCATGCCGGCGAGGTGCTGGATCGCACCCGAAATGCCGACCGCGATATAGACTTCCGGGGCGACGATCTTGCCGGTCTGGCCGACCTGATAGTCGTTCGGGACATAGCCCGCATCGACCGCAGCGCGGCTGGCACCGACACCCGCACCGAGCTTGTCGGCCAGCGGCTCGATGATCGTGTGGAAATTTTCGCTGTTCTGAAGCGCACGGCCGCCCGAGACGATGATCTTCGCCGAGGTTAGTTCCGGGCGTTCCGACTTGGAGATTTCCGCGCCGACGAAGCTGGACAGGCCCGCATCGCCCTTGCCGGAAATGGCCTCGACCGAAGCCGAACCGCCATCCTTGGCCGCCTTTTCGAACGCGGTGCCGCGCACGGTGATGACCTTCTTGGCA
This sequence comes from Sphingomonas sp. KC8, assembly GCF_002151445.1. GTDB lineage: Bacteria > Pseudomonadota > Alphaproteobacteria > Sphingomonadales > Sphingomonadaceae > Sphingomonas_E. The sequence continues at coordinate 3,007,455 of NZ_CP016306.1, forward strand.
TCCGACGACTGCACCTTGGCGATCGCGTTGCCGGCGTAGATCGGACGGGTGAAGGTGTCGGCACTTTCGACCGACAGGATTTCCGAGATCTGCATCACATCGAGCAGGGCTGCGACACGCGGCGCGATATTCTTGCCGTTCGACGTGGCAGGCGCCACGAACGCGTCGTAATTCGCCATCAGATCGACGATCAGCGGCGCGACATTTTCGGCCAGCGCATGGCCATAAGCCGCGTCGTCGGCGAGCAGCACCTTGGCGACGCCAGCGATCTTGGCAGCCGCATCGGCGGCGGCCTGCGCGCCTTGCCCTGCGACCAGCGCATGCACTTCGCCCAGCTTGCCGGCCGCAGTGACGGCGGCGAGCGTCGCATCCTTCACGGATGCGTTGTCATGTTCGACCAGAACCAGAACGGTCATGCCGCAACTCCCAGCGCCTTGAGCTTGGCGACAAGCTCGTCAACATCCGCAACCTTAACGCCCGCGACCCGCTTGGGCGGTTCGGACACGTTGAGGGTGGCGAGGCGGGGGGTGACGTCCACGCCATAATCGCCCGGCGTCTTCTGCGCCAAGGGCTTGGACTTCGCCTTCATGATGTTCGGCAGCGACGCATAGCGCGGCTCGTTCAGGCGAAGATCGGTGGTGACGATCGCCGGCGTCTTGAGGCTGACGGTTTCAAGGCCGCCATCGACTTCGCGCGTGACCTTGACGGTATCGCCTTCGATTTCGACCTTCGACGCGAACGTGCCCTGGGGCCGGCCGGTGAGGGCTGCGAGCATCTGCCCGGTCTGGTTCGAATCGTCGTCGATCGCCTGCTTGCCGAGAATCACCAGACCCGGCTGTTCCTCGTCGACGATCGCTTTCAGGATCTTGGCGACGGCGAGCGGCTCAACATCGCCTTCGGCGGTGACGAGGATCGCGCGATCCGCACCCATGGCGAGCGCGGTGCGGAGCGTTTCCTGGGCTTTCGCTTCACCGATGGACACCGCGACGATTTCCGTCGCGATGCCCTTTTCCTTGAGGCGAATGGCTTCTTCGACGGCGATTTCGTCGAACGGGTTCATCGACATCTTGACGTTGGCAAGGTCGACGCCGGTGCCGTCCATCTTCACCCGCGGCTTCACATTGTAGTCGATGACCCGCTTCACGGGTACGAGTACCTTCATGACATAGTCTCCCTGGCTGTCCGATTTCCCTCAGGAGGGAGGATCAGGCTGCCTTCTTCACCTGCGCCACGATCTTCTTCGCGGCATCGCCGAGATCGTCGGCCGCCACGATGGGCAGGCCGCTGTGGCTCAGGATATCCTTGCCCTGCTGGACGTTGGTGCCTTCGAGGCGCACGACCAGCGGAACCGACAGGTTCACTTCCTTGGCGGCCGCGACGATGCCTTCGGCAATGATGTCGCAGCGCATGATGCCGCCGAAGATGTTGACGAGGATGCCTTCGACCGCCGGATCGCTGAGGATCAGCTTGAACGCTGCCGTCACCTTTTCCTTCGTGGCGCCGCCGCCGACGTCGAGGAAGTTGGCGGGGAAGGCGCCGTTGAGCTTGATGATGTCCATCGTCGCCATGGCGAGACCGGCACCGTTGACCATGCAGCCGATGTTGCCGTCGAGCTTGATGTAGGCGAGGTCGTACTTCGACGCTTCGACTTCGGCCGGGTCTTCCTCGGTTTCATCGCGCAGGGCGAGGATGTCGGGGTGACGATACAGCGCGTTCGAATCGAAGCTGACCTTGGCGTCGAGCACCAGCAGCTTGCCATCGGTGGTTTCGATCAGCGGGTTGATTTCGAGCATCGCCATGTCGGTGGCGATGAACGCATCGTACAACTGGTTGGCAACCTTGGCGGCCTGCTTGTTGAGATCGCCCTTGAGCTTCAGCGCGAACGCCACGGCGCGGCCGTGGTGCGGCTGGAAACCTTCGGCCGGATCGATCGTGATCGTGCGGATCTTTTCCGGGGTCGAATGCGCGACTTCCTCGATGTCCATGCCGCCTTCGGTGGAGACGATCATGGCGATCCGGCCGGTTGCCCGGTCGACCAGCATCGAGAGGTAATATTCCTTCGCGATGTCCGCGCCGTCGGTGATGTACAGGCGGTTGACCTGCTTGCCGGCTTCACCCGTCTGGATCGTGACCAGCGTGTTGCCGAGCATATCGGTGGCGTTGGCGCGCACTTCGTCGAGCGTCTTGGACAGACGGACGCCGCCCTTGGCGTCGGGGCCAAGTTCCTTGAACTTGCCCTTGCCGCGGCCGCCGGCGTGAATCTGCGCCTTCACGACATAAAGCGGTCCGGGAAGCTTGCCAGCGGCGGCGACGGCTTCGTCCACCGTCAATGCGGCGTGGCCCGCAGGAATTGCGACGCCAAACTTAGCCAGCAGTTCCTTGGCCTGGTATTCGTGGATGTTCATGACGCTCCCAGCCTGCTTCGGTTCAAAATCCGCCGGGCTTAAGCATGAAAGTGTCGCGAATGAAAGCCCGCAGGCGCGCTTCCCGCCGCAAAGTGGCGGGTGATCAGCCCGCGATCGCGCAGCCGAGGCCCGCGCGGCTGACGACGGAAAAGATTTCGGGGTCTTTAAGCGCACGAATCTGGTGGAGAAATTCGCCAACCGGCATGCTGCCAATATCCTTGCCGGGCAGCCGGGCCAGCGACTGAAGCCGCTTGAGCTGCGCGATCGACAGGCGATCTACCATCCGTTCGGCCATGCAGCCGGCGATCGGTGGCGATACCCCGGCATCCAGCAAAGCGGCCCTTACTCGGCCTTCGGGGGTGACGGACGCGCATCCGGCGAGCGGCAGCGCGAGGATGGCCAGCAAAGGAATAATTTTCATGACGTGTCTTTTTCTCGGGCGGTGATGAACCGCGGCTGAGCGGCGCGCGGCCGTTATGCGCCGATCAGGCGCGTGACGTGGCCCATTTTACGGCCGGGGCGGGGATCGCTTTTGCCATATAGATGGAGATGCGCGGTTGGATCGGCGAGAATCGCCACCCAGTCATTGGCCTGTTCCCCGATCAGGTTGCGCATTTCGACTCGCGGTGCCGCCAAATCGGTCGATCCCAGCGGCAGGCCGCAGATTGCGCGGACGTGATTCTCGAACTGGCACGTCACCGCGCCTTCGATCGTCCAGTGGCCGCTATTATGCACGCGCGGCGCCATTTCGTTGAACACCGGCCCATCGGCCGTGGCGAAATATTCCACCGTGAGCACGCCGACATAATCGAGCGCATCGGCCACTTTGCGCGTCATCGCGACGGCATCGGCCGCCTGCGACGTGATCAGCGCACCGGCCGGGACGGTCGATGTGGCGAGAATCCCCGCCTCGTGAACATTATCGGGCGCATTCCATGTCGCGAAGGCGCCATCGGCCCCACGCACCGCGATGATCGAAAATTCACGATCGAATCGGATGAAGCCTTCGAGCACGGCGGGGCGGCCGCCGATCGCCTTCCAGGCGGCGTCGGCATCATCGGCCGAATGGAGCCGGGCCTGGCCCTTGCCGTCATAACCGAAACGCCGCGTCTTCAGGATCGCCGGCGCGCCCAGTTCGGCTAGGGCAGCGCGCAGGCCGGCGATATCATCCACCGCACGATACGGCGCGGGACGCAGGCCGAGGCGCGCGACGAAATCCTTTTCCACCAAGCGATCCTGCGCCACTTCGAGCGCCGCCGGGTTGGGGTGGAGCCGTTGCGACAAAAGTTTCAGCGGCGCGACCGGCACATTTTCAAATTCATACGTGACGACATCGACGGTGGCCGCGAAAGCGGCAAGCGCGCTGGCGTCGTCATAGCCCCCTTGCGTCCAGCCGGCGGACACGTCGGCGGCCGGCCCGCTCGCTTCGGGGGCGTAGATATAGCAGGAATAGCCCAGCCGGGCCGCAGCCATGGCAAGCATCCGGCCAAGCTGGCCGCCGCCGACGATGCCGATTCGCGATCCGGGGGGGACGATCATCAGGCCTGCATCACTCCGGTGTTTCGGCGACATCCGCCGTTTGTTTGGCGCGCCACGCATCGAGCCGCGCGGCCAGCGCGTCATCGGTGGTGGCAAGGATGGCGGCCGCGAACAGCGCGGCGTTGACCGCACCGGCCCGGCCGATCGCCAAGGTGCCGACCGGGATACCCGCCGGCATCTGAACGATCGACAACAGGCTGTCCATGCCGCTTAACGCCTTGGATTCGACAGGAACGCCCAGAACCGGCAGCCGCGTCATCGACGCCGCCATGCCGGGCAGGTGGGCTGCCCCGCCGGCACCGGCGATGATCGCCTTCAGCCCGCGGCCCGATGCCGATTTGGCGTAATCGTAAAGCCGATCAGGGGTGCGGTGCGCAGACACGACCTTGCATTCATGGGCGACGCCCAATGTTTCAAGCGTCTCGGCGGCATGGCGCATCGTCTCCCAATCGGAGCGGCTGCCCATGATGATCCCGATCAACGGCCCGGCGTCGGCCATGTCCTCTCCCCCGGCAAAGCGCGGCCTTTAAGGAAAGCGCGCGCGCGGTGCAATCACGTCGGTGCGATCAGCGTTCCGACAGATAATAACGATCCTTGGGCGTAAGATCGTCGGCAAGGTCATACACGATCGGCTGCCCGGTCGGGATTTCGAGTTCGGTGATCTCGTCGTCGGGGATGTTCGACAGGTGCTTCACCAGTGCGCGCAGCGAATTGCCGTGCGCCGAAATGACGACCCGCTGCCCCGATTTCAGCGCCGGGGCGATGCGCTGGTCCCAATAAGGCAGCACACGGGCGATGGTGTCCTTCAGGCTTTCCGTCTGCGGAACGGCAATGCCGGCGTAGCGGCGATCCTGCGACAGATCCCACTCGCTGCCCACTTCCAGCGGTGGCGGCGGCACATCGAACGACCGGCGCCACACCTTGACCTGCGCATCACCGTGCTTGGCGGCGGTTTCGGCCTTATCCAGTCCGGTAAGCCCGCCATAATGGCGCTCGTTCAGCCGCCAGTCCTTTTCCACCGGCAGCCACAGCCGGCCCATCGCTTCCAGCGCAAGGTTGAGCGTCTTGATCGCGCGGGTCTGGACGCTGGTGAAGGCCATATCGAAATCAAGGCCCTTGGCGGCCATCAGTTCGCCGGCGGCCTTTGCCTCCTCGATTCCCTTGTCGGTGAGGTTGACGTCCCACCAGCCGGTGAAACGGTTTTCGAGGTTCCAGGCGGACTGGCCGTGGCGGATCAAGACGAGCGTGGGCATGGGATCTCCCAGGGGCGTTGGATTTGGCCGCTTCCTAACGCCTGATACGCGCGGTGCAACGTGTCTCGACTTGGCTGGCCCCAAGGGTAGGTTCTGGGCAAGCCCGGATTCGAAAGGACAAAGCATGGCGATTCGTACCCGCACCGTCGAATATCAAGGCCCCGGTGGCCCGTTCGAGGGGGTTTTCGTATGGGACGATGCGCTGTCCGGTCCACGCCCCGGCGTAATTGTTTTTCACAATGTGATGGGGCTGAAGGCGTTCGACGTCGACAAGGCGACAGAGTTGGCCGGCCTGGGCTACGTCGCCTTTGCCGCTGACATGTATGGCAAGGGTAAGCGACCGATCGATCGCGACGCCGCATTCATGCTGGGGAACGACGCACGCAGTGACCGGCGCGTGTTGCAAGAACGCCTGCTGGCGACCCTCGCCACGATCCGTGCGCAGCCCGAAACGGATGCTGCCCATATCGCCGCGATCGGATTCTGCTTCGGCGGTACATGCGTGCTCGATCTTGCCCGGGCTGGCGCGGATGTCGACGGCGTGGTGAGTTTCCACGGCGTGTATGATCGCCCGCCCTTTGCCAATGCCGATCCGATTCGTGCCAAAGTGCTGGTGCTGCACGGTTGGGACGATCCGTTTTGTCCGCCGGCGGCCACCGTCGATCTGGCAGCGGAACTGACCGAATCGAAAGCGGACTGGCAGATCCATGCTTATGGCCATACCGGCCACGCATTCACGTCGCCCACGGCGAGTGGCCCGGGCCTGGCCTATCAGCCCGATGCGGACCGGCGATCGTGGCTGGCGATGCGCAATTTCCTCGATGAATTGTGGGGGTAATGCGGGCATGGAAAGCGGCCGTGCAGCAAGCCATGCTTCGCTTGTCGCGCCATAGCCTGCTGCCACCCGAGGGGGCGTTGCATGCTTTCAATGGGGCAGGACGCTGTCCACTTTTTCCACCCATTCCGGGAAGAAGCAGGGTTCACGGTTCGACCAGCCGGGCGCGGTTGCCGCAGCTTCACTGATCGATTGCAGCAGAACCCGGCGCTTTTCCGGATGCAGGTGTGGCAGCGCCGCCGCCGCGCAGAATGCGCCCGGCAACCACGGCCGGACATGTGCGCCGATTAGCCGTTCATAGAGGAAGCGGTAAGATCCGAATCCGACCAGTCGATCCTGGCCGAGATCGAATGCCGTCAATATGACCAGCGGCGCAAAGAAAGGTTCGATCGCGTCAAGGCCGCTGTCATCCGGAACATGATCGCGAATATGATCTAGCCGGGCATATATGCGGGCCTGGGCGCGGATGCTGGCGGCCTCGACCACGTCGCGCGACCAGCGTTCCATGGCGTTTTCGCGATCCAGCCCGATATCGAGCGAGCGGCGGATATAACGCTGCGTGCCCGCGGGAAAGCTCGCAAATTCCTTCATCTCGGCGAGCGTCATCGCTCCGTCCGCCGGTCTCGCCTGGGTGCCCATAAGAACCAACCCCCCTCGAACCTGATGCCTTCAAGATACGTATCTTGCACCCGCTTGGTTTCCGGGGGCTTAACCGTTTCCTGTCGACCGGTTCGATGGGAGCATTATTTTGAACGCCGCGCCACAGGCAAAGCCCTGCGATGCGCCGAAGCGATTCAAAGGCGAGTCGATCAGTTGTTCGAAGGTTCTTCGGCGGTGTCGGCGATGTCGCGGAAATAGGGTTCCACCGGGCCGCTGGCCTTGACCGTCATCGGATTGCCGAAACGATCGCGCGAATTGCCGACGGCCATGCGAACCCAGCCTTCCGACACGCTATATTCTTCGACATTGGTCTTTTCCGAACCCTTGAAGCGGATGCCGACGCCGCGCTGCAGCGCTTCGGCGTCGAAATACGGGCTTTTTGGGTTGGTCGACAGGCGATCGGGGGGCGTATCGGACATCATGGCGGCTTTCGAAAAGCGGAAAGGAATGTGCGGCCCATAGCCGCCCCCGCCCCCGCTTTTCAATCCGCAGGGCAGTGGCGACTGATCCGGCCGCCAAGTTCAGGGTGACGAGGGCCGGTTTGGTTTGCGGCCGCGCCGTTGTGTCATCTTCATCTTCGGTTCATCGAAGCGATGGCGCGGCCGGCCGCAAATCCTGATGGTTGTTAACCTTTTGGTCTTCCCGCATCGCACCATAGCCGCCTAGCAAGCGGACCATGGGGCGCAAGAACAGCATGACGGGCAAATCGATCTGGACCGGAGCGGCGGCGCTGCTGCTGGCGACGATGCTGTTTTCGGCGACGCCGGCACAGGCGCAGGGCCAATATTGGCAGTGCGCGCCATTCGCCCGCATGCTTTCCGGCATCCAGCTGTTTGGCCGCGCCGCCGACTGGTGGGCGCAGGCTGCCGGCAAATATCAACGCGGGCAGACCCCCAAGGTCGGTTCGGTGCTGTCGTTCCAGGCGTTTCGCGCCATGCCTTCGGGCCACGTCGCCACCGTCAGCCAGATCGTCGATTCGCGGACCGTGAAGCTGACCCACGCCAACTGGTCGCTGATCAATGGCAGCCGTGGCCAGGTCGAGCGTGACGTAACCGCGATCGACGTATCCGCCGCCGGCGACTGGAGCAAGGTGCGCGTGTGGTGGGGGCCGACCAAGAGCCTCGGCATGACCGCTTACCCGACCAACGGCTTCATCTATGCCGCTGGCGAAGCCGCCAAGGCGGTTGTCGCCGCTGGCAGCAACGCGCTGTCCGACAACGACTGATTAAACGGACTGCCGTCGCGATCCGCCGGACCGCGACGCAGCCATCATGCAGCCGCCGTGCGCAGCCGCTCCAGCGCGCGTTCCCGCCCGATCAGCGGCAGCAGCGCGGCCATATCCGGCCCGTGGGCCAGCCCGGTCAGCGCCAGCCGCAGCGGCAGAAACAAGGCCTTGCCCTTGCGGCCGGTGACATCCTTCAACAACGTCGTAAGCGCCGGCCACGGATCGGCCGTCCAGTCGATCCCTTCGGCGACGGTGACGGCTTCGGCCAGATAGGCGCGATCTTCGGGCGCGACCGCAGATTGATCGACCGGCCCTTCGACCACCGCCCACCATGTCGCGGCATCGGCCACGGTTAGGATATTCGGGCGGATCGCGTGCCAGGCATCGGCGTCCATGCCGGCGGGCAGCCGATCGGCGACGTCCTGATAATGCAGGCGATGGAGGATGCGGGCGTTGAGCGCCGTCAACTCATCGAGATCGAAGCGCGCCGGGGCGCGGCCAAAACGGGTAAAATCGAACGCATGGAATAGTTCTTCGGCCGCCGCGACCGGCTCGACCGGATCGCTGGTGCCGATCCGCGCGAGCAGCGCCAGCAAAGTGAGCGGTTCGATCCCCATTTCGCGGAACCCATCGCAGCCTAGCGCGCCGAGGCGCTTGGACAATTTGCCCTCGCTGCCTGTCAGCAGCGCTTCGTGCGCGAAGGCCGGGGGCTTTGCGCCCAGGGCTTCGAACATCTGGAGCTGAAGGCCGGTGTTGGTGACATGATCCTCGCCGCGAACGACATGGGTGACGCCCATATCGATATCGTCGATCACGCTGGGCAGCATATAGAGCCAACTGCCATCGGCGCGGCGGATGACGGGATCGGACAGCAGTTTCGGATCGAAACGCTGGTCGCCCCGGATCAGATCGTGCCAGGCGATGGCTGCGTCATGATCGAGGCGGAAGCGCCAGTGCGGCGTGCGGCCTTCGGCCTCAAATGCTGCGCGATCGGCGTCACTGAGCGCAAGGGCTGCGCGATCATAAACCGGTGGCAAGCCCCGTCCGGCGAGGATCTTGCGCTTGAGATCCAGTTCCTGCTGGCTTTCATAGGCCGGATAGACGCGGCCGGCGGCGCGCAACCGTTCGAATGATTCCTCGTAGAGCGCGAAGCGCTGCGACTGGCGTTCCTCGCCATCGGGGGCCAAACCCAGCCAGGTGAGATCGGCGCGGATCGCATCGACGAACGCTTCGGTCGATCGTTCGGCGTCGGTATCGTCGAGGCGGAGCAGGAAACGCCCGCCCTGCTGGCGCGCATATAGCCAGTTATGGAGTGCGGCGCGGATATTGCCGACATGGAGCCGGCCGGTGGGCGACGGCGCGAAACGGGTGACGACCATCAGACCGACCGGAAGCCGTTGGTAATCGGATAACGGCGATCGCGGCCGAAATTGCGGGTGCCCAGCTTCACCCCCGGTGGGGCCTGCCGGCGTTTATATTCAGCGATATAGAGCATGCGTTCGATCCTGATGACGGTATCGCGATCGAAACCGCGTGCGACGAGATCGGCCACCGCCAGTTCTTCCTCGACCAATCCGTGCAGGATCGGATCGAGCACGTCATAAGGCGGCAGTGAATCCGAATCCTTCTGGTCGGGCCGCAATTCGGCGGTCGGCGGCTTCGTGATGACGTTGACAGGCATCACCGGCCCGTCGGGGCCAAGGGCGAGCGACGGGCGGTTGGCGTTGCGCCATTCGGACAGCGCGAACACCGTGGTTTTATAGGCATCCTTCAGCACCGAATAACCGCCGGCCATGTCACCATAAATGGTGGCGTAACCGACCGACATCTCGCTTTTGTTGCCCGTGGTCAGCACCATGTGGCCGAACTTGTTGCTGAGCGCCATCAGGGTCAGCCCGCGCACGCGCGACTGGATATTTTCTTCGGTCAGATCGCGGTGGCGGCCGGCAAAGGCATCGCCCAGCATCGTATCGAAGGCCAGGGTGGCCGGTTCAATCGCGATCGTATCCAGGCGGACCCCGAGCAGGCGTGCGCATTCGGCGGCGTCTGACAGGCTTTCATCGCCGGTGAAGCGGGACGGCATCATCACGCACCACACACGATCGGCGCCCAGCGCATCGACCGCGACGGCAGCGGACAAGGCGCTATCGATCCCGCCGGACAGGCCAAGGACGACGCCGGGGAACCGATTGCGGTTCACATAATCGCGCAAACCCACCAGCATCGCATTGTAGAGGTCGGCCGGGGCCACATCGAGCGCATGGTGATCGCCGGGCAGGCAGGCCCAGCCATCGGCGCCCTTTTCCCAGACGGTCAGCACTTCGGCGGCATCCCAGTCGGGCATCTGGAGTGCGACCGCACCATCGGCGTTGACGACGAAGGACGAGCCGTCGAACACCAGTTCGTCCTGCCCGCCGACCCGGTTGAGATAGGCCAGCGGCAGGCCGGTTTCGGCGACGCGCGCACGGACGAGGGCGAGCCGCCGATCATCCTTGTCGAGTTCATAGGGGCTGCCATTGGGCGACAGCAGGATTTCCGCACCGGTCGCCTTCAGATGTTCGCACACCTTGGGAAACCAGATATCCTCGCAGATCGGCACGCCGATGCGCACACCGCGGAAATGGATTGGTTCGGGCAGCGGGCCGGATACGAACAGGCGCTTTTCATCGAAGGTGCCGTAATTGGGCAGTTCGTGCTTGCGAATCATGGCCGCGACCACGCCGCCATCCAGCAACGCCATTGCGTTGAACAACCCGTCGTCGAGCTGGATCACCGTGCCGACCAGCATCGCCGGGCCGCCATCGGCCGTTGCTGCTGCCAGGCGCTGCACTTCATCATGCGCGCGGGCGATCAGTGCGGGTTTCAGCACCAGATCTTCGGGCGGATAGCCGATCAACTGCAATTCGGGGAACAGGATCAGATCGGCGGTGCCGGCGCGGGCGCGGACCGCCAGCATCGCATCGGCATTGGCGGTAAGATCGCCCATCGATTGGTTGATCTGGGCGAGGAGGATGGAAAGGCGGGCTGTCATGGCCCCTCGCTTTAGGCCGGGATCAAGGCGACGACCAGAGGTTCCACTCCACGCCCCCTTTCCCCGCGCGCGTGACGCGACTAAGAGGCCGCAAAACGCGGCAGCGAGGACGAACATGAAACTACTGGCCGGCAATTCCAACCTGCCGTTGGCGCGCGCAATCGCCGCCTATCTGGAAATTCCACTGACCGAGGCGAGCGTGCGTCGTTTCGCCGACGAAGAAGTGTTCGTCGAGATTCACGAAAATGTCCGTGGCGAGGACGTGTTCGTGATCCAGTCGACCGGCTTTCCAGCCAATGACAACCTCATGGAATTGCTGATCTGCATCGACGCGCTGAAGCGTTCGTCGGCCAAGCGGATCACCGCCGTGATCCCGTATTTCGGCTATGCCCGGCAGGATCGCAAACCCGGCCCGCGTACGCCGATCTCGGCCAAGCTGGTCGCCAATCTGCTGACGACTGCGGGCGCCGATCGCGTGCTTTCGGTCGATCTGCACGCCGGGCAGATCCAGGGTTTCTTCGATATCCCGACGGATAATCTTTATGCCGCGCCGGTGATGTCGGCCGATATCCATGCGCGGTTCGCCGGCAAGAATCTGATGGTGGTGTCGCCCGACGTGGGCGGCGTGGTGCGCGCCCGTGCGCTCGCCAAGCGCCTTGAAAACGCCCCGCTGGCGATCGTCGACAAGCGCCGCGAACGTGCTGGCGAATCGGAAGTGATGAACATCATCGGCGATGTTTCGGGCCGTTTCTGCATCCTCGTCGACGATATCGTCGATTCGGCGGGCACGCTGTGCAACGCAGCCGCCGCGCTGCGGGCGGCCGGTGCCGAAGACGTTGTTGCCTATGTCACCCACGGCGTGCTTTCGGGCGGCGCGGTGGCGCGGGTGGAAGGATCGTCGCTGGCCGAACTGGTGATCACCGATTCGATCGGCGCGACCGATGCAGCGGCGGCGGCCGGCAAGATCCGTCACCTGACGATCGCGCCGCTTCTGGCCGAAGCGATCAAGCGGATCGCCGACGAAACCTCGGTCTCGTCGCTGTTCGATTAATTGCTGTCGTCACCCCGGAACAGGTTCGGGGTGACGGAATGTCAGGCGATTTGTAGCAGGGTACCCGGCGCCAGCGCCGGCAGCAGCGCGAGCAGCGCGTGTTGTTCGATCGCCACGCAGCCTTCGGTCGGCTTCGCGTCATTCCAGCAATGGAAGAAAATCGCGCTGCCCATGCCGGGGACGGGCGGCGCATCATTGTGGCCCAGCGTCACGATCACATCATACAGGCCATCGTCGCGCCATAGCCGTTCGGCGGAATATTCGCGCGGATGGCGGACTGGGCGGTTGTAGCAGGGATCGGTGCTGTCGTCCGACCAGCCATCATCCGGCCGGATCCAGCGCCATGGCAGTTGCAGCCCGGGCGGCGGCGCAGCACGGCCGGGGCGGAACAGCACCATGCGCACCGGCCAGCGGCCCAGCGGGGTCATCCCGTCGCCCTCGCGCTTGTCAGCGGCGGGGCAGGCGCCCGACCGGCCGATCACGCAGGGCAGGGTGTGGCCCGACATGGCGAGCGTTCGCGCGCCCGCGTCGACCAGAATCACAGCTGATGGCCGGTGCGGTCGCGCTTGGTATCGAGATAGGCGCGGTTGTGCGGATTGGCCGTCATCGCATGCGCGACCCGTTCGACCACGGTGACCCCGGCCGATTCCAGCCCCGCCATTTTGGCCGGATTGTTGGTGAGCAGGCGGACTTTATCCTGTCCCAGCAAGGTCAGCATCCGCGCCGCGACGCCGAAATCGCGCGCGTCCACATCGAAACCCAGCCGGACATTGGCGTCGACCGTGTCATAGCCCTGATCCTGCAAGGCATAAGCGCGCAGCTTGTTGACGAGGCCGATGCCGCGCCCTTCCTGGCGCAGGTAAAGCAGGATGCCCCAGCCGGCATCGGCGATTTCGTGGAGAGCGGCGTGCAATTGCGGCCCGCAATCGCATTTGAGCGATCCCAGCACATCGCCCGTCAGGCATTCGCTGTGGAGGCGGACGAGCGGCGGTGTGCCATCGGGCGCGCCGATCACCAAGGCGACATGTTCGGCGGCATCGTCGGCATTGCGGAACGCGACGATTTCGCTGTGTTCGGACGTTTCGACCGGCAGGCGCGCCCGCGCGGCGATGATGAGGCGGGCGGGGGCATCCTGTTCGGCGATCGCGTCCGCCAGAACCTCCACCTCGCCGGCGCCATCGTCGATGACGAAGAACGCTGGCAACAGGCCGGCGAGCCGGGCGAGCCGCAGGGCGGCGGCGGCGGCATCGGGTGCCGTTGTCGCGATGGCGCGATAGGGGCCTTTGAGCGGGGTTGCCAGATCGAGCGCCGGATCGGCCAGCGCCACGGCCGCCGGCAGGTCGAGCCACGTCGCGCGTTCGATGCGGACGGCGGCGCCGGGTGTCGCCGCCGCGCGCTGGTTGGCGAGTTTCAACGTCGCGGCGCGCCCGCTGGACAGCAGGATATCGGCGCGCGCCGTGGGATCGAACGCCGCCAGGCGGCCATCATCGGCGGTTTCGACTGCGAGCACCGCAATCGCGCCAGTGGCGGACAGGATGCGCACCGGCCAGCCGCGGCGCAGCGCGTCCAGCGCATGGGCGGCGGAGCGCAGCCCGCTCAAAAGGTGAACTCCGTCACGAGCGGGATATGATCCGACGGCTTTTCCCAGCTGCGGCAGGGTTCGACCACGCGGTGTGCGGTGGCCGCCGCGGCAACAGCGGGGCTGGCCCACATATGATCGAGCCGGCGGCCGCGATCATTGGCAGTCCAGTCCTTCGACCGGTAGCTCCACCATGTATAGAGCCGCGCCGGGGCGGGGTGGAAATGACGGCCAAGATCAACCCAGCCGTGGCTCTGCTGGAGCCGTTCGAGCGCGGCGACCTCGATCGGGGTGTGGCTGACGACATCGAGCAACTGCTTGTGGCTCCACACGTCGCATTCGAGCGGGGCGATGTTGAAATCGCCGACGATGATCGTGGGATCAGCCAGCGTTTCCGACCAGCGCGTCATCCGTTCGACGAAATCAAGTTTCTGGCCGAACTTGGGATTCACGTCGCGATCGGGCACGTCGCCGCCGGCGGGGATATAGACATTTTCCAGCCGCACCCCGTTGGGCAGGCGGACACCGACATGGCGGGCTTCGCCATTGTCCTGCCAGTCGTGGCTGGCGTCGGCATCGAGCGGAACCTTGCTGAGGATCGCCACACCATGGTGCATCCGCTGGCCGTTCAGCACCTGGTGGACGTAGCCCAGTTTTTCGAACGGACCGCCGGGAAAGATCTCGTTCACCACCTTGGTTTCCTGCAGGCACAGGATATCGGGCTGTTCCTCGATCAGGAAGCGGGCGACGATATCGATGCGCGCGCGCACCGAATTGATGTTCCACGAAGCAATCTTGAGCGTATCGGCCATGGCCGCCGATGTAGCGACGCCGGGGCCGGAGCGCCAGCCGGCGAAGACAGGGGTTAAGTTGAGGAAGTTGAGGATATCGAGCGATTTTCCCCACTTTGCCGATTTGAACCCTATGCCTATGATTTTGAACGAATAAATTCCGTGATCCGACGATTATATCGATGATCATGGCGCAGCCTGGCAGCGCCGGGGCCTGTAGGACAGCGTTATCGGCAGCGCGATCTGGTGGCCCAAAAAAGAATGGCCCCTGCTCCGGGGGCGTGGAGCAGGGGCCGACCTTGCGTTCGTCACGCGAAGGCGGGACGTGGGAATGTGCGACACGGGCAACAGGGGGAATCCCGTGCGGCTTCCCACGGCCGCTTGAAGACATCTACGCCGGCAAAGCTGTCGCGCGGATGAATGGATCGGTCAGCTACCCGTCAGCCACGCGGATTACGCGGGCGCGGATCGTTCCAGCGGAACGCCTTGTCGCTTACCGCGACGTTGAACGCCTGATTCGACAGCTGGATGGTCGATCGGTTGTTCTGCGCGTCGACGATCGTCCACCCGCGCAGCATCAACCCGCCGGGGGCCGCAGGGGATTTAGCGAACGCGATCGAAATCGTGCCAAATTCCGGCCGCTTGGGATCCCGCGCCTGGACGATCAGAAGTCGCGGATCACCGCCGGGAACCACCTTGGCGAACTTCGACAGATCCTTTGACGGATCGAGCAGCACCGACAGCGGCGAATCGCCGATCGGCCAGCGCGACACCTGCTTGACCTGATAGTCGATCATGGTGAGCGCCTTGCCATCGCCGACGACGAGCAGGGGCACGCCCTTTTGATATTCGAAGCGGATACGGCCGGGGCGTTTCAAGGTCAGCGTGCCGTTGATCGTCTTGCCGTTGCGATCGGTCTGCGAAAAGCTGGCCGTCATCGTATTCACGGCACGCAGATGCTGGGACACCTGAGCGAGCGGCCCGGCAGCCTGCGCCATCGCGGGTGCGGCCACCGGCGTTGCCCCGACGATGGCGGCGGCGGCGACCGGGACAGCCGCGAGCGCGAACAAGGTGGGGCGGATCATGCGTTTCTCCGGATAAGGCATCAGGCTGGCAATGCCGGCGCGGGATTGAACGGGTTCTGAACCGGCCGGTTGCCTGGCGTTCAGCGTCAGCCCAGCCGCCGGCCGAAATCGGGCAAGTCGCCCACGTCGAGCAACACTTCGCGCCGGCCGACATGATCGGGTTGCGAGATGACCGCATCCTTTTCCATCCGTTCGATCAGGCGCGCGGCCGAATTATATCCGACGCGCAACTGGCGCTGAAGCCAGCTGGTCGATGCCTTGCGGTTTTCGACGACGAGCTGGACGGCGCGGCGATAATCCTTGGTTTCGGGATCGTCGGGGCCGGTGGGCGCGCCTTCCAGTTCGTAGGATTCGAGCGGTTCTTCGGTGACGGCGGTGATATATTCGGGCGTGCCTTGCGCCTTCCAGTGATCGGCGACGGCGCGAACTTCGTCGTCGGACACGAACGGGCCGTGGACGCGGGCGATCTGCTTGCCGCCGGGCATGAACAGCATGTCGCCCTTGCCGAGCAATTGTTCGGCGCCCTGTTCGCCCAGGATGGTGCGCGAATCGATCTTCGACGTGACCTGGAAGCTGATCCGCGTCGGCAAATTGGCCTTGATCACGCCGGTGATGACATCGACCGAGGGACGCTGCGTCGCCATGATCAGGTGGATCCCGGCGGCGCGCGCCTTTTGCGCCAGGCGCTGGATCAGAAATTCCACTTCCTTGCCCGCCGTCATCATCAGATCGGCCAGTTCGTCGACGATCACGACGATCTGGGGCAGGATTTCATATTCGAGGCTTTCTTCCTCGTAGATCGGCTGGCCGGTTTCGGCGTCATAGCCGGTCTGCACCCGGCGGGTGATCGGCTTGTTCTTGGCCTTGGCGGTGCGCAGCAGTTCGTTGAAGCTGGCAAGGCTGCGCACGCCGACCGAGGCCATCATGCGATAGCGATCCTCCATCTGTTCGACCGCCCATTTCAAGGCACGGACCGCCTTTTGCGGTTCGGTGACGACGGGCGAAAGGAGGTGGGGGATGTCGTCATAGACGCTGAGTTCCAGCATCTTCGGATCGATCATGATCATCCGGCACTGTTCCGGTGTCAGCCGGTACAGCAGCGACACGATCATGCAGTTGAGGCCGACCGACTTGCCCGACCCGGTGGTGCCCGCGACCAGCAGATGCGGCATGGGGGCCAGATCGTGGATCACCGGATCGCCGGCGATGTTCTTGCCAAGGACCAGCGGCAGCGCGCCGCCTTGCGTTTCGAACGCGGCGCTGTCGATCAGTTCGCGCAGCACCACCGATTCGCGCACCTTGTTGGGCAGTTCGATGCCGATGACGGTGCGGCCGGGAATGGTGGCCACGCGCGCCGACAAGGCGGACATGTTGCGGGCGATATCGTCGGCGAGCTGGATGACGCGGCTGGCCTTGATGCCGGCGGCCGGCTCCAGTTCGTACATGGTGACGACCGGGCCGGGGCGCACTTCGACGATGCGGCCCTTGACGTGGAAATCATCGAGCACGGTTTCGAGCAGGCGGGCATTGCGTTCCAGCCCCGCGCGATCGATCGTCGGACCGGTGGATGCCGGCGGTTCGGCCAGCAGGGTCAGTGGCGGCAGGACGTAGGTGTCGCCCAGTGGAAGCTGGCGCTGTTCGCGCTTGCGGGTGTCGCCTTGCTGCGGGCGGCGTTCGGGTTCCTTGATCGTCGGGCCGGGCTGATCGGCATTGTCGGCCAGCGGGGGTTCGACCCGTGCGCGCGGCGGCCGGGCGGCTTCGCGCGGCCGGGACGGCGCATCATCCCGGCCGACCACGCGATCGAGCAGGACGGCGTCTTCGTCTTCATCGCGATCGGCGCGGTTGCGCGTGCGGAACAGCCAGCCGCGTTCGCTGGCTTCCAGCCCAAGGCCCCACACCCAGATGGCGAGGCCACCGGCGCCAAACAGCAGGATGGTGGTGATGCGCAGCCCCGTGATCCAGGTGGGATCGCCCGCCAGCCCCACCAGCGAATCGACGCCGCGCGCCGCGATCAGCCCGATCGCGCCGCCCCAGCCGGCCGGTAGCCCCGAAACCGATCCGCCGCGCAGCAACGACAGGGCGATGCCGAACAGCAGCACCCCGAGCAGGCACAGGGCCAGCGATCGTTTCCACCGCCCGATGGATGCGCCGCGCCACAGCCGCAGCCCGGCGATCACCCCGATCGGCAGCAGCAGCGCGGCGGGTGGCCCCAGCAGGCTGAGCAGCAGATCGGCCACCCATGCGCCGACCGGGCCGAGAATGTTGCTGACGTCACCCCCGGCGGCGGTGTTGAGCGCGGCATCGGTTGGCTGGTAGCTGGCCAGTGCGAAGGCGAGCATCAGCATCAGCGCGAGCAGGCCGAGCGCTGCCCCGATCGATCCGCCGCGCTGTGCTGCGCGACGCGCCGATTCCCGCCAAACAGGTTGTTCCGTTGCCATGCTGCCCGCCATTGCCGCCCCCGCCCGGCCGGTATGCGCCGGGCGTGCCTGAAATGTTCCGTCGCGCGACCATGCCCTTGGCGGCGACTCCCGGTCAAGCGCGGCTGCGGCGAGCCGTCGAGACTGGTGGCGCGGATCGCCGACACGGGCTAACAGGCGATCATGGAAAGCGATGTCATCATCCTTGGCGGCGGCCTTGTCGGCCTGACGCTGGCGATCGCGCTCGATGCGCACGGCCTGAGTTCGATCGTGATCGATCCGGCGGACCCGCAGGCGACGCTTGCGGCGGGCTTTGACGGCCGCGCATCGGCGGTGGCCAGCGCGCCGTGGCGGATGCTGCAGACGATCGGCGTCGGCGCGCGGCTGGAAGGCAAGGGCTGCCCGATCGAAACGATCCGCGTGACGGATGGGCTGACCCCGCAGGCCCTGCTGTTCGAACCGGGCGAGGATGACGGCGCGGTCGGCATCATGTTCGAAAATCGCGCGTTGCGCACGGCGCTGCGCGAATCGGCGCTGGCCGCCAAGAATATCACGCTGCTGATGCCCGCGCGGCCGGCGGACGTGCGCCGCGACGCAACCGGCGCGCATGTGACGTTGGCGGACGGGCGGACGGTGCGCGGATCGTTGCTGATCGGCGCCGAAGGGCGGCGTTCGCCGACGCGCGAGGCCGCCGGCATCCGCATCGCCAACTGGAGCTATGATCACACCGCGATCATCGGTTCGGTGACGCACGAACGCCCGCATGAAGGCGTCGCCCATGAAATCTTCTATCCGCAAGGGCCATTTGCGATCCTGCCGTTGAACGACGACGCGGACGGGCGGCATCGTTCGGCGATCGTGTGGACGGTCAGCGGCAAGGATGCGCCGGCGATGCTGGGGCTGGGGCCGCGCGCCTTTGCGGCCGAAGCATATAAGAAGATGGGCGGGCTGCTGGGCGCGATCGAACTGGCGTCGCCCTTGTCCAGCTATCCGCTGGGTTTCCACCATGCCGCCAAGATCACCGGCGAACGGCTGGCGCTGGTGGGCGATGCCGCACACGGCATCCACCCGATCGCCGGGCAGGGCCTGAACCTTGGTTTCCGCGATGTCGCCTGCTTCACCGAAGTGCTGGTCGAAGGCGCGCGGCTGGGGATGGATCTGGGCGATGCGCAACTGCTGGCGCGTTATGAACGGTGGCGTTCGCTCGACACCTTCATGGTCGCGGCGGCCACCGACGGGCTGACCCGGTTGTTCGGGGTGCGCGGCCGCACGGCTTCGGCCGTCCGCCGCTTCGGCCTTGGCGCGGTCGAACGGATCGCACCGCTCAAGCGCCGCTTCATGGCCGAAGCGCGTGGCGAAACCGGCAAACTGCCGCGCCTGTTGCAGGGCCTGCACGCCTGATCCCGCCAAAATCTGTGTTCGATCGCCGCGCAACCCGCTATGCGCGGCGCGAGACCCAATGGAAAACCCCGCGATGCCCGTTCCGCCCGTAGCGCCGCGCCTGTCGGTGATCGTGCCCGTCAAGGACGAAGAGGAAGCGATCGCGCCGTTCGTGGCGCGTGTCACCGCCGTGCTCGATGCCCTGCGCGAACCCGGCAACGTCCCGCTGGGCTGGGAAATATTGTTCATCGACGATGGCAGCCATGATGCGACGCTGGCCGCGATCCATGCCGCGCACCGCGCCGACCCGCGCATCCGGGCGCTGTCGCTGTCGCGCAATTTCGGCAAGGAAGCCGCGCTGTCGGCCGGGCTGGATCATGCGCGCGGCGATGCCGTCATCCCGATCGACGTGGATATGCAGGATCCGCCCGAAGTGATCGGCGCCATGCTCGATCATTGGCGCGCCGGATTCGAGGTGGTTTACGGCGTCCGGCGCGACCGCCAGACGGATTCGCTGCCCAAGCGGATCACCGCCGAATTTTATTACCGCGCGCACAACTGGCTGTCGTCGGACAAGATCCCCGAACATGCCGGCGATTTCCGCCTGCTCGATCGCAAGGTGGTCGAGGTGATCCGCGCGATGCCCGAACGCAACCGATTCATGAAGGGGCTGTTCGCGTGGAGCGGCTTCCGCCAGACGGCGGTGGAATATGACCGGGCCGAACGCGCTGTCGGCACCACCAAGTTCAACTATTGGAAGCTGTGGACGCTGGCGATCGACGGCATCACATCGGCGTCGACGGTGCCGCTCAGGGTGTGGAGCTATCTGGGCGCGATGGTCGCCTTGTTCGCGCTGCTTTACGCCGGCTATGTCGTCATCCGCACGGTGCTGCTGGGCGCGGACGTCGCCGGCTACCCGTCGATGATGGTGGCGACCCTGTTTCTCGGCGGCGTGCAGCTGCTCTCGCTTGG
This sequence comes from Sphingomonas sp. KC8, assembly GCF_002151445.1. Lineage (GTDB taxonomy): Bacteria > Pseudomonadota > Alphaproteobacteria > Sphingomonadales > Sphingomonadaceae > Sphingomonas_E. Next base: position 3,027,678 of record NZ_CP016306.1, read on the forward strand.
CATCCTTGGCGAATATGTCGGGCGCATCCTCGTCGAGGTGAAGCACCGGCCGATCTATGTGATCCGCATGCGGATCGGAGAGGATGATTGAAGGCCGTGATTCGTCATGGATAGAGCCATTTACGATCGCATGGCGGAGATTGACGGCGCGCACTGGTGGTTCGTCGCGCGGCGCCGGATCATCGCCACGCTGATCGAACAGCAGGCCCGGCCCAGGCCCGGCGCACGCATATTGGAAGTGGGCTGCGGCACCGGATCGAACATCCCGATGCTGCAACGCTACGGCACGGTCGATGCGATCGAGCCGGACGATCAGGCGCGCGCGCTGACGACCGCGCGCACCGGCGTCGCGGTAAAAGGCGGGCTGCTGCCCGATGGCGTGGACCTGGAGGACGGCGCCTACGACCTGATCGTCCTGCTCGATGTGCTGGAACATATTCCCGGCGATCGCGAAGCGCTGGCGTCGCTGGTGCCAAGGCTGGCGCCCGGCGGCCGCATCCTCGTCACCGTGCCGGCCGCCCCCTGGATGTGGAGCGCGCACGACGTGGCGCACCATCATCAGCGGCGCTACACGATGGCGGGGGCAAAGCGCGTGTTCGCCGACAGCGGGCTGCGGGTGCGGCACGCGACCCATTTCAACACCGTCCTGTTCCCGCTGATCGCGGCGGCGCGCGGGCTGGGCAAGATCACCGGGCGTGAAGGCGGGGATGACGCCATGCCGTCGCCACCGGTCAATCGCATCCTCGAAGGGCTGTTCGCCGCCGAGCGCCACTGGGTGGGCCGCCACAGCCTGCCATTCGGCGTGTCGATCGGGCTGGTCGCGGAACCGGCGGCGTGAATCCGGGTGATGCGGCCGAAGCCAGCGGCCTGCTGATCCGCGATGGCGGCGGCTTTGTCCTGAAATGCGATGGCGGCGGCGTGTGGCGGCTCGATCTGCCGCGCACCCCGGTCGATCTGGTGGAAAAACGCGTGCGGGTGAGCGGAATCCGGTTGCCCGACGGCCGGATCGAAGCGAGCGCGATCCGCCCGGATTGAACGGCCATACGCCGCAAATGGACGGTGTTGTCACCCCTGCTTGCTGGCATGGATGGCGATCAATCGGAGCATAAGGAGAAGAATATGCGGCGTCTGGAAGGTAAGGTAGCGATCGTAACCGGCGGTGCGCGCGGCATTGGCGAAGGCATCGTCCGTCGTTTCGTGCAGGAAGGCGCGCGCGTCGTGATCGCCGATCTGCTGGAAGCCGAAGGCACGGCACTGGCCGCCGAACTGGGCGACGTGACCGTGTTCGAAAAGCTCAACGTTTCGTCGCGCGCCGAATGGGACCGCGTGATCGCGGCGACCGAAGCGCGCTTCGGCAAGCTCGATTGCCTGGTCAACAATGCCGGCATCCTGATTTTCAAGGCGCTCGACGATCTGACCGAAGAAGAAATGCGCCGGATCATCGAGGTCAACCTGATCGGCACGATGATCGGCACGCAGGCCGTGATCCCCGCGATCGAACGCGCCGGTGGCGGCACGATCATCAACATGAGTTCGGCCGACGGCATTTCGGCGGCGAACGGCCTTAGCCCCTATTGCGCGTCGAAGTTCGGCGTGCGTGGCTTCAGCCAGTCGGTCGCGCTGGAACTTGGCCCGCGCGGCATCCGCGTCAACACGATCCACCCGGGCGGCATCTATACGCCGCTGGCCAACCAGGCCGGGGTGACCCGCGAAATGTTCGACATGGGCTTCAAGGTCTATCCGGCGCAGCGCGCAGGCGATCCGGCGGATATCGGCGCGGCGGCCGCGTTCCTCGCGTCGGACGATGCCGCCTATTGCATCGGCACCGAATTGTCGGTCGATGGCGGCCTGAACGCCGGCCATTATTACATGGCGGTTCCGGGCGCGCCGAAGCAGGGCTAAGCGCTGATATGGGCTGCGGGGACGTGGACAGCCACGGACCCGCAGACCCGCCAGCAGGTGCATAACGCCTGTAAGATATGCGCTTGTGACAAGGTTGGAGCGGGTAAGGGGAATCGAACCCCTCTAGCTAGCTTGGAAGGCTAGAGCATTACCACTATGCTATACCCGCACTCTCAACCACTTAACGGCTTATCCGCCGTATCAGTTCGCAGGGCGGTTGCCACGGCCCGGCTGATCCGCTCGCTCAGTGCCACTACAACCGCTGCGGCGTCAACATAGGTTCTGTGGATTCGTTCGACGTTTTCCGGCGAGCAGACAATGATACCCGCGATTTCGTCGACGACGGCCTGTCCAGGCGGTTCTCACGCCATCGTATCCGACCGTAATCTCAGCGGCCGGTTATGCCTCTGGGACGAATGCCAGGCTTGCTGAGCCATTCATTCAGATTGTACAATTCGCTACGATGGCGAGGCGGACACTGGCCGTTATTCCCCGGCATCACAGCCAGTGCAGCGACCTTGTCCTTGCTCCGAAAATGGCTGATCGTGAGGCGGATGCCATCGGTTGCGGCGACCTTGTGAAATGCGCTCTTCTTGTCCGCTTTCATCCCATTGAGTTGACCATCCACATCCGTCCAATGTTGTTTCATTTCACCGCTGGCGATGGCCTGGGCCATTTCCTGTGACTGGCTTCCATCGGGCAGCGTATATTGCGGCGTGCAGACCAGGATGTCGCTCCCGATCGAACGACCGGCCGTCGCGCTTGTCGGCCCGTTCCTGGGTGGAAGAGGTTCGGCCGTGGATGATTGCACCCCCTGCAATATCTTGGCCCGGCACGCCTTGGCTTTGGGCTGCATCCTTTGCAGTTCTTCCTGCGACCGGCTCAGTTCGATTGTCAGGACACAGCGGCATAAAGCGTCACATTGCTTGCCGCTGATCGTGCGCTCTTCCATGCATCCTTGAACACAGCCGGAAAAGCCGGCGAGGCCGCCCATCAGGCCCGTTTGTGCGACTGCGGTGTTGGAAGCCGTAAGGCTGCACAGGAACATGGCCGCCAGAAAATTCCCACGGAATTTCATGCTTCCTCCCCACACTTCCTAAGGGCGGATAGAGATCGTCGCTATTCTGCCCCACCGGGTGATCACGCTCGGATATTAGTACATTGTTCCGGTCGCTGCTATTGTCCGGCGGAGGTAGAGCGCGGCGCATGGATACGGATTGGCCGCCGACCGTTATCCCGTGACAGGCAGGAGGCGATGATGCTCGAAATCCTTCCGTCCCCCGATCATGTCGCGGCGTATCGGCTGGCCGGCACGCTTGACGGTGATGATTATGACCGGATGATCGCCGACATCGAAGCACGGCTGGCGCGGCATGAGAAGATTGGCGTGCTCGCCGATCTCACCCATTTTACGGATATCACCTTCGAAGCCGGGCTGAAGGACGCGCGCTACAGCCTGTCCAAGCTGTTTCAGCTCAACCGGTTCCCACGGGAAGCGGTGATTACGGACCGGCAGTGGATCCGCACGATGGTCAATGTCATGCGGCCGCTGGTGCCGTTCGTCGAACTGCGGACGTTCGAACCCCGCGATGCGGCCGAGGCGATGGACTGGGCGGCCGGCATCTGATCCGCGGCGGTGATGGCGCGAACGCCGCCACCGCCGCCAGAGATCAATCGGTGATTTCGCCGGTTTCGACCGCCTCGACCGTATCGAGTGCGGCAAGGCCGTCACGCTTGAGCGCTGCGAGCGACACGCGGTGGAGCGTTACCGCCGGCGGTTCGCCCTGCGTCTTGATCAGGCGCAGGCTCCACCCGCCATGGGCGTGGCCATAGGGATCGATCCAGTTGCCGCCGATGCCCGGATCCTCATCCGCCACGATCAGGCGGATCGACCCGTCGGCTTCGTAATTGGCCGTGTATTTCTGCACATAGCCCTGGCCGTCTTCGTAATTATCCAGATTTTCCTGCCAGATGTTGCACAGCTGGAAGATCCAGTAATCGCATTCGGTGGGGGTGAAGTGGAGGACGAGCGCTTCGTCCGCCGCCTTTTCCCATGTGCCGAAGCCATGATGGCGATCGGGGACGCCGCCGTTCGACAGATAGACCGCCCGGCTGAAGCGGACGCGGTTGGGCCGCTTGCCCAGATTATCCTGCCACCAGGCGCGCACCAGTTCGGCATAGGCAAGGACCAACTGGCCGGATTTGGCGAGCGCCTCGCTCATGTCTGCCGGCCGGATCGGGCGGGGTTCGGATCCGTCGAGCCGTTCGATCCGCATCACCGGCGCCACCGTCTTGCCGCGTTCGTGATAGACGGTGCGGACGAGCAGGCCGACGCAATGTTCGCTGATCGGCAGCCAGGCGACGTCGCCTTCGGGCTTCTTCTGGCTGACGATCACTTCGAAATTGCCGTCGGCGTCGAAACGGATCGTGTCGCTTTGCAAGAAGCCGGTGGTGCGCAGGGTGGCCGGATCGAATTCAGCCAGGCCATCGGTGCCGCGTTCCGCCCAGTCGCGCGCGCCGATATCGGTGGGCTGCTTGGCATCCCACGCCGCCATCACGAAATAAGGGATCGTGCCGCGATTGCCGACGATGCGGTAATCGGCCGATCCGTCGACAAATTCCGCAAGCAGATGATCCTGATCGGGCGACTGGAAATTGATCCCCTGCCGCCACGGCGCATCGCGCAGGCGGGGGCGTTCCGGCTCGCAATTTTCCATGAAGCGTTCGAAGCCGTTGCGCATCAGGCGCGTCATGAAACGATACCATTCGGCGCGGTCGAGCGTGTCGGCATCATCGCCGAAACGGTTGATCATATGGCCGGCGCGGCGCACCGTTTCGCAATAATCATCCCATGCGCGGCCCGAAAGCAGGCGATCGTTGGCGGCGTCGGTCATGCTGTCTCTCCGGCCATACGCTCCCGCCGGACGGGGAAGCGATCATAATAGAATTGGAAGCGTTCGCGCAGTTCGCCGATGTTGACGCCGAAATCGCCGGCGAGATCATAGACGACCTGGCCATGCTTGCCGCGCGGATTGGCGGCGAGGAAGCCATCGATGCTGGCTTCGGCGTCCGGCGTCATTTCCAGATCGGCCATGGTGTAAACCTTGGCGATCACCGCTTTCTGATCGGCCATATATTCGTGGAACAGCACGTCGAGGGAACGGCCGGCGGGAAGCTTGTCATGGTCGCGCACGCAGGCGCGCAGCAGCATTTCGATCCGGTCGATCCAGTAGGTCGCCAGTTCGTTGAGATCGAGCGGCAGGGTGCGGCGGATGCGATCGCCATAAGCCAGCATGGTGATCGCCGACTGGATCACCGCCAGCGGATCGCGGTGCGTGACGATCACCGTCGCGTCCGGGTAGGTCGCGGTCAACGGCCCGAAATTTTCCATGTGCGGGGGCGATTTCATCACCCAGCGATTGGGACCGCGCAGCCACGTCATCGCCTGCAGCACGCGCTTGCCATAGGCATAATGCGGCGTCTGATCATGGCGGGCATAATATTCGCGCCACGCATAAGGCCGGCTGAGCCATTCGGGCAGATAGGACGAGAAATCCGCGCCCTGCAGTTCGATATCCTCATGGGTGTGATCGGGCGCCATTTCGTGCATCGCGGGCATCAGCGGCACGAGCGTTTCGAACTGGCCCCACATTTCGCGGGTGCGGGTGTAGCGCGGATCTTCGCCGGGCACGGTCTGCGGATCATTGTCCGCCGGGATCGGCTCCATCGTTTCCCACAACGGCATCGACCGCAGGCGCGGATCCGCGGCGAGGATGTTGACGAGGTGGGTGGTGCCCGAACGCGGCAGGCCGGCGATCAGGATCGGCCGGTCGATCGCGACATCGGCGATTTCCGGGTGGCGGCGGTGGAGATTCTCGACGCGCAACCGCGCCGACGCATAGCGCACGCAATCGCCGAACATGCCGGCGCGGCCGAGCGGGCCGAGGCCGGTATCGGCGTCGAATGCGGCCAGCCACACGCCCAGCCGCTCGCGGAAATCGGGTGCGCCGAAATCATCGAGGCCGGTGGCCGCGCGCGCGGCGGCCAGCACCGCTTCGATGTCCATCGTCACGGGCGGGGCGGAGCCGATCACCATCTTCTGGAGATCGGTGAGTTCGGGATTGGCGAGATCGGCAATGCGGATCATGTTCGTGTCAGTCATCAAATGTCACCAGCACCTTGGCGGACGCGTCCTTGTCTTGGGCGACGGCGAACGCGGTCATGAAATCATCGAGCGGGAAGCTGTGGCTGATCATCGGCGCGACATCGATCGCGGGATCATTGAGCGTCGCGATCACATCGGGAAACTCGTCCGGGTAAGCCATCGAGGTAATGATCGACATTTCCTTGCCGAGCGCCATCTGGAAGTTCACCGGCACCGGTTCGTGGTGGACCGCGACGACCAGCATCGTCGCGTGGAACGGCGCCATGCGGACGATCGACTGGAGGACGGGGGCAGCACCCGTCACTTCGAACCACAGATTGGCGTTGACCACCGGCCAGCCGAACACGTCGCCAGCGCCAAAGGCCTTGCCGAGCGCGGCCTCCACATCTTCATTGGTCGGATTGATCGTGACGGTGGCGCCCAGCTGGCGCGCGCGTTCGAGCCGCTGTTCGGTCATGTCGACCACCGCAATGTCGGTCAGCCCGCGCTGTTTCAGGAATAAGAGGATGCCGAGGCCGATCGGCCCCGCGCCGAACAGGACGACCTTGTCACCCGGTTTCGCGCCCGAACGGTTGACGGCATGGAGGCCGACCGACAGCGGTTCGGCGAGCGCCGCGCGATCGAACGCCATCGTGTCCGGAATCTTGTGAATCGCGCCGCCCACAGTGGCGTTGCGGACGAGCAGATAGGGCGCGAACGCCCCTTCGGGCACGCCATTGCCGATGCCGTTGCCATCCCCCATCGGGTTGACGATGACGCGATCCCCGGCGGAAATCCCCGTCACATCGGCGCCGACTTCGGAAACGGTGCCCGACAGTTCATGGCCGAGGCCGAACGGATCGATCGTGGGCGCGGCCACGCCGCCGGCGTGGACATAGGTGACATCGCTGCCGCAGATGCCGGCCGTCGCGACGCGGACGATCACGTCCTTTGGCCCCGCTACCGGGGTGTCGATCTCGTCGAGCCGGACATCGTCAGGCCCGTGAACGCGAACCGCCTTCATCTTCATCTCCCTTGCATTGCGCTCAGGATAAGGCGGTGAGAAGCATTCCGCGCGCTGATTCACTTTCGTCGGGCAGCACAGGCTTGTGCCGACCGGTCATTTGTACCGATCGCGATAGGTGCTGGGAGCAAGGCCCGCGACGCGGCGGAAGGCGGTGGAAAAGACGCCCTGATTGGCAAAGCCGAGATCATAGGCGATCGCCTTCAATGGCAGATCGGTATCGGCAAGCAGCCGGCGCGCCTGATCCATGCGCTTGGCTTCGACCCATGCACGCACGGTGAGGCCGGTGGTATCGCGGAACAAGGTGGTCAGGCGGCGCGGGCTCATCCCCAGCAAGCCCGCAAGCGTGCTGATCGTCGGTGCACGGCGCGGGAAGGCATCGACATATTCATCGAGCCGGCGCAGTTGGGTGGCGTTGAGCTGGCCGCTGGTGCGCGGCGCGGACGTGGTATCGGCGTGCAGGAAGCGGCTGAGTTCGGCAAGCGCGGCAAGGCCGAGGCCTTCGATCAGCGTTTCGGTGGCAAAGCCGGGCGCGCGCAATTCTTCAGCCATCCGCCGCAGCATCGCATCGATCGCGCCGCCGGCGGTGCCGCCGACATCCAGCGTTGCGAGCAGGCGGCCCCGGCTCCAGCCATCGTCGATCCGGGTGACGCGATCGAACAAGGTGCGATCGAACAGGCAACTGAGCGTCATCGGCTTGCCGCCATCGCCACGGAAATGGCAATCGGCAGCGGGCGGGGTGAAGACGATATTGCCCAGCCCGTGATAATCGCCGCCGCCATCATAGCGCCCAAGGCGTTCGACCGGATAAGGCGGCAGCATCATGCTGACGACCGGACGTTCCTCGCGCACCGTCATTTCAACCGGCGCGGGCAGATCATAACGGCGCAGCTGGACGGCGATGCCCTCGACTGACGTTTCGGCCAATGTTGTCCAGTTCAATTGCGCCATCACCCGCCTCTCGCTTCGAAAGATGACATAATTCAGCGGCCATATGCATGCTTTGCGTGGTTATGGCTGCGTCAGGCGCAGCATAAGCGCATTTGCATGCGTGAAGCAAATTATCGTCGGACCGGCGGCATTCCGGGCATTGCGAAGCATTGATGGCCATTATGATAAAATTGTCCTGATATGCGCCATATCGTCATTTAGCGACGGATCGATCGTCGCCTAGATTCCCGGCGTCGCCACAAGCTGCCCGCCAAAAGGGCGCACGGCGGCGGGAGAGGGCTGGCGCATGGCGCATGACGATGTGAATTACGATCCGTTCGACTATGCGCTGCACGACGATCCCTATCAGGTGTATCGCCGGCTGCGCGATGAAGCGCCGGTGTTCCACAATGCCAGGTTCGATTTCTGGGCGCTGTCACGCTATGACGATTGCCTGGCGGCGGTACGCAATTTCGGCCTGTTTTCCAGCGCGCAGGGCACCACGCTCGAACCGCTCAAGGCGCAGTTGCCGGTCCTGATCAACGCTGATCCGCCGGTTCACACCAGGATGCGCCACCTGATCGCGGGCCTGTTCACCCCGGCCAAGGTGGCGGTGCTGGAAGACAATGTGCGGACCCTGGCGCGCACGCTGCTGGCGCCGCATCGCGATGCGGGGCGCATCGACATCATCACCGATTTTGCCGCCAAGCTGCCGATGGCGATCATCTGCCGCCTGCTTGGTTTTCCCAGTGCCGATGAGGACAAATTGCGCGACTGGACCGATACGGTGGTCCACCGCGACGAAGGCGTGTTCGAAATGCCCGACGAAGGGATGCACGCGACCATCGCCCTGTTTGGCTATTTCGACGAAGACATGAAGCGCCGCGCGGGTGAACCGCCGCGCGACGATATCATCGCCGCGCTGATGGCGGCCGAGGCCGCGGGCGAACTCACCCATGAAGAGGTGCTGGGCTATATCTTCATCCTGTCGATTGCCGGCAATGAAACGACGACCAAGCTGATCGGCAACATGGTGTTCCAGTTGCATCGTCACCCCGATCAACTGGCGTTGCTGCGCGCCGATCCGGCGCTGCTGCCTTCGGCGATCGAGGAAACGATGCGGTTCGACGGACCGACGCAGATGATGGCGCGGACGACGACGCGCGAGGTGGAACTGCACGGCCGGACGATTCCGGCCGGCGCGAAGGTGGCGTTGCTGTTCACCTGCGCCAATCGCGACGAACGCAAATATGAGCATGCCGAAATGTACGACATCCGCCGCAACCCGCGCGATCATCTGGGCTTTGGCGGCGGGCTGCACGCCTGTCTGGGGGCGGCGCTGGCGCGGCTGGAGGCAAAGGTGGCGATGGAGGAACTGTTGGCGATGATGGGTGATTTCGCGGTCGACGAGGCGGGCCTCCAGCGGATGCATTCGCCACAGGTGCGCGGTTTCACCCACGTTCCCGTCACCTTCACGGCCTGAGCGGGAGCGCGGATATGCCCAGCATCACCTATATCCAGCAGGACGGCGTGGCCGTTTCCGCCGACGCCCTGCCGCTGATGACCCTGATGGAAACCGCCCTGATGGGTGGGGTCGACGGGATCATCGGCACCTGTGGTGGCATTTGTTCGTGCGCAACCTGCCATGTCTGGATCGACCCGGCCTGGGCCGACCGGCTGGAAGCGCCGAATGCGGAGGAGGCCGAAATGATCGAGGGCCTCGTCCATCGCCAGCCGACAAGCCGGCTTGGTTGTCAGGTTGCGCTGAACGAGGCCCTTGATGGCCTGATCGTGCGGGTGCCGCCGGCCGAATAGCCGGCGGCGTTTCCCTTATTTGGGCTGGGGCGCGCTGGCCGGCTTAGGCCCGCGTTCCGCGCGCATCTGGGCAAAGGCGGCCTTGCGTTCGCCCGACGTGACCGTGCCATCCTTGTTGGTGTCGACCTTATCGAACCAGGCGAGGCGCGTTGCGGTGGCTTCGGCGAGCGTGACCTTGCCATCCTTGTTGGCGTCGATCATCGCGAACCAGTTGCCCCCGCGGTCGCCGCCGCCCCAGCGATGGCCGCCCATCCGATCACCGCGATGGTGGCCGCCGCGGCCGGCTTCATGATCGCCACCGCCACGCCGTTCGGCAAAGCGTTCGCGGCCCTGTCCACGCCCGGCATCAAATTCGGCGCGGCTGATCTGGCCGTTCTTGTCGGTATCGAGCGCGGCGAAGCGCTGGTCGGCGCGTTCCTTCATCCGCGCATCGCGGCCGGCCTTGATTTCGTCCTGCGTGACGATGCCGTCCTTGTTGAGATCCATCCGGGCGAAATGATCCTTCACCTTGGCTTCGACCGCCGCGCGGGTTTCGACGCGATCCTTTCCGGCGGGCGGCGTTGCCTGAAAGGCCAGCGCCGGAATGGCGATGAGGGCGGCGAGCGAGGCACCGATTGCGAGCTTCTTCATGGAGTTCGTTCCTTCCATTCTGTCGGCCGCGCCGTGCGGCCTTCCGGGTACCTTCCCCGATTCGCAGAGGGATGTTGCCGGCGATGTTCGACCCTGAAAGCAAGTTTCAATGCTGACATGTTGGGCTGGTGCAACTGTATCGCGCTTGAACGACTCCCGAACGCTGTGGCAGAGCGCGCCAACACCGGTGAGCCGGCCCCTTTCGGAGATCGAGATGACGAACGATGTGAAGCGCGTGGTGCTGGCCTATTCCGGGGGGCTCGATACGAGCGTCATCCTGAAATGGCTGCAGCAGACCTACGGCTGCGAGGTCGTCACCTTCACCGCCGATCTCGGCCAGGGCGAGGAACTGGAGCCGGCCCGCGCCAAGGCCAAGCTGATGGGCATCAAGGACGAGCATATCTTCATCGACGATCTCCGCGAGGAGTTCGTGAAGGATTATGTCTATCCGATGATGCGCGCCAACGCGCTGTACGAAGGGCTTTATCTGCTGGGCACGTCGATCGCGCGGCCGCTGATCGCCAAGCGCCAGATCGAAATCGCCAAGATGGTCGGCGCCGATGCCGTCAGCCATGGCGCCACCGGCAAGGGCAATGATCAGGTTCGGTTCGAACTGGGCTATTATGCGCTGTCGCCCGACATCAAGGTGATCGCGCCATGGCGCGAATGGGATCTGACCAGCCGCACCGCGCTGATCGACTTTGCCGAAAAGCACCAGATCCCGGTGCCCAAGGACAAGCGCGGCGAATCGCCTTTCTCGACCGACGCGAATCTTCTGCACACCTCGTCCGAGGGCAAGGTGCTGGAAGATCCGTGGGAAGAAGTGCCGGATTATGTCTTCTCGCGCACCGTCAATCCCGAGGACGCGCCCGACAGCCCCGAAATCATCACGGTGGATTTCGAGCGCGGCGATGCGGTGGCGATCAACGGCGAAGGCCTGTCGCCGGCAACGCTGCTCGCCAAGCTCAACGATCTTGGCCGCAAGCACGGTATCGGCCGGCTTGATCTGGTCGAGAACCGTTTCGTCGGCATGAAGAGCCGGGGCATGTATGAAACGCCGGGCGGCACGATCCTCCACCTCGCGCATCGCGGGATCGAACAGATCACGCTCGATCGGGGTGCGGCGCATCTGAAGGACGAACTCGCCCCGCGTTATGCCGAACTGATCTATAACGGCTTCTGGTTCTCGCCCGAGCGTGAAATGCTGCAGGCGGCGATCGATCACAGCCAGGACAAGGTGACGGGCACCGTTCGCCTGAAACTCTACAAGGGTGGCGTCTACGTCATCGGCCGCAAGTCGCCCTACACGCTCTACAGCGAAAAGGTCGTCACGTTCGAGGACGATGCCGGTGCCTATGACCAGCGCGACGCGGCGGGCTTCATCAAGCTCAATGCGCTGCGCCTGCGCCTGCTGGGCCGCCGCGACGGGCGGTAATTCGTCCCGTAGCGAATATGGATCGCCGCCCCGGCCTAGTGCGGGGGCGGCGATTTTCGTTTCAGGGTTTTGACGGTATGCACCGCGCCCGCTTGGCCGGGAAGGACGGCGGCGGGCTGGCGACATCGGGGCGGGCCAGGCCGATGATGTCGATCGGATAGGTTTCGCAATCGGCGACGCGGACGCGCCCGAATTCAAGTGCGCGCAGCAGATGATCGCCCTTGTCATAGGCGTTGGCGCCCAGCCGCAGCAGCCAGATCGTCGGCACGCGCTGCGCATCGGGCGCATCGGCCAAGGCCTTGAGCCGTTCGGCCGGCAGCGAGACGACGCCACGGCTGCCGGTGGGATTCCACGCTCCCGGGCCACCGTTGAGCGTGGGGACGGCGGTGGGGATCGGCCGGGTCGCGACGATCATGCCGAGATCACGCGCCGCATAATCGAACGGCAGCGCCCCTTCATTGGGATAGGCCCAGACGATATCGCCGGGGCGATAGCGTTCGTCCAGCCAGCGCAGCGCCGGATACCAGTCCTGCATCGGCGGGCCGGCGCGACGTTGCCGGTCGATCGTCACCATCTGCCAGGCCAGCACGATCAACGGCAGCGGTGCCAGCCAGCGCCACCAGCCGCGCGTCGCCAGAAACCCGCCGGCGCCGATCGCGAACAGCAGCAGCGTTGGCACCGCCACCGCCGTCATCGTCCGCACGATGAAGACCGGCGCCACCAGCAGCGACACTGTAATCGATGCGATCACCGGGATCAGGGATGTGGCCAGCAGCGCCAGGCCCAGCCGGCGGCCCGGACCGGACCAGGCCAGCGTCCATAACCCGAACAGTGCGAGCACGCCGGCGGCTATCATTCCCGTGATGGTGCGCACGCCATAAAGTTCGGCAAGCCGCCATTCGAGGCCGGTAAAGCTGAAGCGCAGCCAGGTGGATTGCACCCAGGTCGGCGCCTGATCGATCAGGATCAGGAGACCGGGCAGATATAACAGGCCCGCGAGCGCGTGGCCGCCGAAGAAGCGCAGCCAGTCGTTGCGGGCCAATCCCCGCCGCGCGATCAGCGCCAGCGCGGCAAGGCCGAGGCTGGCGGCATAAAGCACGCCAAGGCTGTGCAGCCAAAAGGTGCAGGCAAGGCTGGCAATATAGAGCGCGAAGGGCCGGGGCGGGATCGCGCCGGTTTCGCCGGTGATGCGCGCGGCGCGCAGCAGGGCCAGCAGGGCCATTGCATAGACGAGGATCAGCACGGGATAAGGCCGCACCTCGCGCGCCATTTCGACCAGCGCCGGCGACAACGCCGCCAGCACGAGCGATGCGGCCATGATCGGCAAGGCGGGCAGGCGCAGCATCCGCGCCGCTTCGCGCGCCGCCAGCGCCATGACCGGCAGGGTCAGCATGCCGCACACCATGCCCAGCGCGCGCAAACCCGCGAGCGAATCGCCAAAGCCAAGCGTCCACAGCCGCAACAGCGAATAATAAAATGGCGGATGCGTTTCGTACCGAGGCACGATCTGCCACAGGAAATCGAAGCCCTTGTTCGCCGCATAGGCGCTGTAGGCTTCGTCGAGCCATAAGGGTTCGGCCAGCGTGCCGGCAATTCTGAACCATGCGGCAGCGGCGAATATGAGGATCGCCGCAAGGGCGATCGCGTGGTTTCTGATCCGGGTCACGGGATCGCGCTGTAATGATCGCTGCGGCCGATTTGAAGCGGTCGTGCGGCACAGCGCGGTTAACCCGATGTTGGCGGCTGCGGGGGTATGCGGCGGTCGTGCAACATGAACCAATCGATCTGCCCGTGGCGCAAACCACCGCGACGCCCAGCGCCCGCTGGTGGGGCGGGCTGCTGGCCTTATGGGCTTCGGCTGCGGCGTGGATGGTGTGGCGCCAATGGCCGGCGATCGTCATGGGCGCGCTGCCTGACACCGATGATAATATGCGGATGCTGCAGGTGCGCGACTGGTTGGCCGGCCAGGGTTGGTTCGACACGCGCCAATCGCGCCTCGACTGGCCGGTGGGTGCCGATATCCACTGGAGCCGGCTGGTCGATCTGCCGCTGGCTGCGATCATTCGCCCGCTTGCCCCTTTCATCGGCCAACCTGCGGCGGAACTGGCTGCGGCCGTCATCGTGCCGCTGATCACCCTGCTGGCGGCCATGGCCGCCGCAGCGCTGATCGCGCGGCGGACGATCGCGCCATCGGCCTGGGGCTGGGCGCCGCTGATCCTGCTGTTCGCGGGGCCCGTCACCGGCATGCTTTCGCCACTCAGGATCGATCACCATGGCTGGCAGATCGTTGCCCTGCTGGCGATGGCAGGCGGCCTTGTCGCGCCCGAACGGCGCGCGGGCGGCGCGGTCGCGGGTCTGGCCATCGCCGCGTCGCTGGCCATCGGGGTGGAAATGCTGCCCTTCCTGCTGCTGGGGCTGGCGCTTGCTGCGTTTGGCTGGATCGCCGAACCGGCCGAACGCGCGCGTTTGCGCATGCTGGCGGTGACACTGGCGATCGGCATCGGCGCGGCGCTGCTGCTGTTCATCCCGCCAGCCGCGCGTTTCGGTTTCGGGTGCGACACGCTTTCGGTGGCGTGGGCGCTGCCGATCCTGATCGGATGCGCCGGGATCGGCGTGGCGACGATCCGGCCGGTTGCCACACCGGGCCGGCGAGTGGCGGTGCTGGGGCTGATCGGCGTGGCGGCAGCCCTGCCCCTGGCGGGACCGGCGGGCGGGTGCCTGATCGATCCGTACCATGCGGTTGATCCGGAAGCGCGGCGGCTCTGGCTGGAGATGGTCGTCGAAGCCTTGCCGCTGTACCGGCAATCCACCGAAACCCTGGTTGCAGCCCTTGTGCTGCCGCTGATTGGCGTTGTGGGTGCGCTTGCCATGCTGCGCATCCGTGGATGGGATCGGGGTTGGCTGATCCTGCTTGCGCTGGCGATCGCAGCCATCGGCCTGATGCTGCTGCAGACGCGGGCGGCGGTGGCGGCGCAGGCGTTGGCGGTGCCCGGCGCGGCAGCATTGGGCTGGCTGGCCCACCGGCGCATTGCCGCCAGCCAATCATCGCTGATTCGGGTTTTCGGGACGGTTCTTCTGGCGCTGACGGTGACCGCTCTCATTCCGCGCATGGTGGTGGCCCTGGCGGTGGGCGATCCGCCCGACACGACATCCGAAGCGCGGGCCAAAAGCGCCACGACGGCCTGCCTGGATTCGACCGCGCTTGCGGCGCTGGATGCCGTGCCTGCGGGTACGATGCTGGCAACCATCGATGCAACCCCGGCCCTGATCGTGCACAGCCATCATCGGGGTATCGCCGGGCCATATCACCGCAATGGCCGCGCGATCGCCGATGTGATGGCGGCGTGGAGCGGTGATGACACCGCCGCGCGGACCATCCTGAAACGGCATCAAGCCACGCTGGTGGCGATCTGCGGAACGCCGACCGAGGCCGAAATCTATGCCCGGCGCAACCCGCAGGGGCTGCATGCCCGCCTGTCGGCCGGACATGTGCCCCACTGGCTGGCGCCGGTCGCGGCAGGTGGAACGCCCTGGCGGGTGTGGCGAATCATCGGCTGAGACAAAATCGCCGCTTGCGGGCCGGCGCAGGGCGGAGAATAAGCGCCGGCGCATGACTGCCACATCCCCCAACGATCGCCAGCCATGGTGGGCCGACTGGCGTTATGCCGTGGCACTGGTTCTCCTGTGCGCGGTCCCCCTGATCTATCCGCCCTTGCCGCCATTGACCGACGTGCTGGGCCATCTTGCGCGCTATCACGTCCAGCTCACGATCGGCGATTCGCCATATCTGTCGCGCTATTTCGGTTTCGAATGGGCGCTGCTGGGCAATCTCGGGGTCGATCTGCTGGTCATCCCCATGTCCAAGCTGTTCGGTCTCCAGCTTTCGGTAAAGCTGATTGCGCTGGCGGTGCCGCCGCTGACGGCAGCCGGCTTGCTGCTGATCGCGCGCGAAGTGCATGGACGTGTGCCGCCGACGGCCGCGTTCGCGCTGCCGCTGGCCTTTGGCTATCCGTTCCAGTTCGGGTTCCTCAACTTTGCACTGTCGATGGCGTTGGCCTTTCTGGCGTTCGCCTTGTGGTTGCGGCTTGGCCGTGCCGGGCGGTGGACATTGCGCGCGGCCCTGTTTGTTCCGATCGGCAGCCTGATCTGGCTGGTCCACAGCTTCGGCTGGGGGGTGCTGGGGCTGCTGGCCTTCGCATCGGAACTGGTGCGTGATCGCGGACAGGGTGGCAGCCGGTTCCACGCAATCTGGCGGG
The DNA here is from genome assembly GCF_002151445.1 of Sphingomonas sp. KC8. Taxonomy (GTDB): domain Bacteria; phylum Pseudomonadota; class Alphaproteobacteria; order Sphingomonadales; family Sphingomonadaceae; genus Sphingomonas_E. The sequence goes on from NZ_CP016306.1 coordinate 3,043,814, forward strand.
CGGGGCTGGCGACCTGGCCGTTATGGCCGCCGATCGCGCTGATGCTGGCGTGGCGCAGCGGCAATGTTGCCGGGCAGACAGGCGACTGGTTCAATCTTGCCGCCAAGTTCCGCTGGCTGATCTGGGCGCTGCGCGAACGCTGGATGCTGTTCGACATTGGCAGCGTTGCGGTGCTGTGCGGCCTGCTGGTCGCCGGATTGTTCCGGATCAGATTGCGGTTCGAGCGGATGCTGGGGCTGGCGACGTTGATCCTGCTGCTTGTGTTCATCCTGTTGCCGCGGATCCTGCTGGGATCGGCTTATGCCGACATGCGGTTGCTGCCTTATGCCCTGGCGATTGGATTGATCGCCTTGGCCCCGGCTGCGGATAGCAGCCGGCGCTTCATCACCGGGATCGCCCTTGCCGCCACGCTGTTCTGCGTTGCGCGGGTTGGTGCAACGACATGGAATTTCGCGCATTTCTCGCGCGCATATGATGGCCAGCTGGGTGCGATCGATCATATCCGCCCCGGATCGGCGGTGATGGTGCTGGTCAATCTCAAATGCCAGTCGCACTGGGCGACATCGCGCATGGACCATCTTGGCAGCCAGGCGATCGTGCGGCGTGATGCCTTTGCCAACGGCCAGTGGGCGATGGCCGGCGCGCAGTTGCTGACGGTGAAATATGCCGCGGCCGGGCGGTTTGCGACCGATCCGACCCAATTGCTTCGTCCGCAGGAATGCCATGGAGCCGGCGAGCCGACGTGGGACGACACGCTCGCCAATTTTCCGCGCGACGCCTTCGATTATTTCTGGCTGATCGATATGCCGCGGGATCGCTGGCCGCACGAACCGGATCTGGTGCCGATCTGGCACGGGCGGGATCGTGGCGTGCTTTATCGCGTGGTCAAGCCGGCGGGCTGATCCGGCCGGATCAGAACAGCGTGGCGTTGTCGGTCGGCCGTGGGGCCGGACGGGCCGGGGCTTCGGCATCGGCGGCGGACGATGCGGTGGTCCAGCCCAGACGCGGCAGGACGATCGACCGCTTGCCACCCAGATCGGTGCGCACGACGATCAGATCGCGGGCCTCCATATAGGCGATCAGCCGACGGACGCGGCCGGGCGAGCGGGTGCCATAGACTTCGCCCAGTTCGGTTTCGCCGGGGGCTTCGCGGCCTTCGCGGGCGGCGCGTGCGATCAGCAGGAACGCGCCCAGCATGTCTTCGGGTAGTTCGCCGGCCAGCGCCAGCGCATCGGCCCAGCCTTCTTCGCGTTCGTCGAACAGGCCGGCGCGCGCCATCGCCATGCGACGGCGAAAGGCCGGAAGATCAAGCGGCACATCGCTCAACCGGCGCATCCGGCAGCGCAGCTGGAAATCCTGATACAGCACGGCGACCGAACGGAACGAGGCGTCCGGGTCGGCGCTGATATCGGCGAGCACCGCGGCGATGATCGCCTCACGTTCGTCTTCGTCCATGGCGGGGGCTGCCGGGCTGTCGGTGGCGGGCGCAAGCTGCGGCCGGGCGATGGTGCGGATCAGTTCTTCCGACGGCACGGGGGCACGGACAGGCGGCGGCGGCGGCGGGGGCGAATCATCGCGGGCGAGGATGAGCTGGCCGACATCTTCGCCCGATGCCGCCGGCAGCGGCACCAGCTTGGGACTGCCGCTACGGGCCGACGTCTGCACCGTGCCGATGTTGATCGCGACCGGGCGGCGCGACACTGCGGGGCCAAGCGCCAGAAACTGGCCCCGCGCAAGATCGCGAATCTGTTCGGCCTGACGCCGTTCCATGCCCAGCAGATCGGCCGCACGCGCCATATCGATATCGAGGAAGGTGCGGCCCATCAGGAAGTTGGAGGCTTCGGCTGCGACATTCTTGGCCAGCTTGGCGAGGCGCTGGGTGGCGATCACCCCGGCCAGCCCGCGCTTGCGCCCGCGACACATCAGATTGGTCATCGCCCCCAGCGATGCGCGGCGGGCTTCGTCGGAAACCTCGCCGGCGACGGCGGGCGCGAACAACTGGGCTTCATCGACGACGACCAGTGCGGGATACCAATGATCGCGCGGGGCATCGAACAAGGCGGCGAGGAAGACGGCCGCGCAACGCATCTGCGCTTCCAGTTCCAGCCCTTCGAGACTGAGCACCACCGAGACGCGATGTTCGCGCACGCGGGTGGCCACACGGGCGATTTCCGCCTCGCTATAATCGCCGGCTTCGATGGCGAGATGCCCGAAAGGCCCGGACAGCGTGACGAAATCGCCCTCGGGATCGATCACGATCTGCTGGACGACCCCGGCGCTTTCTTCGAGCATCCGGCGCAGCAGATGCGATTTGCCCGATCCCGAATTGCCCTGGACGAGCAGGCGGGTCGCCAGAAGCTCCTCCACGTCCATCACCACCGGGCGGCCGGCGGCGTCGTTGCCCATTTCGATGTTGATCGTCACGCACTGCCTTTGGCCGATCAGGGGGGGCGGCGGCAAGGGCGATGCGTCAGGACATGGGCACGGGCGCCTTTAATTCGCGATCGAGATGGTGGAGGGCGAGATCGAGCGTCGCGGCGGCGGGCGACCGGGAATGGGCGTCCAGCCGATCGAGCGCGTCGACCATCAGCGCGCGCGCCACGCGCAACGCATCACGCCGCTGCCGATTTTTATACGCTTCAGAATTACGCATATTTAACAATCCGAATCGAGATTGTTGCCAGCTTGCGTAATCAGCTTGGCTTTATCCACCCGTAACATTCAGATCGTTCCAGCTTTCGTCTCCCTTATGGAGGTAATTTGCCGTCGCTTCGGAAACAGACGGGCCACCCAAGAAAAGGGCCGCCCGCAGGCGGCCCAATCAAGAGACCATATAAGGTCAGCGTTGTTTGTCGCGATCCGTCCGTTCGCGTCCCTCATCGCCCTGGCGATCGCTGGGCTGGCCGCGCTGCTGTTGCTGTTGCTGGCGCTTGGCCTGTTGCTGACGTTCGCGTTCCTGATTGCGGGCCATTTCGTCATGGCCATCCTGCTTCTGGTTCGGCATGCCGATACTCCTTTCACAGCCCCGTCGAGGGGGCGCAGGAAGAACAAGGCGGGAGCGATCTCGTTCCTCCGTTCGAGGGCAATGGCACTTCAAACGCGACGTTCTGCAAGCGCAACGGCCCCGCGCTTCGGGATGCGCGGGGCCGGTTGGCATCAGCGGCTGGCGATTTGGGCGACCCAGTCGCTGCGGCGAAATTCGACGTTGGTGTTGTTGACGATGCCGCGGACGCGATCGCCACGGACATTCAGGTCGAACTTCACGAATTTTCCGACGACATGGCCCTTGAGGCGGGTGATTTCGCCGACCTGGGCAGATTTGACGACATATTCGTCGCCGTTGCGGGTGAAACGGCTTTCGGTCCATTCGGTTTTCGCCGACGCTGGCGCGATAGCGAGAACCGGGGCGGTGAAAGCGAAAAATGTGGCTGCAATCTTCAGAAGGCGCATCGAACGATCTCCATTTGGGTATCGATCAGGCTCGCTCTCCTGCCGGAAAAGTTATGGTGCAGTGCATCATTGCTGCAAGTGCGAAGGATGTCCGGACGATTGCGCGGGGCGCAATCCTTGTCAGGCCGCCCGCCGGGCCACGGCGCGTTCGGCCAATGGATAGAGGATGCGGTCCTCGCGCAGGATGCGGGTGGCCAACAGATTGAGCAGAGGTTCGGTGGCTGCGGCGAATCCGCGCCAGTCGGCGGCGATCGCCCGATCGTCCCACAACCGGCAATATTCCGACCAGGCGGCGCCAAGGCCGCCCAACTCGTCGACGAACATCCGGGCCACGGCGGCCATGCGCCGGTCGCCATCGGCGATCAGGCTGGGGTAGATCAGCCCATCTTCGGCCGCGAGATGCCGGGCCAGCAAATCGGCAAATTCGCGACGTTCCTGAAGCAGACGGGGCGACATGGTGGGCTGGGCGATCGCCTGACGCAGCCGCATGGCACGGCGGGTCAGATCCGAATGTTCCCGCCGAAGCGACGGTATCGTAGACATGGGCGCGACTCCATGATCGTAATTTCAGGCCCCAGCCTGACGAAACTAGGGGCGGAGCGGTAAACAAATGCTTGAGGCGCGACGCATGCCGCAAATGCTTGGCAAGGCGGCATGCAGGCGACTAGGAGGCAGGGAGAATTTAGCCTGGAGAAATGGTTCATGACGCAGCCGTTGCGCATCGCGCTCGCGGGGCTTGGCACGGTTGGCGGTGGGGTGGTGAAGCTGCTCGACGCAAACCGCGCATTGATCGAACGTCGGGCAGGGCGCCCGATCGTGATTACCGCGATTTCCGCGCGCGATCGCACGCGCGATCGCGGTGTCGACCTGTCCCGTTTCGATTGGGCCGACGATACGGCTGCGCTGGCCGCGCGTGATGATGTCGACGTGGTCGTCGAACTGATCGGCGGCGCCGATGGCCCGGCGCTGACATTGGCGCGGGCCACGCTGGCGGGGGGCAAGGCGTTCGTCACCGCCAACAAGGCGATGATCGCACATCACGGCATCGAACTGGCCGAAGCCGCCGAAAAGGCTGGCGCCGCGCTGAAATATGAAGCGGCGGTGGCCGGCGGCATTCCCGTCATCAAGGGCCTGCGCGAAGGTGCGGCCGCCAACGAGATCGGCCATGTCTATGGCATCCTCAACGGCACCTGCAATTACATCCTGACCAAGATGGAACAGGAAGGGCTGGATTTTGCCGATGTGCTCGCCGAAGCGCAGGCGCTTGGCTATGCCGAAGCCGATCCCAGTTTCGATATCGACGGCGTCGACGCCGCGCACAAGCTGTCGATCCTCGCCAGCCTCGCGTTCGGCACGACCCTGGATTTCGATGCGGTGCAGATTTCGGGCATCCGCCATGTCATTGCGGCGGATATCGCCGAAGCCGCGGCCCTTGGCTTTCGTGTTCGTCTGGTGGGCCTTGCCGAAGCCGGCGGAGGCGGGCTGTTCCAGCGTGTCCATGCCTGCCTTGTTCCGCTGGCCCATCCGCTGGCGCATGTCGTCGGTTCGCTGAATGCCGTGGTGGCCGAGGGCAATTTCGTCGGGCGGCTGTTTTTCGAGGGCCGTGGCGCTGGCGAAGGGCCGACCGCATCGGCGGTTGTCGCCGACCTGATCGATATTGCGCGCGGCGAATATGGCCCGGCCTTCGCGATGCCGGTGGCGAGCCTCGCCCGGCTTGGCCCGGCGGCGGCCGGCGAACGCCATGGCCGCGCATATCTGCGTTTCACCGTCGCCGATCGGCCGGGCGTGCTGGCGGAAATCACCGCGGCGATGCGCGATGCCGGCGTGTCGATCGAAAGCATGATCCAGCGCGGCGTGGCGGCCGATGGCAATGTGCTGCTGGTGATGGTGACGCATGACTGCCCGGAACAGGCCGTGACGCAGGCGCTGGAACGATTGAACGGATCGTCCAGCCTGCTGGGCAAGCCGATGCTGATGCACATCCTGGATATCTGACGCGTCTGTCGGAAGCGGTGGCCGTTGGTGCGGGGCCGCTTCCGAACGATGCCCGGCCAGGATGGCGCCGGGGCCGCGCCCTATTCAGGCGATAAAAATCCACAGCCCGGCGGCGACCGCGACGATTGCCGCCCAGAGCAGGCTGTTCAGGCCAAGAATCGCCAGCATCCGCTGTTGCAGCGGCAGTTTTTCGATCGCCGGCGCCGGCGCTGCCTCCGGGGTGGCCGTCAGTTCGACGACGTCGTTGAAATATGTGTGATTGCTACGGGACAGCGCGGACAGATTATCGTCCGGCGCGCCGAATTCCCCCCATACGACGGGGCTTGCGTCCAGCGCGGCGCAAATCTGTTCGCGCAGCAGCGGTTCGCGGAAGGCGCAACCGGCATAGGGGTGGCCGGCCCACATCACTTCGGCGTCGCGGACGCCGATTCCGGGCAGATCGATTTCAACGATCATGCCCGGTGACAGGTCGGCGGTCGATTCGGCGCGAAAGCCGGTGGCCGACAGATCATGGACGGTAATTTCGGAAAAAGGCTGATCGCCATGGCGGACGCCCGCGTCCAGCCTGAGCCGGGTGCGCGTCGACCGACGTTCTTCATCGTCGAAGATTTGGCGCAGCTTGGCTGCCAGGCTCATGATGATCTCCGCTGACGATCGTAGCCCAGATTTGTAATTCCCTTTGGTAAAACAACGGTGAAGATCGTCCCTGCGCGTCGTTGGGCGATATTGGCGAACATTCCGTCGCAGCGTCAGGTGGATCGATTCTCGACTTTTTCATCGGCTTTGCCTATCCGCGCGACAAAATATCCTGAAAGGCGTGGGAAAAATGGTGAAGGCAAGCAAGGCGCTCGATCGCGTGCTGGTGCTCGAAATGGTGCGTGTGACCGAAGCTGCGGCGATTGCCGCGTCGAAGCTGGTCGGCCGCGGCGATGAAAAGGCCGCTGACGCAGCCGCGGTGGAAGCGATGCGCGAAGCCTTCAACGGGCTGGAGTTCGATGGCACCGTCGTGATCGGCGAAGGCGAACGCGACGAAGCGCCGATGTTGTACATCGGTGAAAAGGTCGGCGCCGCGATCGGCACCGGGCCGAAGATCGATATCGCGCTCGATCCGCTAGAAGGCACGACGATCACCGCCAAGGCTGGCCCGAACGCACTGGCTGTTCTCGCGATCGCCGAAGAAGGCGGCCTGCTCAACGCCCCCGACGTTTATATGGACAAGCTGGCGGTTGGCCCCGGCTATCCCAAGGGGATCGTCAGCCTCGACCGGACACCGACCGAGAATATCAACGCGCTGGCGGCCGCCAAGGGCGTGCAGCCCAACGAGATCATCGCCTGTGTGCTCGATCGTCCGCGCCATGAAAAGCTGATCGCCGAATTGCGTACGATCGGCTGCGGCATCGTCCTGATCCCCGATGGCGACGTCGCCGGGGTGATCGCGGTCACCAACCCCGACACCACGATCGACATCTACATGGGTTCGGGCGGTGCGCCGGAAGGCGTGCTCGCGGCGGCAGCATTGCGCTGCGTCGGTGGCCAGTTCCAGGGTCGCCTGCTGTTCCGCAACGACGACGAACGCGCCCGCGCGCGTAAGTGGGGCGTCACCGACCTCGATCGGCTCTATGATCTTGAAGACCTGGTGAAGGGCGACGCGATCTTCGCTGCGACCGGCGTGACCGATGGCTCGCTGCTCGAAGGCGTGAAGCGCAAGAAGGGCGGCATCATGACCACCGAAAGCGTGGTGATGCGCGCCAGTTCGGGCACCGTGCGCTGGGTGAAGGGCGAACACCACAAGACCGCCTGATCCGGGTTACCGGCCGATCGGCGCGAAAGGCGATTCCGCCGCCCGCGCCGATCGGATAGAGCGGAGGGCATGACCTCCGTTCTCAATGTCACCCATTCGATCCTCGGCCAGCCATGGCGTTGGCGGGGGAGCGGGACCGACGGGCGCGACGCGCATTTCCAGCCGGACGATCTGGTCGCCGGCCTGTTGATGGCACGGGGCGTGCCGCGCGACGCGGTGGAAGCCCACCGCACGCCTACGATTCGCGGTTTCATGCCCGATCCGTCGATCTTTCGCGATATGGACCGCGCCGCCGAACGGCTGGCCGATGCGGTGATGGCGGGCGAACCCGTCACCATCTTTGGCGATTATGACGTCGATGGCGCGACGTCTGCTGCGCTGCTGATCCGCCTGCTGCGCGATCTGGGCCTTGGCCCGCAAGCCTATATCCCCGATCGCCTGATGGAAGGCTATGGCCCGTCGGGCGAGGCGCTGGTGCGCATCGCCGCCGGTGGCGCGCGACTGATCGTGACGGTCGATTGCGGGGCGCAGGCGTTCGAGGCGCTGGAAATGGCGCGGGCCGCCAAGGTCGATGTGATTGTGGTCGATCACCACAAATGTGCCGCTGCCTTGCCGCCCGCATTGGCGCTGGTCAATCCCAACCGGCTGGATGAGGATGAAGGCGCAGCGCACGGCCATCTTGCGGCAGTCGGGGTCGCGTTCCTGCTCGGAGCGGCGTTGCTGCGCGTCCTGCGCGCGCGGGGCTGGTTTGCCAACCGGGCGGAACCCAAGCTGATCGAATTGCTCGATCTGGTCGCCTTGGGCACGGTGGCCGATGTCGCGGCGCTCAAGGGGTTGAACCGGGCCTTTGTCGCACAGGGCCTGAAGGTGATGGCCGGGCGCCGCAACATCGGCCTTGTCGCATTGACGGAGGCCGCGCGGCTGGAACGGGCACCCACCTGCACCGATCTTGGCTTTGCCCTTGGCCCGCGCATCAATGCGGGGGGGCGGGTCGGCAAGTCCGATCTCGGCGTGCGCCTGCTCACCACCACCGATCCCGACGAAGCGCGCGAAATCGCCATCGAACTCGATCGGCTGAACGGTGAACGCCGCGCGATCGAGATGCTTGTCACTGAAACCGCCGAGGCCGCCGCCGTCGGGCAGGCCAACCGGGCGGTTGCGGTGGTATCCGGCCATGGCTGGCATCCCGGCGTGATCGGCATCGTTGCCAGCCGGCTCAAGGAACGGATGGGGCGTCCCGCGATCGTCATCGCCGTGGACGAAGACGGTGTGGGCAAGGGATCGGGCCGGTCGATCAGCGGGGTCGATCTGGGCGCGGCGGTGCTGGCGGCCAAGGATATGGGCCTGCTGGTCGCGGGCGGCGGGCACGCAATGGCGGCGGGTCTTACCATTGATGCCGCGAAGATTGATGCCCTGGCGGAATTTCTCGATGACCGGCTGGCGGCGGATGTGGCGCGCGCGCGCGACGACCGGGCCTTGCTGCTGGATGCCGTGCTGGCGCCGGGCGGGATCAATCCGGCGCTGGTCGACGCCCTCGAAGCCGGCGGGCCATATGGCGCCGGCTGGCCCGCCCCGCGCGTGGTGGCGGGGCCGGTGCGGGTGATCAAGGCGGATATCGTCGGGCAGGGCCATGTGCGCGCGATCGTCGCCGGTGATGACGGGCGTTCGATCAAGACGATCGCTTTTCGCCAGGCGGATACCGAACTGGGCCAGGCGTTGCTCGGCGCGGGGCCGGACCGGCGGTTGTGGGTGGCGGGCCGCGCCAGGATCGACGATTGGGGCAGCCGCCCTGCGGCCGAAATGCATCTGGAAGATGCCGCCTGGGCCGACAGGTGAACACAAAGATTGAAGATTATCGCGAAAGCCGGGTTGACCACATCGCTGACCTGCTTTAACGGCCCCGGGACCAGCAGACGGCCCCTTCGTCTAGCGGTTAGGACGCGGCCCTTTCACGGCTGAAACACGGGTTCGATTCCCGTAGGGGTCACCATCTTTTGCGGCATGTGCCACGGGCAATCAGCGCCGCATCAAACCAAAATCACTGGGCCTTCAAAATCACCGGGTTTTCCTGAACCGACCCTCATGATGGGCGCGGGCGGATCTGTGTGCTGGTGGCGCCGACCCGAGAGCGACCCGGTCATGGGCCGTTCCCTTTGCCCTGGCCGAGCCTGATTCCCGTTTGCGCCGGACGCGCGCGGAAAAGATCAGGCCCGGAAGGGTGGCGATTGAGTTTAGCGCGCGTGCGCGGCGGCTGGTTTGAAACGGCTGTGGAAGTCCGTCAGGTCGATGGTGAAGTCATCGGCGGCATGGAATTGTTCGTTGGTCATGTCCGGCTGTTCGCCAGCCTTGTACCATTGGGCGTATTCGAGCGTGTCCTTGCTCGATTGCTTGTAATGCGTCGAATAGGTGCGGACGCGGATCGCCGGCTTCTCGCCAGCCAGATCGAATGTCATCAGCCGCATCCAGCCATCGCCGATGCCGACGGGCCATGCCGATTTCACGCCGGCGGCGATCGCCGTCTGGCCGCGATCCTGGTAATCGGCAAGCACCTGATAGACCTTGTGGCCGAACTTGTTGGTATCGGTGCGCAGGGCCTGACCATGCTGGTGGCCACATAACAGCATGAAAATCTGGTCGTGCTGGCTGATGAATTTCTGCCAGACCATTTCAGGGTTGTTGTCCTGTTCGTCGACGGCGTGCGCGTCGATCACCGGGTTGGCGATGCGGCGGCCCTTCTGGTCCATATAATCATGGGTGGACACGATCGTCGGCAGGCCGGGATGCTGGGCGATTATCGATGCCGCCCATTCGAGCGACGCGTTGGGCGCATCGAATTGCAGGCCGATATGGAGGAAGCGGTAGCCGCCGGCTTCGAAGATCTGTGCGCTGTCGGCGCCGCCGTCGTGCGATGCGACATACCAGGGCTTGCCCTTGAAGAAGGCGGTATCCGCGCCGAACACCGAACGGAAGTTGTTGAGGCCGCCGGGGTGGAGCATGCCGAGCGTCGTCAGATCGCGCGGATTGACTTGGGCGGCCGGCGGATGGTTGGCGTCGGTCCACATCGCATCATAATCATGGTTGCCGGGAACGACCGAGAACGGAACCTTGCCGGCGATGATTTCAAACCCCTTTTTCGCGGCCGGCATTTCGATCGTCTGCACCTTGGGGGTCGGCGCGAAATGGCTGTCGAAAATCGGGTTGGGCACCGATTTGAAGCCGCGCGCGGCGTGATCCGGATCCATCCGCAGCGACTGGTGCTGCCACACATCACCCAGCGACGTGACGAAGGCGATGTCGCCGCCGGCGCTTTCCACATTGTCGGCGATGTAGCGCATCTGCGCGAAGAATAGTTCATTGGCGTCGAACGGGAAGCCATCGGCCTTCTGGTGGCTGTAATCCATATAGTTCTGCGTGTCGGGCAGCACGGCGATGGTGAAGCTGGTGTCGGGCACCGGGCTGCGGGCGAATGCCGGCGTGGCGGCGACGACCAGCGCCAGCGACGAAGCGATCATCGCGCGGCGGGAAAAACGGGTGAACAGCGTCATGATTTTCGGGTCTTTCCAAGGAAGGGGAAGGCGGTGGATCAAAGCTTGAACTTCAGTTCGGCGCTGAACATGCGCGGCTGGCCCGCGATGAAGCTGGGGATGCCGAAATTGTCGCCGGTATTGCCCGCGTCGATCACATAATCCTGGTTGAGTGCATTCTTGAGAGCCAATTCCACGCCCCAGCGTTCATCGGCGGCGCGCAGGCCGAGCCGCAGGTTGAGTAGGCCGTAGGATTCCTGAAATTCGTCGACACGGAAATCGGCGGGCTGGAGCGCGGTCTTGTCATTGTCGTCGTCGAAGAAGAATTTCGACTGCCAGCTATAGGCCGGGTTGAAATAGAGTTCGGTGTCGCCGATCGGCGCGGTCAGGAACGCGCCGAGCGAGAAGGTGTGATCGGGCGCGTTGCGGAAGCGGTTGCCGTCATAATCGCCGCTGGTGAGCCGCGCATGATTATAGCTGTAGTTGGCGAACAAAGTAGCCCAATGCGCGGGTTTTGCCTGTATCTGGCCTTCGAAGCCATAGGCTTCGGCCGCGCCGGCATTGACCGTGGTGAGCGTACCGTTGATCGTCTTCACCGTCTGGAAGTTGCTATAGTCATAATAATATAGTGAACCATCGAAACTAATCCTGCCACCGAGCGCGCGTGCCTTCAACCCGGCTTCGTAGGAATTGACGATTTCGGCCGGGGCGACCGAACTGCTGCCCGTTGAGACGATGTTGAGCGCGGGCGAACGGCGGCCGCGGCCATAAGTGAGATAGGCGTTGACGGTGTCGCCCAGTTCGTAATTCGCGGCCATGCGCCAGCTGAGGCCGCTGAAACGCCCGTCGGTGGACAGCGTTGCGCCATTGGCGGTCGGCTGGAAGAAGATGCCGCCACGGGTGAGGGTGCTTGGCCCGTTGGGCAAGGTGCCGACCACGGTCGACGTCTTGTCATCATGCGTCCAGCGCAGGCCGGCGGTGAGCGACAGCCGGTCGGTCGCCTCCCACGTGCCGTCGCCATAGATGTCGATCGTGCGGGCGGACGATGCGAAGGTGGAATCATCGCGGTGGACGGGCTTGAGCGCCGCGCCCATCGGCCCAAGCGCGGCGAGGATCTGCGCCTGCGTCATCCCCATCGGGGCGCTGCGCAGCAGGCCGCCGCTGAACAGCAGGGCGGTCGCGCGTTCGTCGAACTGGAAGATGTAGCGATCGCTGTTGCTGAGATCGACATAGGATGCGCCGATCGTACCGCGGAACGCGCCCTTATTGTCGTAGGTCAGGCGCAGTTCCTGTGTCGTCTGATCGCCCCAGCTTTCGCCGATGCCGGCGATGATGTTCATCCAGGTGCCATCGGGATCGAAGGATTCGATGTTGCGATATTTGCGGTAGCCGGTGATCGAACCGAGCGTCAGCGCGTCGGTGAGTTCCCAGGCGCCCAGCAGGCTGACATCGTCGATATGGCGGTCGATGTAGAGCCGGTCGCCACCAAGCCCGCCGAACCCGCGCAGCACCACGCCGCTGCCGGGCTTGAGATCGCCGACGACCGCGCCCGTTGCCGGATCGCGCGGCAGGAAGGTGTTGGATTTGAAGCCCGTGCCGCCGTTCGGGGTATTTTCCTCGCGATTATAGATCAGGTCGAAGCGCAGGTTGGACGCGGGCTGGAACTTCACCGCACCGCGATAGGCCAGGGTATCGACGGCATTGTAGCCGGGGCCGCCGGCCAGATCGCGGATATAGCCGTCGCGCTTGCGGGCGCGCACGGCGACGCGCACCGCCAGCACGTCATCGATCAGCGGCGCGTTGGCGACCCCTTCGGCCATGCGATAGCCATAGTCGCCAAGGCCCATACCGGCCTTCAGCAGAAAATCATTGCCGGCCTTGTTCTGGATGATGTTGACCCCGCCGATCATCGCACCGCGCCCGAACAGGGTGGATTGGGGGCCTTTGGCGATTTCGACCCGTTCGATATCGTGCAGTTCGAAGCTGGAGGCCGCGACCGCCGAGGTGGAAACACCATCGAGATAGATCGATACGCGCTGTTCGCCGATCCCGTCCGACGTGATGCCGCGCACGACGAATCCGGGGGCGCCGACGCTTTGTTCGCGAACCTCGAAACCGGGGGTGTAGAGGCTGACATCCTCCAGCGTATCCGCGCCGATATTGTCCAGCGTCTTCGAATCGAAGGCCGACAGGCTGAGCGGCACATCGAGGATCGATTCGGCGCGTTTCTGGGCGGTCACGACGATGACGTCGCCGGGGGCTTCGGCTGCGGCTGCGGCCTCCACTTCGGCCCGGGTCGGCGTGACGGCAAGCGCCATCGCGAGCGCGAAGGCCAAGGGGTAAGCGCGGTTCTGGGGCAGCGACACGGATCGGGTTCCTTTCACGAAACAGTCATAAATACGATACACTCGTGCATCGTTTTCTATTTCGATGCGGGGCTGTATTGGAAAGCGGAGACAGTTTTATGAAAGCCGGCAGCGGGGATGGGGATGGATGGGATCGAGCCGGACGGGCCGTTGCGTGGACGGCCGAAAAGCGCCGAACTGGATGAAGCGTTGCTGGAAGCGGCGTGCACGGTGCTTGCGCGCCAGGGCTATCGCGGCTTTTCGTTCGATGCGGTTGCCCGCGTGGCGGGCACGACCCGGCCGGCCATCTATCGCCGCTGGGCCAATCGCCAGGATCTGCTGCTGGCCGCGCTCGACCATGTAATGAGCGTGCACAGTTCCGACGACGAGATGACCGCCGGACTGGCCGAGCGTTCCGATGCCGAATTGCGGGCCATTTTCGCGCGGATGGTGGCGGCGTTCGCCCGCATCGTCAGCGATCGACGGGCCGCCGCCGTCAGCATTTCGGTATCCGCCGCCATGTATGAGGATGATGCGCTGCGCACCCTGACGCAGACGCACCATTATGACCGGCGCAAGCCGCTGGAGGATATCCTGCATCTGCTGGGCGCGCGCGGCTTGCTGCGCAGCGATGTGCCGGTGGGCGATTTGATCCACATGCTGGTGGGGGCGGTGCAATATCGATCCAACATGTTGCTGGAGCCGCTTGACGATGCCTTCATCGCCAATGTCGTCCGGTTGTTTCTCGCGCCGGACGTTGGCTGATGCCGGGTGGCGGGGCTTGCCATCCGCCGCATCGGCCGCCAATCCGCTGGTCCTGAACGGAGATGGTGATGGCGGGCAACGCGGCCTCCAGAATATCGGATGCGGCGGCGCGGCTGTGCCTGGACGCGGGGCTGGGCCATGTCACGATGCGATCGGTGGCCACCGCGGCGGATGTCGCGCCGTCGGCGGTCGTCTATCATTTCAAGACGCGCGATCGGCTGCTGGCGGCCATGCTCGACCGGATCGAGGACGGGATCGAGGCCTGGCGCGCGGCCACCGCCGCGACGCTGAACGCCGGGCCGGTTTCGCCAGGCGGGCCGGGGGCGCTGGTGTCGGCGGTGCTGTGCGCGCTGGTCGATGCACAGGGGCTGGCGACCGTTGCGGTCCCGGAAGTCATACGGGCGCTGCGGACGACGGACAGCGCGGATCGGGCGACTGCGATCATGGCGCGCGCCGATCGCCGGGCGGATGCTTTCTGGCAATCGCTGCCGGTGCTGGCGGGGCTGGACGACGAGGCGCGGGCGATTTGGGCGGCCGTGGCGCAGGGGCTGGTTTCGCTGATCATGCTCGATCGCGTGACGGTGACGCGGCATGCCCGGATCATCGAGGTGCTGATGCGGCTGGAGGATCGGCTGTGTGGCCGGGCCATCATGCCGGCGGCAGCGCCGGCCCTGCCCGCAGCGCACGGCCTTGCGGAACGGCCGGCGGGCAAGCAGCAGATCGTTGAAGCGACGATCCGGCTGAGCGGCAAGGTGGGCATTGACGGGCTGACGCACCGCAACATCGCGGCCGAAGCCGGGCTGTCGGTGGCATCGACCACCTATTTCTATCCGTCAAAGGACGATATCGTCGTCGATGCCGCGCATGAACTGCAGGCGCGCGCGATCAATGCGGTGGTCGCCGATGCGCCATCGCCGCCCGAAATCCTGTCGCGCATCGCGCTGGATGCGGATGGCCATGAGCGGGCCGATCTCGCCGCGCTGGCGGCCTTCGCCACGGCGGCGGTGCGCTTGCCCGACCTGCATGAACTGGCCGCCACCTTTCGCAACCTGCGCGGGGCGGCTTCCGTCCAGTGGCTGGCCGGGCGGGGATTTGCGCGGGCCGATCGACTGGACGGAATCATCTGGTCGGCCGCCACCCAGCCGCTGATCGAGCGCGCGTCGCTGCTGCCAATCCCCCAGCGGGCGGCGTTTCTCGACACGATTTCAGCGGCCTGGATGCAGCGTTTGTTCGGCTGATGGGGCTGTACAGATGTACATATGATGCTTGACGAGCGTTCGAGGCTCGCTTAAATTTCTTCTCAAGCTGGAGAGTACATTCAGCAAAATCGAGGTTTTTGGATCGTTTTTGCGCGCATAGAAAGCTGTTCTTTTGTTCAGTTTGCACCGAGGCGATCTTTGCCTGCTGAGGAGAGCGTTGATGAAGCATGCCCAGATTTGCGCCGGGTATTGCCCGTGGGCATGACCATTTCCCCCGTCCAGCCGCTGATCGGCGCGGAAATAAGCGGGGTCGATCTGATGACCGTCGATGCCGCCGGGATTGCGGCGATCCGGGCGGCGCTTTTGCGCTATAAGGTGTTGTTCTTCCGCGATCAGGCGCTCGACCGTGCCGGCCACGTCGCGCTGGGCAAGGCGTTTGGCGAACTGGAGGTGCATCCGCTTTCAGCGCACCCGGACTATCCGGAATTGCTGCGAATCTATTCGGATGGCGGCGTGCGTGTTGGCCGCACCGCGCCGGCGGCCGATTTCTGGCACAGCGACACCACGTTTCGCGATACGCCGTCGGCCGCGTCGATCCTCAAGGCCTGCACCCTGCCTGAACTGGGCGGCGATACATTATGGGCGAACATGGCGGCGGTGTATGCCGGGCTTGACCCGGATGTTCGCGCGCGGATCGAACATCTGGATGCGATCCATGATGGCGTCGTATCTTTCGGCCGGCATCTCGATACGCCCGAAAAGCATGCCGCGTTCGTGGCCCGGCACCCGCCGCAGCGCCACCCGGTCGTCCGCATCCACCCTGAAACCGGGGAACGGGTGCTGAACGTCAACAGCGGCTTCACCACCGCGATCGCCGATATCGATCCCGCCGAGAGCGTGGACCTGCTGCGCCTGTTGTTCGACGAGGTGAAACGCCCGGAATATCAGGTGCGGTTCCGCTGGAGCCCTGGGGCGATCGCGTTCTGGGATAACCGGTCGACCCAGCATTATGGCGTCGCCGATTATGTGGGGCCGCGCGATCTGGAACGGGTGACGATCATCGGCGATCGCCCGGTCGGTCCCAAGGCGCAGGTTTGACCGCGGTGGCGACGGCGCAAGATCGGATCGCGATCGTCGCCGCGCCGGTCTTTCCGACCCCGGCCAGGGCCTGGTGCGCGCTGGGCTTGCTGTTTTTCGCGCAGATGGCGGCGATTGGCAGCACGTCCTACGGGTTTGGCCTGCTGGTCAAGCCGCTGTCGGCCGAGTTCGGCCTGCCGCGTGCCGACGTCAATCGCGGGCTGATGATTCTGGTGCTGGGCATGGCGTTCTTTTCGCCATTGATCGGCCGCGCGCTCGATCGGCTGCCGGCGCGCATGGTGCTGATGGCGGGCGCGATCGCATTTGCGGGCGGATGGCTGGCCATCGCCGCCAGCCGCAGCATACCGATGATGGCCGCCGCCGCCTTCCTGCTGCTGGCGTCGGGCACGGCCGCGCTCGGCCCGGTCACGGCATCGACGCTCACCGCGCGCTGGTTCGTCGTCAGGCGCGGGCTGGCGCTGGGCATCGTATCGGTTTCGGCATCGGCCGGCGGGCTGGTGATCGTGCCGGCCATGGCGGCCCTGATCGACCATGGCGACTGGCGCGGGGCGGTTGCGACGATCGGGATCGTCACCGGCATTGCGGTGGTCGCGCTCGCCCCGTGGCTGCTGCCGCGCGAAGACAAAGCGGCTGCACGCAATCGCGCGCGGGCGGCCCCGCCGCTGACGGTGGCGATGCTGTTGCGCTGTCGCGATTTCTGGCTGATCGGCTTTGCCGTCGGTGCGCTGATGGCCACCAACGGCGCGCTGCTCGCCAGCCTGATTGCATATGGCATGGATCGCGGGTTCAGCCTGGCGCAGGCGACGATGCTGGTTTCCACCGTGTCCGGCGCGGCGCTGATCGGCAAGCTGGTGATCGGCGCGCTGGCCGACCGGATCGATCCGCGCGGGCTGTATCTGGTGGTCGTCGCGCTCAATGCGGCATTGCTGATCGTGCTGATCGCCGGGCCATCCTATCCGCTTCTGCTGATCGCGGCGGTCCTGGCGGGGCCGGCGGTGGGCGGGGTGATGCCCTTATGGGGGGTGATCGCCGGGCGGCGGTTCGGCGTGGCGTCGCTCGGCCTGGCCATGGGGCTGACATCGCCGCTGACGATGCCGCTCAACCTGCTGGGCCTCCATGTCATCGGCGCGGCGTTCGATGCCAGCGGCAGTTATCGCATTGCGTTCGAGCTTTTTCTTGTCGTTCTTGTCCTGGCCGCGCTCTCGATCCTGCCGGTCAGGCTCCAATCCGGGGATAAATGATGCGTACCTTGTGGCTTGCGGCTTTGCTGATGGCGTCCACCCCGGCGGCGGCGGCGCAACCGCCGGCGCTGCCGGCGGCGGGAATCGAAGCCGGCCTGCCCCATTCGGAGATCGAGGCGCTCACCGCCGAAGCATTCTACTGGGGGCTGAACATCGCCGGCTTTTACGAGCTGCGCTACGTTTACACCCAGTTCGAAGGGCAGCCGGCCTTTCGCGGCATCAACCGGGTGCAGGCCTATGACAATCTGATGGACGCATCGGTGCGCTATGCGACCACCGTTAACGCATCAACGCTGTATTCGGGCGGCGCGTTCGACGTGTCGGCCGAACCGATCGTGATCGAGGCGCCAGCGGTGGCCGGGCAGCGTTACTGGAGCATCCAGGCAGGCGACCAGAACGCCAACTGGTTCTTCATGGCCGGATCGCAATTCACCGGCAATCAGGCGCAGCGCTACCTGATCGTCGGCCCGCACTGGCGCGGCGCGATCCCGGCCGGGTTCCGATCGACCGAGATCATCAAGGCGACGTCCGACAGCTTCACCCTGGCGGTGCGTGTGGCGGTTACGACGCGCGATGACGCCGACATGCAGGCGGCGCGCAGCGTGGTGCATGGGGTG
Organism: Sphingomonas sp. KC8; assembly: GCF_002151445.1. Lineage (GTDB taxonomy): Bacteria > Pseudomonadota > Alphaproteobacteria > Sphingomonadales > Sphingomonadaceae > Sphingomonas_E. The sequence goes on from NZ_CP016306.1 coordinate 3,061,849, forward strand.
GCGGCAGCCCCGCTGAGCCTGTGGACGGCGCATGGCGGCAGGTTGCCGCCGCTGGCCGAACAGCCGATCGTGAAAGGCAATTACCGCACCTTCCCGCGCATGCGCCAGATCGTCGATTATGGGCGGACGATGACCGCCGTCGATTATCTCCAACTGCTGAGCCTGGCGATCAACGACCCGGCAATCACCGGCCGCACCGATTCGGTGAAGGAACAGGCCACCCTGGCGCGGCTGGCGAAGCTGGGCGTGCGCGCCGGCGTGCTGTTCGACCCTGACGCGCTGACCCCGGCGCAGAAGGCAGCGGCACAGGCCGGTTTCGACGGCGCCCGCCGCACGGCGAAGGCGGCGCTGGAAGCGTCCCTTGTCGATATGAACGGCTGGCGGCTGCAATCGAGCCTGCGGCATGATGACCTTGATTATGTCGCCAAGGCCGGTGCGGACGATGTCGCCTGGGGGACCCCGGTGCCATATCAGTCGCACACGATCGCCTATAATTTCCGCGACAGCGAGGGCCGCCCGCTCGACGGCAATCGCCGCTACACGATCAGCTTCGACCTGAAGGACATGCCGCCCGTCACCGAGTTCTGGGAACTGCCGGTGTATGATTCGGCCGGCTATTTCATTCCCAATCCGATCAACCGCTACAGCGTGACCAGCTATCAGGTGGCGGCCGGCGCGTTTGCGGTGCGCGACGGGCGCGTGACCTTCTACCTCCAGCCCGACAAGCCGGTGGACCCCGAACAGGCGCGCAACTGGCTGCCAACCGCGCGCGGCGACACGTTCCAGTTTGCGGCCCGCTATTATGGGCCGATGGCCCCGCTGGTCGACGGCAGCTATCGGATGCCGAAAATCGTCAGGGCGAAATAGCCCGGTGCGGCGCCAGCCCCCAAAAATGGGCTGGCGCTATTTAAGGATGCCATATAATATATATGGCATGAATATGATCCGCACAGAGGCGATCGCACCATGACGGCGCTGCCGGCGAAGGAAGGTGCGCGACGTGGCCGTCCGCCCAGGATTTCGCGCGAGGCGATTTTGGCGACGGCGGCGGATATGCTGGTCGATCAGCCGGGAACGCCCTTTTCGCTGAGTGGCCTGGCCCGCGCGCTGCGCGTGACGCCGATGGCGATCTATACCTATTTCGGCAGCAGCAACGATCTGATGCAGGCGCTGACCGAGCGGATGTTGAGCGAACTGGTCGTTGCCGTCGACGAAGCCGCCACACCGGCCGAGATGATTGCCGCCTGGGCCTATGCCGTGCGGGCGTTTTTCCTGCGCCATCCGCAACTGATCACCATGCTGACATGGGAAGGCGGCAACACGTCGGTCGCCTGGTTCGATCGTTCGGCGCTGGTGATCCGAGCGTTGCAGCGGGCCGGGCAAGAAGGCGTGGACCTCGCCCGTTCGACCCTGTGGGTCTGGAGCGTGATCATGGGCGCGATCAATGCCGAGATCCGCGATCGCGCGGAACGCAGCGGCCTGCAGCCGGGGCAGCTGGAAAGCCTGGATGAACATTTGCGCGAACCTGTTGGCCAGATGCTCGAATTGACGGCGCGGCCCGATCATCTCGACAGCTTTTTTGCCTTTCAGATCGCGCGCTTGCTGGATGCGCTTGCGGCATTGCCGCCCAGCGGAGCGGAACAGGCCTGACGATCGGGCCGTAGTGAAAACAAGATAAAGGGAACAGGACGAGGGCATGGAAGGCGAATTTACAGCCCAGGTGGCGCAGGCCGTCGCCATATATGGGACGGGGGCCGGGATCTTTCTGGTGTTTTGCGTGATGGCGGAAATCTTCCTGCGCTGGCGCGAGGGCAAACGCCCGCTTCAGGGTGAAGGCGCTGCCAATTTCATGCTGTTCCCGTTCGGGCCGATCGCGGAAGGCCTGTTCCTGAATGCCCTGCTGATCGGCGGGCTGTTCTTCTTCTACAACCTGACGCCGCTGCGCGTTCCGGTGGAATGGTGGACGCTGCCGATCTACTTCATCGTCGGTGAGTTCGGTTATTACTGGTTCCACCGCGCGGGCCATGAAGTGCGCCTGCTATGGGCCGATCATTCGATCCACCATTCGGCTGAAACCTATGATTTCACAGTCAATCTGCGCCATACGCCGTTTTCGACCGTCTATCGTTTCATCACCTGGCTGCCGATCGTGCTGCTGGGGTTCCACCCGCTGATCCTGGTGCTGTTCGCGATGAGCGCGCCGGCGTTCCAGACGATCTGCCACACCGAACGGGTCGGCCGGCTGGCACCGTGGTTCGAATGGCTGTTCTGCACGCCCAGCAACCATGCCGTCCACCATGCCAGCAACCCGCTGTATATCGATCGCAATTATGGCGGCCTGCTTAACATCTGGGATCATGTGTTCGGCACCTATCAGCGGCTCGAAGATCATACCCCGCCGGTTTATGGCATCACCCGGCAGGTGAAATCGAACAATCCGATCACGATCCTGGCGCATGAGTTCCGCTTTCTCGCCCGCGATTTCCGGGCCGCACCGGGGCTGAAGCAGAAACTGGGCGTGCTGTTCGGCAAGCCCGGCGAAACATTCGAGGTGCACAAGGCGGACAAGGCCGGCGACGCGGCGGCCGCCATGCAGGTGGCGTCATGATGCCGATCGATGGCTGGGCGTTCGCCGCCCTGCTCGCGCTGATGGCGCTGCTGGCCACCGTGCGTCTGGCGATTCCGGTGGGCGGGACGATGGGACCGCTGCGCTGGATCACCCATCCCACCTGGCTGCTGCCGATGGTGCTGGCGATCCCGATGACGGTGGGGCTGATGCTGCGCGGCCTGGTGCCGCTGTGGCCGCCGCAGGCGCGGGCGATGGTGGCGGCGGATTATGGCTATTGGGCCGGGATTGCCGCGCTGATCGTCGTGCTGATCGCCGAACTGTGGCTGTTGTGGGTGCCGAGCATGGTGGCGCAGCGTTTCGCCAAGCCCGAATCGCGCAGCGCGTTCCGCACCCTGCCGCTGCTCAACCTGGCGTTCGGTGGCGGGCTGTTGCTGCTGCTGTGGAAGCTGACGGCGGGCTGAGCCGTCAGCTCAGCACGGCGAGCAATTCGGGGCGATAGGGCTGGAGCGTTTCGTGCCGGCCCGATCGCACCTTGGCCGGCCAGGCGGCATCGCCCAGGATCGACCGGCCGAGCGCAACCAGATCAAATTCACCCCGATCCAGCCGATCGCGCACATCATCGAGATGCGCGATCGACGCATCGGCGACCTGCCCGTAGACGCCGTTCTCGCCATATTCGAGCGCGGTTTTCTCCAGCCCGATGCCCCCGCCGGCGATCGCCGCCTTGCCGGTGAGTTTCTTGGCCCAGCCGGCCAGATTCATCGGGCTGCCGGGAAATTCGACCCGCCAGAAACGGCGCAGCGAACAATCGAAGATATCGACGCCGGCATCCGCCAGCGGGATCAGGATGGCCGCCAGTTCATCCGGCGTGTTCGCCAGACGGGCGTCATAATCGGTCATCTTGAACTGCGAAAAACGCAGCGCGATCGGAAAATCGGGGCCGACCGCGGCGCGGCATGCGGCGATCACCTCGGCTGCAAAGCGGGTGCGATCCTGGCCATAGCCATCGGCCCGCCGGTTGGTGCGCGCCCACAGGAACTGATCGATCAGGAAACCGTGCGCGCCGTGAATTTCGACCCCGTCAAAGCCCAGCCGCTTCGCATCGCCGGCGGCCTGCGCAAAGGCGGCGATCACCGCGTCGATATCGGCGAGCGTCATCGCCGCGCCGCCGTGGCGTTCCGGGCCTGACGGCTGGCCCACCTGGGCCGATGGCAGCCAGATGCCCGATGGCCCGATCCCGGCCCATGGCGGGGCAACGGGGGCAAGCCCCTGCAGGCCGGCATGGCCGATCTGCGGCATCATCCGCCCGCCGGCGGTATGAACGGCGGCGATGGCGCGTGCCCAGGCGGCCAGGGCATCGCCGTGGAAATGGGGTTCGTTCTCGTCGAATGCGGCCTCTGGATGGCCGATCGCGGTCGCGCCGCTGACGATCAGGCCCGCACCGCCCGCTGCGCGGCGGGCATAATAAGCCGGATAGCCATCGTCAGGCAGCCCGCCCGATGCCTTGCCCTGGCCCATCGGGGCCATCACGATGCGATTGGGCAGGTTGAGCGCGCCGATGGCGACGGGGGTGAAAAGCGGATCGGTCATCGCGCCAGCATGCGTAAAGCCGGCCCCGGATGCCAGCGGATGTTGGCCGGGACGACGGGCGCAGCCGGGTCTTTGTCCTCGCCGGCGCAGGACGGCCCTTTCAGATGCGTCGATGGCGCCCGTTGCAATTCGTGCTCGCCGCCCGTGCATCAAGGCCCTAAGAAGCCACCGATGGACAAGCCGGGATCGGGGGCGGGCGCGCACAAGGACGACATCGCCGATCTGGCGAAGGGCGGGCGCACGAACTTTTTCGGCTTTCTGCTGCGCCTGCTGGCGCGCATCCCGTTTCTGTTCATTGCCGGCCGGCTATATGGCCCGACCGAACTGGGGCGTTTTGCGCTGGCGATCCTGGTGATCGAATTTGCCGCCCAACTGGCGACCTTCGGGTTGAAGCGCGGGCTGGCCCAGCAATTATCCCGGAACGAACGGCCGCATGTCCATATCGTGTGGGATGCGTTGCTGATCGCGGGGCTGGCGTCGGCCGTCGCCGCGCTGATTCTGGCCGCGCTACCGCAGCTGATGTTTCCCAACAGCCAGATCAACGGGCTGGAACAACTGCTGCCGCTGACGATCTTCGCGATCGCCTGGTCGGATATTTCGCTGGCGGCGCTCGCTTATCGCCGCAATGTCGCCGCCACCGTGCGCGCGCGCGCCGTGATCGAGCCGTGGACGATCAGCATCGCGGCGTTCGGCCTCTATTTCTATTCGGCGCGCGATGGCCTGATCCTGGCCTATGCCTTGTCGATGGTCGCCGCGCTGGCCGCATCCTTATGGCCGTTCATCCGATCCTACGGATTCCCGCACGGCTGGCGGCCCGAACCGCGACCGCTGTTCCTGATCGCCCGGCGCAACATGCCGCTGGCGGCAGCCGATGCGATCGAATGGGCGACGCGCAACGTCGATCGCTTCATCCTCGGCCTGTTCTTTCCGCCGGCCATCGTCGGAATCTACTGGGTCGCGCAGCAGATCGTAACCCTGCCGCAGAAGCTGAAAACCAGCTTCGATCCGATCCTGGGACCGGTGATCACCCAGAATCTGGAGGCCGGCAACAAGGCGGCCGTGGCAGCCCAGGTGCGCCAGGTGGGGTTCTGGATCATCGCCGCGCAGGCCGGCATCGCCTTGTCGCTGTCGATCCCCGGCGAAGCGGTGATGGGCCTGGCCGGCCCCGAATTTGTCGGCGGCACCGCCGCGCTCGCCTTCCTGCTGTTCGCCGAAGTCGTGGCCGCGACGGCGGTCGTATCCGAATCCGCGCTGATCTATATCGCCCGGCACCGCAACCTGATGATCTCGCTGGCGACGATCAGCCTGCAGGTGGCGTTGAGTTTCGCGTTCGTCCTTGGCGCGCAGGCGCTGCATCTGCCCGTTGCCGTGCAGGCGATCGGGCCGGCGATGGCGCTGCCGATCGCGCTGGGCTTTGCCTCGATCGCCAAGTCGCGGTTGCTGGCGAAGTTGCTCGATGCGCCGGTATCGGGCTGGCGCTGGGCGCTGATCTGGGCGTCCGCCGTGGCGACGGTCGTCGGCTTTGTCGCGATCCAGGTGCCCGAATGGCTGGAACTGACGGTGGGCGTGCCGCTGATCCTGCTGAGCTATGGCGCGGTGATCTGGTTCAAGGGCTTCACCGCCGAGGACCGCGTGCTTTTCCGCATGAAGAAGGGCAGTCCGCCATCGGGCGATCAGGCCGCGACGCTGCCGTAATCAGCGCTCGGCGCGGATCGGCCGGGCGAGCAGGGCTTCGACCACTTCATCGGCCGTCGCCTGGCCGTCCAGCAGGGCGCAAACGGCATGAGTGATCGGCATGTCGACGCCGGCTGCCGCCGCCGCTTCCCGCAACACAGGCGCGGTAAACGCCCCTTCGGCGACGGTGCGGCGATCGGCGAGCAAGTCGCTTGCCGCGCGGCCCTGGCCCAGCCCGACACCCAGCGAGAAATTGCGCGAACTGGTGGACGAGCAGGTCAGCACCAGATCGCCGAGGCCGGACAGGCCGCCCAGCGTTTCGGCCCGCGCGCCACGGGCGAGGCCGAAGCGCGTCATTTCCGCAAAGCCCCGGCTGATCAGCGCGGCACGGGCATTCTGGCCAAGGCCGCGCCCTTCGACGACGCCGCACGCGATGGCGAGGACATTCTTCACCGCGCCGCCAATTTCGGCGCCTACCACGTCGGTCGACAGATAGGGGCGGAAGGCGGGACGCGCGATCAGGCCGGCGACGCGCGCGCCGGCATCGTCATCGGCGCAGGCGAGCGTGATCGCGGTGGGCAGGCCTTTGGCGACTTCATGGGCGAAGGTAGGGCCGGACAGGACCGAGATCGTCGCGGTCGGGCAGGCTTCGTGCGCCACTTCGTGCATCAGCCGCATCGAACCGGCCTCGATCCCCTTGGCGCACAGGATCAGATGGCGTGGCCTTGCATCAAGCTGGGCGAGAACATGGCGCATATGCTGCGACGGGGTGACGATCAGCAGCGGATCGGCTTGGGCCACCCAGGCGAGATCATCGCTCGCGCGGATCGATGGCGATAGCGGGATTCCCGCCAGAAACAGCGCATTTTCGTGGGTGCGGTTGATCGAATCGACCACTTCGGGTTCGCGCGCCCAGAGGCGCACTTCGCGGCCTTGTGCGGCGGCGACCTGCGCGAGTGCCGTGCCCCATGCGCCGCCGCCGATGATGCCGATCATGCCTTCACTCCCGCGCCACGCGCTTTTTCTGCTGTTGGATCCAGCGGCCAGCGCGCGCGCGCCGGCACGTCGAGCGGATCGGTCAACCCGGCGCGGAAGCGTTCGGCGCCGGCCCATGCGATCATCGCGGCATTGTCGGTGCACAGCCACAAGGGCGGGGCGACGAAGCGCAGGCCATGATCGGCGGCGAGCCGTTGCAGCGCGGTGCGCACCGCCGTGTTGGCGGCAACCCCCCCGGCTACGACGAGCGCGGTGGCGTGGATTCGGGGCAACTGGCGTTTCGTGCGGTCGATCAGGCAATCGACCACGGCCTGCTGGAAGGCGGCGGCGATGTCCTCGGGCCGGTATTTGCCCGAATCGCGTGCGCGCAGCACCGCGCTCTTGAGGCCGGCGAAGGAAAAATGCGGTTCGGCCGATCCGACCAGCGGACGCGGCAGCGGCACGGCTTTGGGATCGCCGGCAAAGGCGGCCTTTTCGACCGCAGGGCCGCCGGGAAAACCGAGGCCGAGGAGCTTGGCGGTCTTGTCGAACGCTTCGCCAGCGGCATCGTCGATGGTGGTGGCCAGCCGGCGATAGCGGCCAACGCCGTCGACCAGCAGCAACTGGCAATGCCCGCCGGACACCAGCAGCAGCAGATAGGGGAATTCCAGATCGGGATCGGCCAGACGCGGGGACAGCGCATGGCCTTCCAGATGGTTGACGGCGACCAGCGGTTTGCCGGCGGCGAGCGCCAGCGCCTTGCCGGTAACGAGGCCGACCATCACCCCGCCGATCAGGCCGGGGCCGGCGGTGGCGGCGATCGCATCGACATCGGCCAAGGTGACGCCGGCTTCGGCCAATGCGGCTTCGACCAGCGGGGTCACCATTTCCACATGCGCGCGGGCCGCGATTTCGGGAACGACGCCGCCGAACGGGCGATGCGCGGCTTCCTGGCCGGCCAATTGGTGCGCGCGGATCACGCGATCGCCGGTGACGAGCGCGGCGGCGGTTTCATCACAGGAAGATTCGATGCCGAGGATCAGGGTCATGCCTTCTTCCCTGCCACCGCGCGGCGCTGTAGGGCAACAGCCATGCAGTTTCCTCTTCGTCTTGGCACCCGCGGTTCGCCGCTTGCGCTCACCCAGGCCCGCATGGTCGCGGCCGCGCTTCGCACCACCCATGGCTGGGGCGAGGACGCGATCGCGATCGTGCCGATCCGCACCAGCGGCGATCGCATTCAGGATCGTGCGCTCGCCGAAGTCGGCGGCAAGGCGCTGTGGACCAAGGAACTGGATCGCGCGCTGATCGACGGCGAGATCGATTTCGCGGTCCATTCGATGAAGGATGTCGAAACGATCCGCCCGGCCGAGATCATCATCGCCGCCATGCTGCCGCGTGCCGACGTGCGCGACCGGCTGATCGGGGTGACGGATCTGGCCGCGCTGCCGGCAAATGCGGTGGTCGGCACATCATCCCCCCGGCGATCGGCGCAGGTGCGGCGCGCACGGCCGGACGTTTCGGTCACGCTGTTTCGCGGCAATGTCGATACACGGCTGGCCAAGCTGGCGGCGGGCGATGCGGATGCGACATTGCTGGCGGCGGCCGGGCTGGAACGGTTGGACCGGCCTGATATCGGTACGCCGATCCCGCTGGATGTGATGCTGCCGGCGCCGGCCCAAGGGGCGGTCGGGATCGAGACGCTGGCGGCCAATGCGGACATGCGGGCGGCGCTGGCCGCGATCGACGATGCGGTAACACATGTTTGCGTCGATACCGAACGCGCGTTTCTGGCGGCGCTTGCCGCCGATTGCCGGTCGCCGGTGGCGGCGCTGGCGCAACCCGATGGCGCGGGGCTGTATCTGCGCGCTGAAATTCTGAGCGAAGACGGTGCGGAATGCGTGGCCGGTGAGCGGCATATTGCGAGCGCCGCCGACGCGGCAGCGCTTGCCCAGGATCTGCTGGCGCGCGCCAGCCCCGCCTTGCGGGCATTGTTCGGGGGGTGAGGGGCGTTCTTGTCCTGCGGCCCGAGCCGGCCGCTTCGGCGACCGTGGCGCGGGCGACGGCGCTGGGGCTGGCGACGACAGTGGCCCCTTTGTTTGCGGTGCGTGGCGTGGCGTGGCAGGCGCCGGCCGCTGATCAGTTCGATGCCTTGATGCTGACATCGGCCAATGCGCTGCGCTTTGGCGGGGCGCATCTGGCCGATTATCACGCGTTGCCGGTGTTCGCGGTGGGGGACGCGACGGCGGCGGCCGCGCGCGCGGCGGGCTTTGCCGATGTGCGTGCCGGCGATCGCGACGCCATCGCGCTGCTCGATCTGATCGCGGCGGCGGGCCACGCCCATGTGCTGCATCTGGCGGGGCGGGAACATCGCGCCGCGCAGCATCCGGCGCTGACGATCGCGCGGGTGATCGTTTATGCCGCCGATCCGGTGGCCGAACTGGCCGCAGCGGCGCGCGCGGCCCTGGCCGAACAGGCGGTGGTTCTGCTGCATTCGCCCCATGCCGCGCGGGTGTTCGCCGGAATGGTGGGGGAGCGCGGGCATATCCGGATCGCGACGATCAGCCAGGCGGCGGCCGAAGCGGCCGGGCCGGGCTGGGCGGCGGTTGCCGTGGCGGATCGCCCCGATGATGCGGCCGTACTGGCGGCGGCGGCACGGCTGTGCGATCAGGTGGGATGATGGCGGACGGGATGGACGGGATGACGACGGAACAAGAGGCGCAGACAGCGCCGGTGATGCCGGTGGCGCCGCGATCGGGCGGTGTGAAGCGGACGCTGCTGCTGGTGGGTGTGACGTTCCTGATCGGCGCCGGGGCTGCGGCCTATACTGTCCACGCCTGGCGGCCTGCCGCTGAATTCCTGACGACCGGCGCGGTACCATCCACTCCGGCCGTGCCTGCGCCGTCGGGGCCGCTGGCGGCCGTTCCATCGCTGCCGGCGACCGATCCGATGGCCGAAGCCGCGATCGACCGGCGCGTTGCCGAAATCGAAGCGCGGCTCGGCCAGATCGACGTGCGCGCGAATGCGGCGGTGGGCAATGCCGATCGGGCCGAAGGGCTGCTGGTGGCCTTTGCTGCGCGACGCGCGCTCGATCGCGGGGTGCAGCTTGGCTATATCGAAGGGCTGTTGCGCGATCGGTTCGGCGCCAGCCAGCCGCAGGCGGTGGCGACGGTGATTGCCGCTGGCCGCCAGCCGGTGACGCTGGATGAATTGCGCGCGGGATTGATCGAAATCGCGCCGAAGCTTGCGTCGCAGGCGCCGAATGAAGGCTGGTGGGATGGTTTCCGGCGCGAGATTGCCGGGCTGATCGTCGTGCGCAAGGCCAATGCGCCATCGCCGGCCCCGGCCGATCGCCTGGCCCGTGCCCGCCGCGCGCTGGAAGCGGGGCGGGTGGCCGAAGCACTGGCCGAAGTATCGCGGATGCCGGGGCGCGAGCGGGCGACCGACTGGATTGCCGCCGCCCGGCGCTACGATGCCGCGCGCGACGCGCTCGATACGATCGAAACCGCAGCGCTGCTGATGCCCAAGCCGGCCGCCCCGGTGCCGCCGAAACCCGAAACCGCGCCCGCGACGGATACAGGCGCGCCTGCCGCGGTGCCAACCACATAGCGAAAATGGAAACGATGAATTTCGATCATTCGCATTTATAAGCTGAACGTCTGCGCCTATTTCCTCAACGGACACAGCCGCCACGGCGCGGCCCCGGAAGGAGACGGACGATGATCGAACTGCGGCCCTTCAGCAGCCTGGGTGGCGCAAACCATGGCTGGCTTGACGCGCATCACCATTTTTCCTTCGCGAACTACCATGATCCCGATCGGATGGGATGGGGCAATCTGCGCGTCTGGAACGACGATGTGATCGCGCCCAAGACCGGCTTTCCGCCGCACCCCCATTCGGACATGGAAATCATCACCTATGTCCGTGAAGGGGCGATCACCCACAAGGACAATCTGGGCAATCACGGCCGCACCGAAGCGGGCGATGTTCAGGTGATGTCCGCCGGCACCGGCATCGCCCATAGCGAATATAATATGGAGGATGTCGATACCCGGATCTTCCAGATCTGGCTGTTGCCAACCAGCCGGGGCGAACAGCCCAGCTGGGGCGCGCGGCCTTTTCCCAAGGGCGATCGCGCCGGGCAATTCGTGGCGCTGGCCAGCGGCTATGCCGATGATGGCGATGCGCTGGGCATCCGCACCAATGCCCGCGTGCTGGGGGCGACGCTGAAGGCTGGCGAAAGCACGACCTATGCGATCGGGGCGGACCGGAAAGCTTATCTGGTGCCGGCCACGGGGCGGGTGCTGGTCAACGATGTCGACGTCCATGCCCGCGACGGGGCGGCGATCCGCGATGTGGACACGATCACCGTCACCGCGATCGAGGATGCCGAAATCGTGCTGGTCGACGCAGCGTGAACCGATGCTGATGCAGCTGGAATGGACCTTTTACGCCTTCGCCATCCCCGCCGTCATATTGGTGGGGGTGGCCAAGGGGGGCTTTTCCGGTCTCGGTGCGCTGGGCATGCCGCTGCTGGCGCTGGCTTTGCCGCCGGTGCAGGCAGCGGCCATCCTGTTGCCGATCCTGATCGTGCAGGATGCGGTGGGGGTGTGGGCGTTCCGCAAGACGTGGGATGGCCGCGTGCTGGCGGTGATGCTGCCGGGGGCTGTGATCGGCATCCTGTGCGGCTGGCTGCTGGCCGCGCGGGTTTCGGCGGATGTGGTTCTGGCGGCGGTCGGCGCGATATCGATCCTGTTCGGGATCCACCGGCTGTGGGCGGAACGGCGGGGCGCGATCGCCGCGTCGTCGCGCTCACCGGGCTGGGTGGGGGCGATCTTCGGCATGGTTTCGGGCTTCACCAGCCAGATCGCCCATGCTGGCGGCCCGCCTTTCCAGATGTGGGTGATGCCCCGCCGGCTGCCCCGCGATGTCTTCGTCGGCACCACCGCGATCTTCTTTGCCGCGGTCAACTGGATCAAGGTGCCGGCCTATGTGGCGCTTGGCCAGTTCACCAAAGCCAATCTGCTGACGACGGCGATGCTGCTGCCGGTGGCGATCGCATCGACCTTCGCGGGGGTTGCTCTGGTCCGCCGCGTATCGGCCGAACGGCTCTACACGCTGGTCTATGTGCTGATGATCGTCGTGGGGGTGAAGCTGGTGTGGGACGCGGTCGCCTGAATGGCGGCCTTATGTCGCGGCAGGCCGGGGCAGGAACCAGCGGGCGATGACCGCGCCGGCGACGATCAGCCCGATCACATCCCCAATGGCGAGGTAGATGAAATAGCCCCAGCCATAATGGTTGAACACCGGCTGGCCGAGATGGAGATACAGGACCGCGGCGAGCGAAAACAGCACGACCAGCTTCATCCGATCGGCGAAGGTGGCAACGCGCCCGGCAATACCCCACAAGGCGACGCCGATCAGGAGCGCGGTGATGATCGACAGGATCAGCCCGGCAATCAGCGACGCCGAATCGAATGCCGGAAAGCCGCCGACGTTGAAGTGGATCGTGGCGACCGGCCCCTTGCCGAACAGGGTGGTGCCTTCAGCCGTGCTGGGCCACGGCACGACATAGGTGCCGGTGCCCGTCGCCGTGAGATTCTGCGCGAGCGCTGCCTGCACGGCGGCGTTCTGCGCATCGCCTGCGGTGGTGAAGGCCAGCCGGCTGAGCGGCGTTCCCCAGAAGATGAACCCGACAAAAAACTGGGCGAAGCCGCCTGCAATCGCCCCCGGTATCAGCCGGATCATCGCCGCCTCCCCAATGGCAAGAACTGCGCGCAGCCTATGCCGGTTTGGCCTGCGGCGATAGTTACCCCATCAATTTGCGGGTAAAACCGATCAGGCCGGTCTGGCGGCGGCGCTTCAGCCGTTCGGCGTTCAGGATCGTGCGGACCTGTTCGAAGCAGCGATCGACATCGTCATTGACCAGCACATAATCATAGCCGTCCCAATGGCTGATTTCGGCGGCGGCGCGCGCCATCCGGCCGGCGATCACGGCGGCATCGTCGGTGCCGCGGCTGGTCAGGCGGCGGCGCAGTTCATCAAGCGAGGGCGGCAGGATGAAGACGCGCACCGTATCGCCGCCGGCTTGCTGGTGCAGCTGCTGCGCACCCTGCCAATCGATATCGAACAGCACGTCGCGGCCCGATTCGAGCGTCGCATGCACCGGTGCCTTGGGCGTGCCGTAGCGATTGTCGAAGACATGCGCCCATTCGAGAAATTCGCCATCCGCCGTCATCCGCCGAAATTCGGGCAGGTCGACGAAATGATAATCGACGCCATCGACTTCGCCCGGGCGCATCGGCCGGGTGGTGGCCGACACCGACATGACGATGCCGGAATCGGCGGCAAGGAGCTTGCGCGCGATCGTCGACTTGCCGGCACCCGACGGCGACGAAAGGACGAAGAGGACGCCGCGACGGGCGAGATTGGCGTAGGGCATGTGCGCCTTTGCATCTTCCAGGGGGATCAGGTCAACGGGTGGCGTTTCGCGCGGCTTGCAGGCAGGATAAGCGCGACCGCGAAGAGGAGAGGGCATGACCGGCGACGATGCGGAACTGCGCCAGGCGCTGTTGGGCGCGTGGGAACTGGTGTTGTGGAGCAACCGCCGGCCCGATGGGGTGGTGGAGCATCCGTTCGGCCACGAAGCGCGCGGGGTGATCCTGTATACGCCCGACGGCCACATGTCGGTGCATATGGTGCGACCGGGCATTGCGGCGTTCGGCGGCCCGCCGGGGGAAGCCGCGCCTGATCGGATCGCGGCGGCCTATAATGGCTATGTCGGCTATTTCGGCAGGTTTTCGGTCGATGCCGCGCATCGCATCGTGACCCACCATATCGAAGGCGCCTGGTATCCCGACCTGCGCGGCGATCAGGTGCGCCATTGCCGGATCGACGGCGACCGGCTGTTCCTGGAAGCAGAAACCATAACCGGCTGGGTGACGATCGAATGGCGTCGGCCGGCGCGGTGACGCGCGGCGCGATGTCGGCCCGCCATGGGCTGATCGCCGGCGGCGTCGCACTTGCGGCCGTGCTGGCGCTGCTGGCGATGGGGCGGCCACCGATCTGCACCTGCGGCACGATCGAGCTGTGGCACGGCGCGCTCGACGCCGGGAACAGCCAGCACATCGCCGACTGGTATACGCCGAGCCACATCATCCATGGCTTCCTGTTCTATGCGCTCGGCTGGGCGCTGTTGCGGGCGCGGCCGGTGGGCGAGCGGCTGATATTGGCGGTCGTCATCGAATCGGCGTGGGAATTGCTGGAGAATACGCCGCTGATCATCGACCGCTATCGCGAGGCGACGATCGCGCTGGGTTATTCGGGCGACAGCGTGCTCAATTCGGCGGCGGACATCGGCTGGATGACGCTGGGGTTCCTGTTGGCCGCGCGCTTACCGGTGGCGGCGACGATCGCCCTTGCCGTTGGCTTCGAACTGCTCACGCTGGCGGTGATCCGCGATAATCTGACGCTGAACATCGTCATGCTGCTGTGGCCGATCGATGCGGTGCGGGCATGGCAGGGCGGCATGTGATCGACATTATCGATCACTGGCAGTGTGTTTAATCGTTGGAGTGGTGCAACCAGATCCGTCATCTTTCCCTTATCGCTTCCAGAGAAAGGTAGGGCCATGGCCGATAAACCGACGCTGACGACAACCGCGGGCGCCCCCATCGGGGACAATCAGAATTCGCTGAGCGCGGGCCGCCACGGGCCACTGCTGTTGCAGGATTATCAGCTGATCGAAAAGCTGGCCCACCAGAATCGCGAGCGGATTCCCGAACGCGTGGTCCACGCCAAGGGCTGGGGGGCGTTCGGCACGCTGACGGTGACCAATGATATCAGCCGTTACACCAACGCCAGCATCTTTTCGGCGGTCGGCAAGACAACCGACATGCTGCTGCGTTTTTCGACGGTGGCGGGCGAACAGGGTGCTGCCGATGCCGAGCGCGACGTGCGCGGCTTTGCCATGAAATTCTACACCGAAGAGGGCAATTGGGACCTCGTCGGCAACAATACGCCGGTCTTCTTCATCCGTGATCCGCTGAAATTTCCCGATTTCATCCGCACGCAAAAGCGCCACCCGCGCACTAACATGCGTTCGCCCACGGCGATGTGGGATTTCTGGTCATTGAGCCCGGAATCGCTGCATCAGGTGACGATCCTGTTTTCGGATCGCGGCCTGCCGGTCAGCCCGCAGTTCATGAACGGTTATGGCAGCCACACCTTTTCGTTCTGGAACGATGCGGGTGAACGCTATTGGGTGAAGTTCCACTTCAAGACCCAGCAGGGCCACAAGCATTACACCAACGACGAATCGGTCGGCGTGATCGGGCATAGCCGCGAATCCTATCAGGAGGCGCTGTATGGCGGGATCGAGCGGGGCGAATATCCGCGCTGGACGATGTTCGTGCAGATCATGCCCGAGGCCGATGCCGGCAAGACGGCCTATGATCCGTTCGATCTGACCAAGGTGTGGCCGCATGGCGATTATCCGCTGATCGAAGTCGGCACCGTCGAGTTGAACCGCAACCCGGACAATTATTTCGCCGAGATCGAGCAGGCGGCCTTTTCGCCGTCGAACGTCGTGCGGGGCATCGGCTTTTCGCCCGACAAGATGCTGCAGGGGCGGATTTTTGCCTATGCCGACGCGCATCGCCACCGGCTGGGCACGCATTATGAAGCGCTGCCGGTGAACGCGCCGAAATGCCCGGTGCACCATTATCACAAGGACGGGGCGATGCGGTTCTTCGCCAACGATACCGGCAATCCGGATGCGTATTACGAGCCGAACAGCTTTGCCGGTCCGGTCGAGGACAAGCGGTATCTGGAACCGCCGCTGGCTTTGTCCGGCGATGCGCTGCGCTACAGCCACCGCGACGGCAATGATGATTATGGCCAGCCGCGTGCGCTGTTCAACCTGTTCGACGATGCGCAAAAAGGGCGGCTGTTCGCCAATCTGGCGGCGGCGATGCAGGGGGTGCCGCAGCCCATCATCGATCGCCAGCTGGGCCATTTCGAGAAGATCGACCCGGCTTATGCAGCCGGCGTGCGGGCAGCATTGGCCCATGCGGCGGGGGCGGAAGATGCGCGTGACACCGAATCGGCTGCGGTGGAAGCCGTCCGCTAGGCATGGCCGCCAATGATGGGCTGAATGAGGGTCGCGACGCCGGTGCGTCGCGGCCCTTTTCGTCTGTGGCGATAGGGTTAAGTTGAGGAAGTTGAGGATATTGGAATATTTCTTCAACCTTACCGTGAAGCCGGGTCAGCCGTTTGATTTCAAGTGAGAAAGATCGGATGGCAGGCTGGGTGAGGGCATTAGTCCGAAGCGGATCATAACGGCAGACGGCAGGTGTAGGACAGCCATGGCATTTCCAACAGACGAGCGCGCGGTGCTGCTGGGCGTCAGGGGTGTCGGGCCGACGGTGATCGCGCGGCTGGAGCAGATCGGGATCGAGAGCCTGGCTGCGCTGGCCGGGCGCGATGTGGACGAGATTTGCGCCGCCGCTGCGGCAATCGTGGGGTCGACCTGCTGGAAGAACAGCCCGCAAGCGCGCGCGGCGATTGCGGCGGCGATCGCGGCTGCACAACAGCATCGGGGCTAGGTTCTATGCCCCGATCCCGGCCAGCCCCCGGCCGGGATCGATATCGCCGATCAGCGCCATGCCATCGGCGATATCGGCGGCGATCGCGGCGCGCAGCGCCGGTTCGCTGCGGCGGGCGATGGCATCGATCGCGCGGGCGTGCTGATCGGTGAGGTGGCTGGTATCGACGCGGGCATAGACGGCGCGCATCAGCGGGCCGAACTGCATCCACAAGGTTTCGATGATCCGGGCGAGCAGGCTTTCGGGCCGCGCGCCATAGATCAGGAAATGAAAGCGCGAATTGCTTTCCATATAGCCGTGGAGATCACCGCGCGCGAGGGCGGCATCCAGCGCGGCATCGGCCGCGCGCAGGCGATCCAGCGCGGCCCCGTCGAGGAAGGGCAGCGCCTGGGCCGCCGCTTCGGGTTCGAGCAGCAGGCGCGCGCGCATGATTTCATCGAGCCGGGCGGCGGTGGGCGGCGGCACGGTGATGCTGCGTTTCGATCGGATCGCGACCGCGCCTTCGGCCGCCAGCCGGCTCAGCGCGTCGCGCACCGGCATCTGGCTGACGCCAAGCTGCTGGGCGATGCCGCGTGTCGAGATCGGGACGCCGGGGGCGATGCGGCCGGTGATCAGGCGGTGGCGCAACTCATCATAGACGGCGGCGCGCAGCGTGGCGCCGGTGCCATTGTCGGCGTCTTCACGCCCGGGCGACATGCTGTTCGGCGAAGGCAACGGCCGCACCCAGCAGGCCCGGCTGGGGGTGGGTGATCAGCCTGATCGGCATCGCCGCCATCATGCCTTCATACCGCCCCTTGGCGATGAAACGCCGGGCAAAGCCCGATCGGGGCAGATGATCGGCCAGCCGGGCACCAACGCCCCCGGCGATGACCAGCGCACAGGCTCCTTGCGCCAGCGCG
The DNA here is from genome assembly GCF_002151445.1 of Sphingomonas sp. KC8. Lineage (GTDB taxonomy): Bacteria > Pseudomonadota > Alphaproteobacteria > Sphingomonadales > Sphingomonadaceae > Sphingomonas_E. The sequence continues at coordinate 3,079,158 of NZ_CP016306.1, forward strand.
ATATCGCCGGCGACGCTGCCAAGCGACAGGCAGAAGCGATCGAGTGCTGCCACCGCGAGCGGATCGCTGCCGTCGAGTGCGGCGGCCCACAAGGCGGCGTCATCGCGATGCGGCACCGGCTGGTTTTCCAGGGCGGCGATGGTGGCGTGGATCGCGGCCAGCCCCGGCCCGGCGACGATCCGTTCGGCGGACACCCGGCCGTGCTGCGCACGCAGGCGGGCGAGCACGGTTTCCTCCAGCACGTCGAGCGGCGCGAAATCCATGTGGCCGCCTTCGGTTTCGATCACATATTGCCGGCCATCGCGGCGGAGCAGGGATGCGACACCAAGCCCGGTGCCGGGGCCGACGATGGAGATCACCCCTTCGGCGGGCAGCGGGCCGGCCGGCCCGGCAATCGGGGCCAGATATTCCGGCCCGACATGGGCGACGGCGTGGCCGACCGCGCCGAAATCGTTGATCAGGGCCAGCGCATCGATGCCGAGTTCGGCCGCCAGGCTGGCCGGGCGGATCATCCAGTCATTGTTGGTGAGTTTCAGCACATCGCCGCGGATGGGGGCGGCGATGGCGATGCCGGCCGCACGCGGCAGCGGCCGTCCGATCCGCGCGGCAAAGGCGGCCCAGGCCAGCGCCAGGCTGGCATGACCGGCCGTGGGCAGCGTGATCGGATCGTCGAGCGCCACCACCCGGCCCTGTTCGATCCGGGCGATGGCGAAGCGGGCGTTGGTGCCGCCAATATCCCCTGCGACGATTTCCACCGCCGCCACGCCGTCAGGCTTCGAAGCGTTCGCGCAGGGCGAGCATCTTGAGGGCTGCCTTGGCGGCCTCGCCTCCCTTGTCCTTTTCGGTGCGCCGCGCGCGGGTAAGCGCCTGCGCCTCGTTTTCCACGGTCAGGATGCCGTTGCCGATGGCCAGGCTGTCCATGCTGAGCGCCATCAGGCCCCGCGCGCTTTCATTCGAGACCACTTCGAAATGGTAGGTTTCGCCGCGGATGACCACGCCCAGTGCGACATAGGCGTCGTACCGGCCGCTTTCGGCCGCCATCGCGATCGCGCCGGGCACTTCAAGCGCGCCGGGAACGGTGATGGTGTCATGCTTGTGACCGCCTTCCTCGATCGCGGCGCGCGCGCCTTCGAGCAGGAGATCGTTCAGATGATCGTAGAAACGCGCTTCGACGATGAGCACTTTTGCCATGATGTTCAGAGCCCTTCGGTCGAAATCGGCCGTTCGCCGACGATGTTGAGGCCGTAGCCCGCGAGCGCCACCAGCGTGTGGTGCGAATTGGTGAGCAGGGTCATGTCATGTACGCCCAGTTCCGCCAGGATCTGCGCGCCGATGCCATAATCGCGCAATTCGTTCATGTCGGGCGAATCGGGGCCTTTGCCTTCGGACCGGGCGCGCACCACCGTCGACATGGCATTGGCCAGCGCACGGTTGATGATGACGACGACGCCGGCGCCTTCCTTGCCGATTTCGCGCATCGCGCCCTGCAATATGCCCGATCGATCGCTCTTTTCGCCCAGCGAATCGCTGAAGATGCTGAGCGTGTGCATGCGCACCAAGGTGGGCTTGTCGGGGTCGACCATGCCCTTGACCAGCGCCAGCGTTTCGGTGCCGACCGCCTTGTTGCGATAGGTGATCGCGCGCCATTCGCCGCCGTACAGGCTGTCGAACTTGGTTTCGGCGACCTTTTCGACATTGTGGTCGTGGCGGCGGCGATAGGCGATGAGATCGCGGATCGTGCCGATCTTGAGATTGTGGAGCTGGGCGAAGCTGACGAGATCGTCGAGCCGGGCCATCGTCCCGTCATCCTTCATGATCTCGCAGATCACGCCCGACGGGTTCAGCCCGGCGAGGCGGGCGACGTCGACCGCGGCTTCGGTGTGGCCGGCGCGGACGAGCACGCCGCCGGGGCGCGCCACCAGCGGGAAGACATGGCCGGGGGTGACGATATGTTCGGCTCCCTTCGACGCATCGGTCGCCACCGCGATGGTGCGCGCGCGATCGGCCGCCGAAATGCCGGTGGTAACGCCATCGCGCGCTTCGATCGAAACGGTGAAGGCGGTTTCGTGGCGGGTGCCGTTGTTGCGGCTCATCAGGTTCAGGCCGAGCTGATCGACCCGTTCCTTGGCCATGGCGAGGCAGATCAGGCCACGGCCATGCTTGGCCATGAAATTGATCGCATCCGGTGTCGCCATTTGCGCCGGAATGACGAGATCGCCTTCATTTTCGCGGTCCTCATCGTCGACGAGGATGAACATGCGGCCGTTCTTCGCCTCGTCGATAATTTCTTCCGGCGAGGAGAGGAAGCCGTGGCGGAGGCGGGAAAGTTCAGGAGTGCTGGACATGGCGTAGTTGCTCCATCCGCCCGAGGTAGCGGGCGAGAATGTCGATCTCGATGTGAACCGGGCGGCCGACGGCGAGGGTCGCGAACGTCGTCATCTGCGCGGTGTGGGGAATGATGTTGATGCCGACATGAACGGCATCGGGCTTGTCCTCGACACTGTTCACCGTCAGCGAAATGCCGTCGAGCGCGATCGATCCCTTGGCCGCGAGATAGGGGCCGAGCGCGTGCGGGGCCGCGATGGTGATCCGGTTCGAATCGCCTTCCGGCTCGATCGCGGCGATCGTGCCGACGCCATCGACATGGCCCGTCACGATATGGCCGCCCAGTTCATCGCCCACCTTGAGCGCGCGTTCGAGATTGAGCGTTTGGCCGTCCACCCAGCGGCCCGGCGCGGTGCGTGCCACGGTTTCGGCGGAAATATCGACCGCAAACCAGCCCGGTCCTTTGTCCACCACCGTCAGGCAGGCGCCCGAACAGGCGATCGACGCGCCCAGATCGATCGTTGCGGTGTCATAGACCGTCGCGACACGCGCGCGCAGATCGCCGCGCTGTTCGGTGGCGGTGATCGTGCCGATGTCGGTAATGATTCCGGTGAACATATGGTGCCCTATCCTCGGACGCGCTCGTAGACCTCAAGCCGGTCGCTGCCAAGCGTTCGCGCATCATGCAGCCGCCAGCGCCCATGCGCCTCCCCCAGATGGACGAGACCAATGTCAGCAAGGCCGGGTTTTCCACCGCCGATCAGGATCGGCGCGCGGTAGATCGCCAGCCGGTCGACCAGATCGGCGGCGAGGAAGGCGGCGGCAGCCCCGGCCCCGCCTTCGACCAAGATGTCGAGCGCGGCTGTGTCGGCGATGGCGTGCGGCGTAGCGAGCGCGATCCAGCCGTCGGGCGCTTCGCCATGGCCGAGTACGGCGCGGGTGGGCGATCGTTCCTCAAGGCCGGGAAGGCGTACGTCGAGGCGGGGAGCATCGGCTTCCAGCGTGCCGCGCCCGACGACGATCAGTTCGGCGCGGGCGCGTTCGAGATGGGCGTGGGCGCGTGCGGCGGGGCCGGTGATCCAGCGGCTTTCGCCCGACGCAAGCGCGATGCAGCCATCAAGCGACAGGCCGAGTTTCAAGGTCACATGCGGCCGGCCGAGCCGCTGGCGGATGAGGAAGCCGGCCAGCGTTCGCGCCGCATCGGCCTGTCCAACGCCGCAATCCGCAGCGATGCCGGCAGCGGCGAGACGGGCAAGCCCCTTGCCGTTGGTGCGCGGATCGGGATCGGGGTGGGCGACGACGACGCGGGCGACCCCGGCGGCGATCAGGCTATCGGCGCAGGCCGGCCCACGTGGGCTGCGATGCGCGCAGGGTTCGAGCGTGACATAAGCGGTGGCGCCGCGCGCGGCTTCACCGGCTTCGGCAAGGGCCATCGCCTCGGCATGGGGGCGGCCGCCCGGCTGGGTCCAGCCACGGCCGACGACGCGGCCGTCGCGCACGAAGATGCAGCCGACGGCGGGGTTGGGGGCGGTGCGCCCGCGTCCGCGCGTGGCAAGGGTGATCGCGGCCGCCATCCAGCGCGCGTCATTGGCCGTCGCGGTGGGCGTGTCAGTCAACCTTGATGCCAAGCTGATCGGCCAGCCTTTTATATTCCTGGCGCTTGGCCTCGCGCCTTTCTTCCAGCTTCTTCTGGTCGATCTTTTGCAGCGCGATGATTTCGGCGTCGGTGCGTGTCGCGGGCCAGCTGGGGATGAAATACATCTCATGCTTGGGCGGATCGCGCCGCGAATCGACGTAGAATCCGGCGACCAGCAAGGCCGGCATCAGGATGGAAAGCCCCGCGAACAGGATCTTGTGGCGATGCCCGCCATCCATGAAGGCGAGAAAGTCGCGCCAGACGACTGACGGCTTGGATGGGCGAGGAAAGGCCATGGGCGCCTAGATAGGGCGTGGCGGGCGGCCGCGCCAGTCCCCCGGCTTTGCGTCCCCCCGGTTGCCAGTTCCCCGGCCGGCGGGGGGGGCGGCCGGCCGGGGGGATGACGTCATGCCTTCAGTTCGAAGCGCACCGTCATCGTTCGCCAGCTTTCCACGGCCACGCCATCGCGGGTGGCGGGTTTGAACCGCCAGTGGCGCAGCGCCTGTGCGCGGGTGGCCTCGTAAAATGCGGGATCGGTGGCCGACACCTGTTCGACCGCCTTCACCCGGCCGTCGCTGCCGATCAGCACGCGGACGACGGCGACGCCTTCGATATCCTGGCGGGCGAGGCGGGGCGGGTAGGACGGCTGGAACGGCGCGCGGGCATCGATCGTGGCGGTGGCGAGCACCGGTTCGGGTGTCGCCGGTTCAACCGGAAGCGGCGCGATCGGGCCGGTGGGTGGCGGCAAGATGGTATCGACCGTGCGGTCGAGCGCGAGAATATCGGTGTTCGGGACGGTGGGGCCGACGGTTTCAGGCCGGGTGATGGTTTGTTCGGCCTTTTGGGGCGGCGGCGGGATATCGGGTATGGGGGGCGGGGGATCCTGAACCGGCACGTTATACGTGGTCAGTTTCGTGAACCCGGTGTGCACAAATTCCGGCGGAAACAGGATCAATGCCGCGATCGCCGTGGCATGAAGGCCGGCGACGATCGCCACACCGCCGGGGCTGGAGTTGCGTTGGTCGAGGAAACCGCCGTGTTGCATGACATCCTCCGTCTTTGTTCGTGACGGCCGCAGCGCGGGCGCCACCCAGTGATGTTACACTGTAACAGGGATGATATACTATTTCGTTTCGGCGAAAAGGGGGATTTTACGGGGCGCAGAGACCGGGTTCAGGCGAGGAAATCGGCCATCATCGCGACGAACGCGTCATAGCGGTCATGCTGCAGCCAGTGACCGGCATCGTCGAACAATTCGACCCTGGCGCCCCGAAAATGCGCGGCCCGCCCATCTTCCGCCGGGTTCGACGCCCAGCTTTCGCGACCATAAGCGAGGATCACCGGGCAGGTGACGGCGGCCCATAGTTCATATTTCTCGCTTTGCAGCAGATCGACCGGGGCCATCGTGCCGACCGATGGATCGAATTTGAAGCGAACCCGGCCGTCTTCCCCGGCCCGCGAACCATGCACGGTAAGGTGGCGGGCCAGTTCGGGCGAAAGGCGCTGGTTGGCGGCCATCATCCGCGCGGTGGCGGCATCCAGCGAATCATAACTACGCTGCGTGGCGGCGGTGATCCGGTGCTGCCGGGCGATCCAGTCGCGCATCCGTTCGGCGATCGGCCTGGCGGCGAGTTCGGCCGCCACCTTGGGCGATGGCCCCAGCCCTTCGATCACGATCAGCTTTGACGTGCGTTCGGGATAGATGCCGGCATGGCGCAGCACGACATTGCCGCCGAGCGAATGGCCGACGACGGCGGCCTGTTCGATTTCCAAAGCGTCGAACAAGGCGGCGAGATCGGCGACGAGATCGGCCATTTCATAGCTGCCGTCGGATGCCCAGGCGCTGTCGCCATGGCCGCGCAGATCGGGCGCGATGACGCGGAAGCGATCGGCAAAGGCGGTGGCGATCGCATCCCAGCTGCGTGCATGATCGCGCCCGCCATGGACCAGCAATAGCGGCGGGGCGGCCGGATCGCCCCATTCGGCATAATGCAGCCGCAGCCGCTGGGTGGTGAAGAAACCGTCGCGCGGCCGGGGGGCGATCATGCCGCGATCAGTGCCCGGCGGCCAGCACGGGTTCGATCCCCGATGCGGCGAGCTGGGCGTTGATCTGGTCCATCAGCCGGGCGAGGCCGGCTTCGTCCCTGGCTTCGGCACGGGCGACGAGCACATCCTGCGTGTTCGATGCGCGCAGCAGCCACCAGCCATCCGCCGTGTTGACGCGGGCGCCATCGGTGCGGTTGACGGCGGCCCCTTCGGTCATCAGCCGGTCGAGCACTTCCTCGATCACCACGAACTTGCGGTCTTCGGAGGATTGGAAGCGCAATTCGGGGGTGTTGATCATCGCCGGCATCGCATCTTTCAGCGCCGTCAGCGATCCGCCGAGCAGGCGCACCGCGCGGATCAGGCGGACGGCGGCATAATGCGCGTCGTCGAACCCGTAATAATCATGCGCGAAGAAGATGTGGCCGCTCATCTCGCCGGCTAGCGGCGCGTTGGTTTCGCGCATCTTGGTCTTGATCAGCGAATGGCCGGTTTTCCACATCAATGGCTGGCCGCCGAGTTCGGCGATGCGATCATATAAGGCCTGGCTGGCCTTCACGTCGGCGATGATCGTGGCGCCCGGTTCCTCGCGCAGCACCGGTTCGGCAAGGATGGCGAGCAGCTGATCGCCCCACACCACCCGGCCCAGCCCATCGACCGCGCCGATGCGATCGCCGTCGCCATCGAAGGCGAGGCCGAAATCCAGCCCCTTTTCGGCGACCAGCGCCTTCAGATCGGCCAGGTTCTTTTCCTCGGTCGGATCGGGGTGGTGGTTGGGGAAGGTGCCGTCGACTTCGGTGAACAGCAGATGATGTTCCCCCGGCAGCAGCTTCACCAGTTTTTCGACCACCGGGCCGGACGCGCCATTGCCGCAATCCCAGCCGATGCGGAACGCGCCGCCGGCATAGCCCGCCAGCAGCCGGCCGACATAATCATCGATCACGTCGGCATTGGTGATGCTGCCCGTGCCTTCGTCCCAATCGCCTTCGGCGGCCATCCGGCCGATATCCTGAATGTCCGCGCCGTAAAAAGGACGGTGCTGGAGGACCATCTTGAAGCCGTTATAATCGCCGGGATTATGGCTGCCGGTGATCTGGATGCCGCCATCCACTTCCAACGTCGCTTCGGCGTAATAGAGCATCGGCGTGGGGCCAAGGCCGATGCGGACGACATCGACGCCGCCGCCGTTCAGCCCGTCGATCAGCGCTGCTTCCAGCATCGGCGAAGAGACGCGGCCGTCATAGCCGACCGCGACGCGGGTGCCGCCGGCGCGGCGCACGCGCGTGGCGAAACCGCGGCCAATGGCATAGGCATCAGGCGCGCCCAGCGTTTTGCCGACGATGCCGCGAATGTCATATTCCCGCAGACTGGTCGGATCGAAACGGTGGGTCATCGAAAGCACTCCATTACAGCCTATGGGATCAAGACGCGCGGGGCGGCTTCCGGTTCAAATCGGCCAGCAGGGTATCGCGCGCGGCGTTCACCCGGCGGGCAAGATCTTCGGACCCGCCGGCATCGGGGTGAACCCGCGCGATCAGCCGGCGATGGGCGGCCCGGATCGCGGCGGCATCCGCATCGGCCGGCAGATCGAGCAGCAGGCGCGCTTCGTCCACCGGCATGGCCGGGGCGGCCGGCTTGCGCCCGCGGTTGAGGACGAACGCCGCACCCGCCAGCAGGGGCAGGCTGAACAGCGGTTTGCCCTTGGCCGCAATGGCGACGCCGGCAATCGCCAGCAAGGCCGCCAGCATTTCCGGACGGGTTGGCCTGCGCAGGCGCCCCTTGTGCCATTCCCAGGCGATCAGCGCGGCGACTGCAAGGAGCAGCCAGGTCATCAGCCGTTGGCCGCGCGCTTCATCGGCCAGTCGGGCAGCGACAAGGCGGACACCATTTCGCGCAGTTCCTGCCGGGCGGCGATATGGGCGATGCCCGGTTCGCCGATCGCCGCCAGATCGAGCAGGGTCAGGCCCTTGGGAAACAGTTCGCGGTAGATCACGCGTTCGGACAGGCCCGGAATGACGCGAAAGCCGACCCGTTTCGATAATTCGCCCAGCGCCGCCGCGACGCGGCGCATGTTGCGCGCCTCGACATGCTGGAGGCGGTTGCGCAGGACAACCCAGTCGACCGTGCCGCCATCGGCCTTCGCGCGGACCTTGCGGGCATCCCACACCAGTTCGGCGTAGAAACTGGGCCGACGGATCTTGTAGGTTTCGGGATCGACCTGCCCGATCAGATCGAGATCGATGAAGCTGTCGTTGATCGGCGTGACCAGGGTATCGGCCCGTTCGATCGCGGCGCGGGCGTGGACGTCATCGCGCCCCGGCGTGTCGATCACCACGATTTCGGCATCGGCGGCCAGCGCATCGATCCGATCGTTGATGTGGTGGCCCTTGTCCGGATCGAAGGTTTCGGCGACGGGCATCGGCAGGTCGACCGCCTGGCGCCGTGCGGTGGCGGCGCGATTTTCCATGTAGCGCGCCAATGTGCGCTGGCGTGTATCCAGATCGATCGCGGCAACGCGGCGGCCGGCGGCGGCCAGCGCAACGGCGACATGCACCGCCGTGGTGGACTTGCCGGAGCCGCCTTTCTCATTGGCGAATACAATCAGGTGAGCGGCATCGGCAGCCATGTTGCGTCGAGACCCCTGTTCTCTTGATTCCGCCGACGACGGCCCCCAATAGACGCCCCGGCATGCGTTCATGCGCTTATCGGAGGTTTCCTGCCCGTGCAAATCGTTCGTACCGTCGCCGCGCTCCGGGCGAGCATCGCCGCACTTCGGGCCGATGGCGGCGCCGTGGCGCTGGTGCCCACGATGGGCGCGCTTCATGCCGGGCATCTGGCGCTCGTTACGGAAGCGAAGGCGCGCGCGGCGCATGTCGTGGTGTCGATCTTCGTCAATCCCACCCAGTTCGGCCCGAATGAGGATTTCGATGCCTATCCCCGGCGCGAGGCGGCCGATGCCCGGCTGATCGACGCCGCCGGAGTCGCGATCCTGTGGGCGCCGACGGTGGACGAAATGTATCATGGCGGTGCCGCCACCCATGTTTCGGTGAGCGGGATTACCGCCGGGCTGGATGGCGCGGCGCGGCCCGGCCATTTCGATGGCGTGGCAACGGTTGTGGCCAAGCTGTTCGCGCAGGTCCGTCCCGATTATGCGCTGTTCGGCGAAAAGGATTATCAGCAGCTTGCCGTCATCCGCCGCATGGCGGCCGATCTCGATACCGGGGTGGAGGTGATCGGCGTGCCCACCCAGCGCGATGATGACGGCCTGGCCCTGTCATCGCGCAATGCCTATCTCAGCGATGAAGAACGGGTTGCCGCCCGCGCGCTGCCGCGTGCGCTGGGCGAGGCGGCCGCCACGATCGGCGCGGGCGGCGATGTTGCCGCCGCGCTGGATGTCGCGCGGCAACGCCTGGTGGCGGCCGGTTTCGATCCGGTTGATTATGTTGCCTTTTGCGACGCGCAAACCTTGGAGCCGATGAACCGGGCAGACCGGCCGGGCCGGCTGCTGGCCGCCGCGCGTATCGGCCGGACACGGCTGATCGACAATCTTGAAGTGGCCATAGTCTAGGCTTGCAACAGGCCTGGATAATCAGCCGCCTGATCTTGCCGGATGCCAGCGATTTGTTGTTGTTTTACAATGGAGCGGTGGGCACCGACTTGGCGCCAATATCGCGTTAACCATTTGTTTCGTATTTTCCGTGACTGTGCTGACCAGGGATTAACCGGCAGGAGCCGAACCATGGGGCATAGTGCAGCAACAGCCAATTTCCTGATCGAGAGTCGTCTGGCCGATGCCGGCCGGGGCAATGTGGATGCCTATTTCGATCTGGGGATGACCTATTCCAGCGGGGGCAGCGGGGTGGGTGTCGATCTGATCGAGGCCCATAAATGGTTCAACCTCGCCGCCCTTGGCGGGCTGGAACATGCACAGGAATGTCGCGCCGAAATCGCCGGGGATATGAGCGCGCGGGAAATTGCCGAGGCGCAGCGCCAGGCGCGCGCATGGTTGCAGATGACGGCGCGCCGCGCGGCCTGATCGCCCCGCGCGGGCTTAGCCGAGATATGATGGATTCAGGCCCATCGCATCCCGGTATCAGGCGTCGGCCCAGCGGCGCAGCAGATTGTGATAGACCCCGGTCAGGCGGATGATCGCCGGATCGGCCTGCCCGCGATCCGCCGCGACTGCCTGGATCGCGCTGTCGAGATCGAACAGGGTCTGCCGCGCGCCATCGTCGCGCACCATGCTCTGGATCCAGAAGAAGGACGCCACCCGCGCGCCGCGCGTGATCGCCTCCACCCGGTGGAGGCTGGAGGCCGGGTAGAGCACCATGTGGCCCGCCGGCAGCTTCACCGCCTGCACCCCGAACTGATCCTCGATCACCAGTTCGCCGCCGTCATAGCTTTCGGGATCGGCGAGGAAGAGCGTGGCGGACAGATCGCTGCGAATCCGGAAATCGCTGCCGCGCTGGATGCGCACCGCATTGTCGACATGCGTGGCAAAGCCATCGCCCACGCCATAGCGGTTGAACAAGGGCGGATAGACCTTGAGCGGCAACGCCGCCGCCACGAACAAGGGCGAGCGGCCCAGCGCGTCGAGGATGATGGCACCGGCTTCGCGCGCGGCGGGCGATTCTTCGGGCAATTGGGCGTTGCGCTTGGCAAGGGCCGACTGGCGGCCCGAGGTGACGTTACCGTCCACCCATTCGGCCGCGTCGATCAGCGCGCGGACACGGGCGAGTGCTGTGGCGTCCAGCAGATCGGGAATGGCGATCATCATGGCGCTGGGTGATCAGCTGCGCAGGATGAAGGGAATTTCGACGACGCCGCGCACCATCATCGGCAGGCCGCCCCGCAAGGTGGGCGACCAGCGCCAGCGCTTCACCGCGGCCAGCGCGGCCTGATCGAGCCGTGCGAATCCGCTCGATTTCTGGACCGAAATTTCGCTTACCGCGCCATCGGTGCCCAGCAGCAGGTTGAGGATGACGATCCCCTGTTCCTTCCTGCGGCGCGATTCCACCGGATAGGCAGGCGCCTTGAACGACAGCATGGTCGACGACAGATCGCCCGCACTGACCGGCGTGGCCGGCGCCGGCGCGGCCTTGGGGGCCACGATCACGGCCTGTGGCGGCGGCGGGGTTGGCGTCGCTGCCACCGGTGGCGGTGGCGGGGCGAGCGTCTGAACGATCGGGGTGGGGGCCACGACCACGGGTTCGACCGGCTTGACCGGTTCGACCTTCGCTTCGGGCGGGGCGGGTGGCGGTGCCGGTGGTTCGGCGATCAGTTCGACCACCAGTGGCGCTGCCTTGACCGTTTTGACCGGGATCACGTTCATCTGGATCAAGGCGGCCAGCAGCCCGGCATGGATCAGCCCGACCGCGCCGATCGCCACCAGATTGGGGCGCTTGCGGGCGCCGAAGCGCGAGGGCGCGGCAGCCGGCAGGCAAGCGGGTTCAGATGTCGCGGTGGCGGCGGCCGGCATTGGGGGAAAGGAGGCGTAGAAGGTCGCATCGCGACGATCGTCGCCTGCATCGCGCAGGGATACCGTGTGCATTCGCCTCACCCTCGCCGCCCCCAACGCGGGCGATCAAAGCCATTCACCGGATATGCGGGTAGCGCGGATACTATTGCGGATCAATCGCAAAAGAATCCTATCCTTCGGCGACAGCCTTCAGCCGATAGAGGGTTTCCAGCGCTTCACGCGGCGACAGGGCATCGGGGATGACGGCATCAATGGCTGCGCGCAGCGGATCGACCACGGGTTCGGGTGTGGCGATCGCGGCGGCGAAAAGCGGCAGATCATCCAGCCCGGCGGCGATTCCGCCGGTTGCGGCGCGCCCGCTTTCGAGCTTGGCGAGCACCGAACTGGCGCGCGCCAGCACGGCGGGCGGCAGGCCGGCAAGCTTGCCGACGGCGATGCCGTAGCTGCGATCGGCCGGGCCATCGGCGACTTCGTGGAGCAGGACGAGATCGCCCTTCCATTCGCGCGCGCGGACATGGTGGAGCGACAGCGCGTCGAGTCGTTCCGACAGGCGGGTCAGTTCATGATAATGCGTCGCGAACAAACAGCGGCAGCGGTTGATGTCATGCACCGCCTCCACCACCGCCCAGGCGATCGCCAAACCATCATAAGTGGATGTACCGCGCCCGACTTCATCGAGGATGACGAGCGAGCGTTCGGTGGCCTGCGCCAGAATGGCCGCGGTTTCGACCATTTCGACCATGAAGGTCGATCGCCCGCGCGCCAGATTGTCCGACGCGCCGACCCGGCTGAACAATCGGTCGACCAGCCCCAGCCGGGCCGATGCGGCGGGGACATAGCTGCCCGCCTGCGCCAGCACCGCGATCAGCGCATTTTGCCGCAGGAAGGTGGATTTACCGCCCATGTTCGGCCCGGTGACAAGCCAGAGCCGGCGTGTTGGTTCGAGCTTGCAATCATTGGCGACGAAGCGATCGCCGCTGTTCGCGACGGCCGCCTCGACCACCGGGTGGCGGCCGGCTTCGATCGTGAAGCAGGCGTCGTCGGCGAATGCGGGGCGGCACCAGCCGCCTTCGACCGCGCGTTCGGCGGCGGCGGCGGATACGTCGATCCGGGCAAGCGCATCGGCCGTGGCTGCGATTTCGGCTTTCCGGCCAAGGGCGGCGGCGATCAATTCTTCCAGATGCGCGGCTTCGGCGGCCAGCGCGTGGGCGCCGGCCTGGCCGACACGCAGCGCCTGTTCGTGCAGATCGGGCGCGTTGAAGCGGACGACCCCGGCCAAGGTCTGCCGATGGGTGAAGCCCGAATCCGGGCGCATCAGCGGATCGGCATGTTTCGCCTGCACTTCGACATGGAAGCCCAGCACGCCATTATGGCGGATCTTGAGGCTGGCGATGCCGGTCGCCTCGCGATAGCGCGCCTCAAGGGCGGCGATCGCCCGGCGGCCTTCGCCCCCTTGTCCGCGCAGATCATCGAGCGCGGGATCATAGCCTTCGGCGATATAGCCGCCTTGCGCGGTATCGATCGGCGGCTGGGGGACGAGCGCACGCGATAGCAGATCGATCAGCGCGCCATGCCCGCGCAACTGGGGCAGAAGCTGGTCGAGCAGCATCGGCCGATCACCAAGCGCGAGCAGCCGTTCGTGAAGCGCATGCGCTTCGTTCAGCCCGTCACGCAGCAGGCCGAGATCGCGTGGCGACCCGCGCGCCGCGACGAGCCGGCCGAGCGCGCGGCCGATATCGGGCGCGGCCTTGAGGCTGGCGCGGATGGAATCGCGCAACCCCCCATCGTCGACGAAGCGGGTGACGAGATCGAGCCGTGCGTCGATCAGCACGCGTTCGGCCAAGGGGGCACCGATATCGGCGGCCAGCATCCGTGCGCCAGCCCCGGTGACGGTGCGATCGACCGCATCGAGCAGGCTGCCCTTGCGGCCGCCGCCTTGGGCCGCCGTCAATTCCAGGCTTTCGCGGGTGGCCGCATCGATCAGCATATGATCGGCCGGATGGCGGCGCACGGGCGGCTGGAGGAAGGGGAGCTGGCCTTGCCCTGCGCGATCGAGATAGGCGATCAGCCCGGCGGCGGCGGCCAGTTCGGCGCGGTCGAACCCACCAAAGCCATCGAGCGTGGCCACACCGAACAGCGCCTTGAGCTTGGCTTCGCCCGCCGCGCTGTCGAAGCTGCGCGGATCGAGCGCGATCGCATCGGCCGGGCCGTGCGCAAATCCTTCGGCGACGATCGTTTCGGCGGCCCCCAGCCGCGCCAGTTCAGCATCGAGGCTGCCGGCGGGGACGGCGGCCAGTTCGAACCGGCCGGTGGAAATATCGGCGGCGGCAAGCCCCGTTCGCCCGCCGATTTCGGCCAGCGCAACCAGCCAGTTGGCGGCGCGCGCGTCGAGCAGGGCATCTTCGGTGAGCGTGCCGGCCGTCACCACCCGGATGATCGCGCGGGCGACCAGCGCCTTGGATCCGCCGCGCTTCTTGGCTTCGGCGGGGCTTTCCGTCTGATCGGCGATGGCGACACGGTGGCCGGCCTTGATCAATCGCGCGAGATAGCCTTCGGCCGAATGGGCCGGCACGCCGCACATCGGCACGCCATCCCCGCGCGAGGTGAGCGCGATATCGAGGCTGGCCGCCGCGATCCGGGCATCCTCAAAGAATAATTCGAAAAAATCGCCCATGCGGTAAAACAGCAGGCAATCGGCCGCCTGCGCTTTCAACGCATGATATTGGATCATCATCGGCGTCATGGCTTTATCCACTTCGCCTGCTTCGTTCGTTCCGCGCGCCATGGGAGGCTGATAGCGGCTTGTCCGCCGTCCAGCCATGCCCCAAAAGGCCCTCGCGCGATCGGCACGGTCGAATGTTTGTTAGAAGGGTATGGCGATGAGTGAAGGCAGCAACGTCCAGTTTTCGGAGCGCGAAGCGCTGCTGTTTCATTCCCACGGCCGTCCCGGAAAAATCGAAATCATCGCATCCAAGCCGATGGCGACGCAGCGCGATCTGTCGCTGGCTTATTCGCCCGGCGTGGCGGTACCGGTGCGCGCGATCGCGGCGGACCCCGCCACCGCTTATGATTATACCGCCAAGGGCAATCTGGTTGCGGTGATTTCCAACGGCACCGCGATTCTGGGCCTCGGCAATCTCGGCGCGCTGGCGTCGAAGCCGGTGATGGAAGGCAAAGCGGTGCTGTTCAAGCGCTTCGCCGACGTGGATTCGATCGACATCGAACTGAACACCGAGGATACCGACAAGTTCATTTCCGCCGTCGAACTGATGGAGCCGAGCTTCGGCGGCATCAACCTCGAAGATATCGCCGCGCCCGCCTGCTTCATCATCGAACAGACGCTGCGCGAACGCATGAACATCCCGATCATGCATGACGACCAGCATGGCACCGCGATCATCGCCGCCGCCGGCCTGATCAACGCCTGCCACCTCACCGGCCGCAGCCTGAAGGACATCAATGTCGTGGTGAACGGCGCGGGGGCGGCGGCGATCGCCTGCACCGCGTTGATCAAGTCGATGGGCGTGCCGTCCGATCGTGTGCTGATGTGCGACCGCAAGGGCGTGATCTATCATGGCCGCGAAGGCGGAATGGATCAGTGGAAATCCGCCCACGCCGCCAACACCGACCGGCGCACGCTGGCCGAAGCGATGGTCGGCGCGGACGTGTTCCTGGGGCTTTCGGCGGCTGGCGCGCTATCGGCTGACATGGTCAAGACGATGGCCGATCAGCCGATCATCTTCGCGATGGCCAATCCCGATCCCGAAATCACCCCGCCCGAGGCGCGCGCGGCCAAGCCCAACGCGATCATCGCCACCGGCCGTTCGGATTATCCGAACCAGGTGAACAACGTGCTGGGTTTCCCGTTCATCTTCCGTGGCGCGCTCGATGTGCGGGCGACGACGATCAACGAGGAAATGAAGATCGCCGCCGCGCAGGCGCTGGCCGCGCTGGCGCGCGAACAGGTGCCCGAAGAAGTGGCCGCCGCTTATGGCGGTGCGGCCCCGCGCTTCGGCAATGATTATATCATCCCGGCGCCGTTCGATCCGCGCCTGATGGAAATCGTGCCCGTCGCGGTGGCGCAGGCGGCGATGGATTCGGGTGTCGCGCGCAAGCCGATCCTCGACATGGCGGCCTATCGCCAGGAGCTGAAGGCGCGGCTGAACCCCACCACGTCCGTGCTGACGCTGGCCTATGAAGGCGCGCGCGCCCACCCCAAGCGCGTCGTGTTCACCGAAGCCGAAGAAGAAGTGGTGCTGCGCGCCGCGATCCAGTTCCGCGACGGCGGCTATGGCACGCCGGTGCTCGTCGGCCGCGATGCCGTATATGATCGGCTGCGCGCGCTGGGCGTCGACAAACCCGAGGAGTTCGAACTCCACAACAGCCGCATTTCGCCGCTGGTGCCGCGGATGGTCGATTATCTCTATCAGCGGTTGCAGCGGCGCGGCTATCTGCGGCGCGACGTGGAACTGATGGTCAACCAGGATCGCAACATCTTCGGATCGCTGCTGGTGGCGCTGGGCGAAGCCGATGTGATGATCACCGGCGTTACCCGCACCTATTCGCAGACGATGCGGCAGGTGCGCCGCGTGCTCGATCCGGCCGATGGGCGCAAGCCGTTCGGCATCCATGTGCTGGTCGGGCAGAGCCACACCGTGTTCATGGCCGACACCACCATCACCGAACGGCCGACCGCCGAGGAACTGGCCGACATCGCCGAACATACGGCGGCGGTGGCGCGCAGCATGGGGCATGAACCGCGCGTCGCGTTCCTGTCTTATTCCACCTTCGGCAATCCTTCGGGCAACTGGCTCGATCCGATCCGGGGCGCGGTTGCGATCCTCGACGAACGCGGCGTCAGCTTCGAATATGAAGGCGAAATGGCGCCGGACGTCGCGCTCAACCCCAAGCTGCAGAAGAATTATCCGTTCATGCGCCTGTCGGGGCCGGCCAATGTGCTGGTGATGCCGGGGCTGCAATCGGCCAACCTGTCGGCCAAGCTGCTGCGCGAACTGGGCGGCGATTCGGTGATCGGGCCGATGCTGGTGGGCATGGAAAAGCCGGTCCAGATCGCGACGATGGGGTCGACGGCATCCGAACTGGTGACGCTGGCGGTGCTGGCGGCCGCGGGCATCGCCCGCTGAGGCGAAACAGGGGCGTCCCGACATGGGATCGGGACGCCCTGTGCCACATGGTCTTCGCCGAAAAAGCGCGAGCTGGGCAATATGTATCCAGCTCGCCGCCCGGCACTTGATCGGGGATGGCGGCGCGTTTTGAACCTATGCCGCGCCCAACATGCTGAATGTCTGTCGGTCTATAGCAGCGACACTGCCGGCGGAACCGTCGGCGGCATAGCCTAAGGACGATCAGCCCTTATTGCGGATTATCCGCCGAGCCGCCGCCCATCGCGCCGCCGACTCCGCCGACGCGGCCGATATTGCCGAACAATTCGCTGAAGAAACCGCGTTCGCGGCCCAAGGTCGGCGTCTTGTCGCCATGGGGGCTGATCGAAGCGACCTTTTCGATGCCGCTCTTGTCGACCGCGACGACATTGCCGGCCGCGTCGAAGCGCACGGCCAGCGTGGTCTGCGCCACCGGGCGCGGGCTGGCGAACGCCAGCTGGCGGGTTTCGCGACCGATATAATACCAGCTTTCCGCGCCGCGATCGAACTGGCCGGTAAAGCTGGGGCGACCCAGCGTCTTGGCCACCGAATCCTTGTTGTCGATACCCGGCTGGACGGTGCCGAGCAGGGTGCTGTCGACGATATAGCCCTTATGGTCGCGGATGCGCGTGCAGCCGCTCGCCGTCGCCAGTACCGTCAGCGCCAGGACCGCCGTTCCGAGGCGCGTGAGGATGGGGGGCATGGGGCACATCTCCTAACCGACGCATATTGCCGAACTGCCCCTGCGCGAAGGGCCGCCGCCGATTGCGATTGCATCGGGGGCCTCGCGCCTCAATATGCGCGGAGACCGTGCCGACGCAAGCGCGGCGACAAGAAGCTGGAAAGTCCGAAGCCCCGTGTCCATTCTCCGCCGCCTGTTTCCCGAGCGCGATCAGCGCGCACCCTATCGCCCGCTTTACGATGCGATCGTCGCCGAAGCCCGTACGCCGGCCTGGTATCTTGACGGCGGTGTGCCCGATACCGTCGACGGCCGGTTCGACATGGTGGCGCTGGTCCTGGCGCTGGTGCTGATCCGGCTGGAGGCCGAAGGCGATAGCGGGCGGCTGCCATCGACGCTGCTGACCGAATTGTTCGTCGACGATATGGACGGCCAGCTGCGCCAGATCGGCGTGGGCGACGTTGTCGTCGGCAAGCATGTCGGCCGGATGATGAGCGCGCTGGGCGGGCGGATCACCGCCTATCGCGCGGCCCTTCTTGGCGATGCGCCGCTGGGCGATGCGCTGGCGCGCAACCTGTGGCGGGGCGATGCGCCGGCCACCGTCGATTTTGCCGAAGATCGGGTGCGGCGGTTGCACGCGGCGCTGGGCGCGGCGGCGGCGGATGCGATCTATGCCGGCCGGATGCCCAAGCCATGAGCGCGCCCGCCAGTGAATTTCCGCGCCCGTTGCGGCTCGACACGCTGGGCGAAGCCGAACGTGACGTGCCGATCGAGGCGAACGAGGCCGAACGTGCCGCGCTCGCCATCCGATTCGGGCTGATCGCGCTCGATCGCCTGACCGCCGCGGTGCGCTTGTCGCGCGAGGGGCAGGCGGTGCTGGCGACGGGCCGGATCGCGGCCGCCGTGACCCAGCCCTGTGTTGCGACCGGCGAACCGGTGCCGGCGGTGATCGACGAATCATTCCGCCTGCGTTTCATTCCCGAACAGGCGGCGGCCGATGCCGAGGAAATCGAACTGTCCGAAGACGATTGCGACACCGTGCCCTATACCGGCGGGGTGATCGATATCGGCGAAGCGGTGGCCGAAACGCTGGCGCTGGCGCTCGATCCGTTCCCGCGCAGCCCGAATGCCACGGCGATTCTGAAAGCGGCCGGGGTGGTGCAGGAGGATGAGGTGGAAACCGGCCCGTTTGCAGCGCTCAAGGCGTTGCGCGACAAGCTCGGCCAGTGATCCGGCGCGCTGCGAGACGCGTCCTCACGGCCACAGATCGGCACGAATCTGCATCATCTGCGCGCGGACACCTTTCAAAATGGGTCCGCGCACATTACATCGCACCCTTGCTTGAAGTTTCAACAGGAGAAACCACATACGTCCGCCCATGATGCGCCGCCCGCTGGGGCAGCCGCCGATGCCTCTCAATGGCCCACGCTACAATGAGTTCATCCAGTCGCCCAAGGTGCGGGTGATTGATGAAAATGGCGAGAATCTGGGCGTGATGTACACGCGCGAGGCGATGGAGCAGGCCGCCGAGTCGGGTCTCGATCTGGTTGAGGTGTCGCCGAACGCCGATCCGCCCGTCGCCAAGTTCCTGGATGTCGGCAAGTTCAAATATGAGGCCCAGAAAAAGGCCAATCTTGCCCGCAAGACCCAGAAGACGCAGGAGATCAAAGAGATCAAGATGCGTCCGAACATCGACGACCATGACTATGACACCAAGATGAAGAAGATTTTCGAATTCATCGGCGAAGGTGACAAGGTCAAGGTGACGCTGCGTTTCCGTGGTCGCGAACTGGCCCATGGCCAGCTTGGCATGCAGGTATTGCAGCGGGTTCAGGCCGATGTGGCGGAAATCGCCAAGGTCGAACAATTCCCGCGCATGGAAGGCCGTCAGATGCTGATGGTGATCGCGCCGAAATAAGCTGTTGGCGCGGTGCAGCGAAACGCTTGCGCCGCGCCTGCCATCCGGCCAAGACACGCGCATGCGTAGAGGCCATCGACCATCCGCGCCGGCTTCGGGCCGGCCCCGTTTCTGGGGGCGCCATGCGGTTACCGCAGCGCTCGCCAATCCCGCCCGTAATGTGCGCCGAATGTGGGGCACGCGCGAAGCGCTGGCCGCACTGAACGTGCCGGCGATCATCCCCGTCACCTTTGCGGACTCCGCCGATCTCGGCCGGCTCGTGCCGTCCGACGCGCCGCACCAGGGGCTGGTGATCGAAGTCGATCCGCTGCCCGACATGTGGCTGGGCGATCTGCTAGATGAAGGCCGCGACGATCGCCGCCCGCTGATCGTGCTCGATCAGGTGACCGACCCGCATAATGTGGGCGCGGTGCTGCGGTCGGCCGCCGCGTTCGATGCGCTCGGCATCATCACCCAGGATCGCCATTCGCCGCCCGAATCCGGGGCGCTCGCGCGGTCCGCGTCGGGTGCGCTGGAACAGGTGCCGTGGGTACGCGTCGTCAATCTGGCCCGCGCGCTGGACGAAATCGCCGAGGCGGGTTTCTGGCGGATCGGGCTGACCGGCCATGCCACCCAGACGCTGAGCGAGACGATCGGCACGGCCCGAATCGCACTCGTGCTGGGCGCCGAAGGTGAAGGCATGCGCGCCAATACGGAGACGCATTGCGATCAGCTGGCCAAGCTGCCGATCAGCCCGAAGGTGGAAAGCCTGAATATTTCCAACGCCGCCGCGATCGGATTGTATGCGGTGGCGACGCGCAATCTGGGGGAGTGAGACCGTGAAACTGACCCGCATCGTCGCCGCGCTGGCCGCACCGCTCCTGCTTGGCGCCTGCCTGCTGCAACCGGCCAGGTTCACATCGGCGCTGACGGTGAAGGCCGATCGCAGCTTCACCTTTGCCTATAAGGGCGAAGTGGTCGCGATCGATCCCAGCGAAGCCATGGCGTCGAGCCTGGGGGCCAGTTCGTCCACCAGCGACGACAGCGATCTGACGGCCGAGCAGAAAGCGGAAAAAGCCGCCGAGCGGGCCGCCGAACGCGCCGAGAAGGCCAAGGAAGCCGCCGAGAAGGAAGGCAAGAACCGCGCCGTGGCCGAAGCCCTGGCCAAGGAGGCCGGCTATCGTTCGGTCAGCTATCTGGGCAAGGGCAAATATCTGATCGACTATGAAATTTCGGGCAGGCTCGATCATGGCTTCGTCTATCCGTTCAACACGGATGCCGAAATCGTCTTCCCGTTCATCGCGCTCGAAGTGCGCAAGGACGGATCGGTGCGGATGACGGCCCCGGCGTTCGCCGGATCGACCAGCCAGGCCGGCGCCGCATCAGGGATGCCCAGCCGCAATGAAGCGATCGATGGCACCTTCACGCTGACCACCAATGCCGAAATCGCGATGCACAACAATGAAGCCGGGCCGCAGGCCGGGCCGGGCGGCACCAGGACGCTGAGCTGGCGGATCACCCCGCTGACCAAGGATGCGCCCACCGCATCGCTGCGGCTGGCAAAATAAGCGATGGTAGGCGGCGGCGGTATGATCCGCCGCCTCCCCATCCGGCGGGCAAACTAGCGCGGCCCTGTTAAGGAACCTTCACCGATGCTGTGCCGGTGGGGGCGTTCATCCCCAGTCCACGATCGGCCAGCCGCGCTGCGTCGCCAGCTTGCGCAGCCGTTCGTGCGCATTGACGGCGAAGGGTTCGTCCGCCCATTCCATCACCGGCGCGTCCGAGGCGTGATCCGAATAAAAGCGGATGCGGTGCTGGCTGCGATCCAGCCCTTTGGCGGCCATCCAGGCCAGGATCATGCGCAGCTTGGCCGGGCCGTAATTATTTTCGCCATCGATCTTGTGGCGGATGCGGCCGTCGAGGCCGATCAGGCTGTTGGTGGCGATCACATCATCGAAGCCGAGCCGTTCCGCGATCGCTTCGGAATAGAGCCGGTAGGATGCGGTGGCGAGGATCAGCCGGCGGCCGGCGGCGCGATCGGCGGCGATCTGGGTGAGCGCGCCGGGCAGGATATTGTGTGCCATCGTCTTGTCGGCGAAGCTGTTCGTTACCAGCGCCAGTTCGGCCGGCGCGATGTGGCGGCCCAGCAGCAAGGCATGGTTGATTTCCTTCAGCCGCGCGCGATCGATCAGTTTCAGCACATAAGCCAGCATCGACAGGATCACGAACGGCACCAGCAGCAACCGCCACGGCGCCCGCCTGCGTGCGGCATGCAGCAGGAATGGCGTATAGGTGGCCACCCGCGTGATCGTGCGGTCCATGTCGTAAATCGCAAGCTCGGTCATGGCCGGGGGCTTAGAGCAAGGGACGCGCCAGCGCAGCCCCTGTTTCAACACCGGTCGTTCGCGAAAGGCGCAAGCGGCCGATCGGCGGGAACCTTCACGCCTGCCCAAGCGTCTGACCCGTAATGATCCGCATGTCCTACCGGCTTGCCGTTCCGGCGGTCCTCGCCCATGGTCGCCCGACATGAACGGGCCGACAGATTTCACCATCGACGATCAGGGTGTGCTGCGCCTTTCGGGCACGCTTACCCTGCCACGCCTGCGCGATCTGCCCGATCGGCTCGATGCGCTGGAAACCCCGCCTGCGCGAATCGACCTGACCGAAGTCGACCGGATCGACACCGTCGGCGCGTGGATCATCCATCGGCTGGCGCGTGACAGCGGGGCGCCGGTGGAAGGGGCCAGCCCGGATGCGGCGCTATTGATCGAACAGGTCGCCAATGCCGATCAACCGGTGCGGGTGCGGCCCGATCATGTATCGCCGGTCGGCCGTGTACTGGCGCAGATCGGCGCGGCGACGGTGACGGCGGGGCAGACGTTGCTGGGGCTGATCGGCTTTTTCGGCGCGATCATGGTTTCGACCTGGGCGGTGATCCGCCATCCCCGCCGGTTCCGCGGCAATGCCGTTGCCCGCCAGTTCGAAGTGGTCGGTGTCGACGCGCTGGCCATCGTCGGGCTGATGAGTTTCCTGATCGGCATCGTCATCGCCCAGCAGGGCGCGGTGCAGTTGCGCCAGTTCGGCGCCGAAGTGTTCACGATCAACCTGATCGGACGGATCACCCTGCGCGAACTGGGCGTGCTGATGACGGCGATCATGGTGGCCGGGCGATCAGGATCGGCGTTCGCCGCGCAGCTGGGATCGATGAAGCTGGCCGAGGAAGTGGATGCGATGCGCACGATCGGCGTGTCGCCGATGGAGGCGCTGGTGCTGCCCCGCGTCCTCGCCACCGTCGTGCTGATGCCGCTTCTGGGCTTTTACGCGTCGCTGGTGGCGATCGTCGGCGGCGGGATATTGTGCTGGATCTCGCTC
The DNA here is from genome assembly GCF_002151445.1 of Sphingomonas sp. KC8. Lineage (GTDB taxonomy): Bacteria > Pseudomonadota > Alphaproteobacteria > Sphingomonadales > Sphingomonadaceae > Sphingomonas_E. The sequence continues at coordinate 3,101,751 of NZ_CP016306.1, forward strand.
GATATACCGCCGGCCACCTACATCCAGCGGATCCGCGAAGTGGTGCCGATGACCGATCTGTGGGTCGGCCTGATCAAGGCCCCGGTGTTCGGTGCGATCATCGCGATGGCGGGCTGTTTTCAGGGCATGCAGGTGAAGGGCAATGCCGAGGAAGTGGGCCTGCGCACCACGGCCGCGGTGGTGCAGGCGATCTTCCTGGTGATCGTGCTCGACGCTTTCTTCGCGGTGTTCTTTTCGTCGATCGGCTGGGTGTGATGGACGGCGATAACCGCGATATCGCCATCCATGTGCAGGGGCTGAAAAACGCCTTTGGCGATCAGGTGGTCCATGAAGGGCTGGATCTGGAAGTCCGGCGCGGCGAGATTATCGGCGTGGTCGGCGGATCGGGCACGGGCAAATCGGTGCTGATGCGTTCGATCATCGGCTTGCAGACGCCGGTCGAGGGGGAAGTGACCGTTTTCGGCATCCCGATGGTCGGCAAGGAAGAAACCGAAGCCAAGACGGTGCGCCGTCGCTGGGGCGTATTGTTCCAGAATGGCGCGCTGTTTTCGACGTTAACGGTGGCCGAGAATGTCGAAGTGCCGCTGCGCGAATATTATCCGCGCCTGTCCGAACAATTGCTCGATGAAATCGCGGCCTACAAGATCGTGATGTCGGGGCTGCCGGCGGACGCCGGGCCGAAATTTCCGTCCGAACTGTCCGGCGGGATGCGCAAGCGCGCCGGGCTGGCGCGGGCGCTGGCGCTCGATCCCGAATTGCTGTTCCTGGATGAACCGACCGCCGGGCTGGATCCGATCGGGGCGGCGGCGTTCGACGAACTGTTGCGCGGCTTGCAGGAGACGCTGGGCCTTACGGTCTTTCTCATCACCCACGATCTCGACACGCTGTATGCGATTTGCGACCGCGTTGCCGTGCTGGCCGATCGGCGGGTGATCGCGGTCGGAACGATCCCGGAACTTTTGGCGTTGGACCATCCGTGGATTCAGGAATATTTCAATGGCCCGCGTGGCCGGGTGGCCGCCGACGCGGCGGCGCGGATCGAGACGAAAGCGGCATCGGGGCCGGCACCAGCGGGAGCGATTGACGGATAATGGAAACCCGCTCGAACCATATTCTTGTCGGCAGCGTCGTTCTGGCGCTGCTTGCGGCGGTTTTGATCTTCACCGTCTGGCTTGCCCGGCTTTCGGGGGGTGACGAACAGCAGTTCGATATCTTCTTCAAGCAATCGGTGGACGGGCTGGCCAAGGGATCGGCCGTCACCTTTTCCGGCGTGCCGGTGGGGCAGGTGAAGGGGATCATGCTGATGCCCGCCCAGCCCGAATTTGTCCGCGTGCGGATATCGGTGAAGGATGACGTGCCGGTTCTGCAAGGCACCACCGCCACCATCGGCGGAGTGGGGTTCACCGGCGTCAGCCAGATCAACCTCGATGGCGCGATCAAGGGCCAGCCGCCGATCACCTGTCCCAGCGGGGATAGCGGCGCGCAATGCCCTTATGGCGTGCCGGTGATCCCGACCAAGCCGGGGGCGCTGGGCGAACTGCTCAACAGCGCGCCGCAACTGATGGAACGCCTGTCGACCCTGACCGAACGGATGGGCGAACTGCTCAACGACAAGAACCAGAAATCGCTGGCGGCGATCCTCGCCAATCTCGAACGGCTGAGCGGATCGCTGGCCAATCGCGGGCCGGAACTGGAAGGCGTGCTGGCCGATACGCGGGTGGCGATCCGGCAGGCCGGTGTTGCAGCCCAGCAGATCGGCCAGCTGGCGGACACCACCAACAGCAATCTCCAGCCGATCGCCGCCGATCTGCGCCGCACGGTCCAGTCGGCGGATCGCAGCATGGCGGCGCTGGAAGGCGCGATCAGCGATGCCCGGCCCGGCCTCAAGGCCTTTTCCACCCAGACAATCCCGGAAGTCAGCCAGCTCGTTCGCGATCTGACCGATATGTCGGAAGCGCTGACCGGCGTCGCTACCAAGCTCGATCGCGGTGGCGCCGGCGCGGTGCTGGGTGGCAACAAGCTTCCGGAATATAAACCGAAATGAGCCTCATGAAACCGCACCCCCTGCTTATCGCGGCGGCGTTGCTGCCGCTTTCCGCCTGCGTCAGCTTTGGTGAAAAGCCACCGGCGACGCTGATGACATTGACCGCGGCGACCAGCCTGCCGGCCGGGCCGGTGGCACAGGCGAAGGATGGACAGGCGGTGACGGTGCTGCCGCCCACCGTGCCGCAGGCGCTGAACGTGCTGCGCGTGCCGGTGCAGACCGGGCCGACATCGATCGCCTATCTGAAAGATGCGCAGTGGGTGGAGGCGCCGAACCGGCTGTTCCGCAACCTGCTGGCCGAAACGATCGGCGCGAAAACCGGGCGCCCGGTGCTCGACCTGCGGCAATATTCGCTGGCGCCGGGTATCCGGCTGACCGGGCGGCTCCAGCAATTCGGCCTCGACGCGCCGAGCCGGCAGGTGGTGGTGGTCTATGACGCCAGTCTGGCGCGCGGCAATGGCGACGTGCAGACCCGCAGGTTCGAAGCGCGTGTGGCCGTATCGGCGGAAAATGCGCCGACAGTGGCAGCCGCGCTCAACAGCGCCGCCAATCAGGTTGCAGGCGAAGTGGCGGAGTGGATCGGCGCCTGAGCCTTTAGAGGGCGACCTGCCGCATCTGATGCTCCATCGCGCTGAGCGATGCGGCAAGGCGCGCGCGATCGGCCAGTGCTTCGTCCAGCAGCGACCGTATTTCGCCCAGTTCCATCGCGCGATCGGTGATCCGGGCATCGAGCGTCGCGTTGGTGCGGCGCAATTCGCTGACGGTGCGGGCGCGTATCAGCAGGCGATCGATCCGGGCGGCCAGCACATCGAAATCGAACGGCTTGGCGACATGATCGTCCGCCCCTTCGGCCAGGGCCGCCACCGCCCCGCCGGAATCGCTGCGCGCCGTCATCATCAGCACCGGAATGTCGGCGGTGCGCGGCGTCGCGCGAATTTCGCGCAGGGTGGCCAGGCCCGAAACACCGCGCAGCTTCATATCGAGCAGGACCAGATCGAACGCCCGGCTTTGCAGCAGATCGAGCGCTGCCGGGCCGTCCGAACATAACATGGTGCAAAAGCCGAGCCGGCTGAGGCGGCGTCCGATCACCATCAGGTTGGTGGGATTGTCGTCGACCACCAGAATATCGCGTCCGGTGGCCCGTTCGGCCCCCGCCGGTGCTGTTGTTTCGCCCATTGCGTCCCCGGCTTGTTACCTGGATTTTGACGGCAGTCTAAGCGCGGGGGAGTCACGAAGTGGTTAACGAAATTCCACAATCCTACCCGCTGTTGCGCAATGCGGTGGCGATGGCGTTGATCGAAAGCTGGATGCCTTCGCGGATGCGCGGATCATCTTCGCCGGCGCGATGACGCTTGAGCAGTTCGATCTGCAGATGGTTGAGCGGCTCGATATAGGGCAGCCGCAGCCGGATCGAATGGTCGAGCGCGGGATTCCTTTCGAGCAGGCGGCTCTGCTGCGTGATCGCCAGCAGGCCATCGCGCGTCCTGTGCCAGCCATCGCGGATACGGCCGAAAATCGCCTGCCCGACGGCCCTGTCTTCGACCAGCGCGACATAATGGCCGGCCAGTCCCATGTCGGATTTGGCGAGCACCATTTCCAGATTTGCCAGCGTCGCCTGCAGGAACGGCCAGCCATCGACCATTTCACGCAGCAAGCCCGGATCGTCGAAGCGGTCGATCGCCTGCCCGACGCCATACCAGCCGGGCAGCATCACCCGTGCCTGCGCCCAGGAAAAGACCCACGGGATGGCGCGCAGATCTTCGATCCGGTCGCCTTGCGTGCGGCTGGCGGGGCGCGATCCGATCTTGAGGTCCGCGATTTCGGCGATCGGCGTCAACTGGCGGAAGAAGCTGCGAAAACCATCGGTATCATAAACGAGATCGCGATAGGCGCGGAACGCGGTGCCGGACAGCCGCGTCATCGCACTGGCAAAGCGCGCATAATCCCTTTCGGCCAGTTGCGGCGGTTCAAGGCTGGCGAGCAGGGTGGCCGATGCCATCGCTTCGAGATTGGCGACGGCGCTTTCGCGCGTGCCATATTTGGCGGCGATCACCTCGCCCTGTTCGGTGATGCGGATGCGGCCGGCGACGGTGCCGGGTGGCTGCGCGCGGATCGCCGCGAAGGACGAACCGCCACCGCGCCCGACGGCGCCGCCCCGGCCGTGGAACAACTGCATCGCCGCGCCGGCCTTTGCGAATACCGGGGCCAGCGCGCGGCTGGCCTGATGGAGGCTCCATGCCGAAGTCAGGTAGCCGCCATCCTTGTTCGAATCCGAATAGCCGACCATCACCTCCTGATGGCCGCGCGTGCCGGTGATCGCGGCCGCCTCGGGCAGCCCGAACCATGCGGTCATGACCTCGGCTGCGGCTTCGAGATCGCCGATCGTTTCGAACAGCGGCACCACCATGATCGCGGCGCTGGGCGGGGCGCCGTCATCCACGCTGCCGGGGCGGTACAGCCCGGCTTCCTTCAGCAGGATGTGGACTTCCAAGAGGTCCGACACGCTTTCCGCCTTGGAAATGATATAGGTGGTGATCGCGGCCGGGCCGTAGCGGGCGTGGGCTTCGGCGGCGGCGTGGGCAATCGCCAGTTCGGATGCGGTTTCGGCCGAATAGGCAGCGTAGGGGCTGGCCAGTGGCCGCGCGTTCGCCAGTTCGCGGCGGAGCAGGGCGACGCGGGCATTTTCGTCCAGCGCACGATAATCGGCCGCCACCCCGGCAACCCGGAGCAGTTCGGCAACCACCCGTTCATGGACGTCGGCATTCTGGCGCAGATCGAGCGTGGCGAGGTGAAAGCCGAAGGTTTCGACCGCGCGGATCAGCCGACCAAGCCCGCCGCCGCCTGAAAGCGCGCCCTTGCCACTTGTCGCCAGTGCATGGGCGATCGCGGCGAGATCGGCGCGCAAGGCCGCCGGATCGGCATAGGGTTCGGCCGCGAACGAGGCGGGACGCGGCGGCGCCCGCCCGACCAGCACGCGATAGGTGGCGGCCAGCCGCGCATAGATGCCGGTGATCGCGCGGCGATAGGGTTCGTCGCTGCGGCTGGCGGCGTTATCGCCGCCGCGTTCGGCCAGCGCCAGCACATCGGCCGTGACGTCGGCCAGTTCGGTCGAAATCGACAGTTCGGCGCCCAGCCCGTGAAGCAGGTCGAGATAATGCGCGAGCACCGCTTCGCCGGATCGGCCGAGCGCCAGCCGCAATGAATCCGCTGTTACGTTGGGATTGCCGTCGCGATCGCCGCCGATCCAGCTGCCGGGACGCAGAAAGCTGGCCGGGCGCTGGCCGAGCGCGCGTTCCCAGCGGGCGTGGAGCGCGGGGATCACCGGCAGGAAGATATCGCGCAGATAAGCGAGCGCGGTTTCCACCTCGTCCGCCACATAGAGCCGTTCGCGGCGCAGCGGCCGGGTTTGCCAGAGCAAGGCGATCTGGCGATAGATGGCTTCGTCCACCAATTCGCCATTGTCGGTTTCGGTGCGGCCCATATCGCGAAGCGCCATCAGTTCGGCGATACGGTTGCGATGATCGATGATCGATTTGCGGCGCACTTCGGTGGGGTGCGCGGTCAGCACCGGGGCGACCAGCGCTTCGGCCAGCAGGGCCTGGGCGCGATCCTTGCCGATCCCTTCCGCTTCCAGCCGGGCCAGCGCCTGCGCGACATCGGCGCCCGGCTCGACGGCGATGCCCTGACGATCTTCGGCAAGGTTGGCGAGCATCGAAAACAGCATGAACCCGCGCACGAAGGCCAGGGTGTCATCAAGGCTGAGCGCATCGAGGCCCGGGTCCACCGCATCGGCCGCCCCAATGCCGCGATGGCGATCCACCGATGCGGACCGGATATATTCGATCCGGCGGAACAGGGCTTCGCCGCCATAAGCGCGGATGACATCGCCGAGCAGGCGGCCGAGAAAGCGAATGTCCGGGTTCTGCGTGATCGGGGCGGAAGCAGTCATGGCCGAATGCTGCGCCGCAACAACGCGATCGTCAATGGCCGGGCGTTGCGGGCAGCTTCACTTCTTCTTGCGGTATTCGATAAATGGGCCAAGCGCGCAGGAACCATAGTCCATCGGCGAGGGCGGATCGATCACCCGGACGATATCGACGCTGCACAGATTGCCCGTGGTCAACCGGGTGACAAGCGCGCGGCCGGGTTGCAGCGCCGAACAGCGCCCGCCGGATGGCCGGTTGACGAACCAGCGGTCCCCGCTCACTTCGTAGATGATCGCGGTGTCGTCGGCGATCCGGGTACTGCGCACAGTGCGCAGATTGATGCACGATCTGGTGCCGACCGGCTCGAATTTTTCCAGCGCGGCCTGCGCCTTTTCGCCCAGCGGCACCTCGGTCGCTTGTTCCCCCGAATGCGCACAGCCAGCCAGCAAGGCGCCAGCGGCGAAGAACGGGATGATCCGGCGCATCGTCATATCCATCCCCCGAATTACCTGTGGGAACGGAAGTGTAACATGATGATCGCTAGCCGCGAAACGCATCCTTGGCGGCGCGCCGTTCGGCCAGTTCGGCGATGCTGCGCGCGCGCATGAACGGGTTGGTGGCGCGTTCCAGTGCGATCGTGGTGGGCACGGTCGGTTCATTGCGGCTGCGCGCGGCATCGACGTCGGCCATGCGCGCGATCAATGCGGCATTGTCGGGTTCGGCCACCAGCGCATAGCGCCCGTTCGACTGGGTATATTCGTGCGCGCAATAAACCGCTGTTTCGGGCGGCAGCGCTTCCAGGCGGCGCATATTGGCGAACATGTCGGCGGGCGTGCCTTCGAACAAGCGCCCGCATCCCATCGCGAACAGCGTGTCGCCGACGAAGGCCGCCTGTTCGGTGGGCAGATGGAAGGCGATGTGGCCGGCGGTATGCGCGGGCACGGCGATCACGTCGGCCACCACCGCGCCGAGGTGGACGCGATCGCCGTCACCAACCTGCCGGTCGAGCGTGGGGATGCGTTCGGCCTCCGCCGCCGGGCCGGTGATGGTGCAGCCGGTGGCTTGCCGGATCGCGGCGTTGCCGCCGGTGTGATCGGGGTGCCAGTGGGTGTTCCAGATCTGCGTGATCCGCCAGCCGCGCGCGTCCGCGGCCGCCAGCACGGGTTCGGCCACGGCGGGATCGATCACCGCCGTTTCGCCGCTGGCCGCATCATGTGCCAGCCAGACATAATTGTCGGAAAGAACGGGAATGCGGACGATTTCGATCATGCGGGCCAGCCCTTGCCGGTTCGGCCGATCAGCGCAAGCGCATCGGCGGCGAGATGTTCGGCCAGCATCTTGGCGGGCATGGGCCGTACCAGTGGCGCGGCCTGCCCGGCCCATAGGGAGCCGAAGCCGGCGGAGTCCTCGGTCCGCAGGCGGGATAGCGCGCCGCTGGCGTGGGGAAAAGGCGGGGCTTCGGCGCGAACCGGCCCCAGCGCGTCCATCAGCCGGTTGGGAATGCCGCGCGCCAGCCCGCCGGTGAACAGGTTGGTGAACACGGTGCGTTCGGCCGCTGCACTGCCCAGCGCCGCGCGATGGGGTTCATGGATCAGGCTTTCGGGGCAGGCGAGGAAGGCGGTGCCGATCTGCACCGCGCTTGCCCCCAGCAGCATCGCGGCGGCGATCCCGCGTCCATCGGCGATGCCGCCGGCGGCGATCACCGGCAGGTCGATCGCGTCGACGATCTGGGGCAGCAGTGCGAACAGGCCCATATGCGCGGCCGGATCGCCGCCCAGGAAACGGCCGGCATGGCCGCCGGCTTCCCAGCCTTGGGCGATCACCGCGTCGATGCCGTGCGCGGCAAGCCAGCGCGCCTCGGCAACGCTGGTCGCGCTGGACAGGATCAGCGCGCCGCTGTCGCGCACCTGCGTCAGCAGGGGGGCGTCGGGCAGGCCGAAATGGAAGCTGACGATTTCGGGGCGCAATTCGGTGACGAGATCGGCCATCGCCGCATCGAACGGCGCGCGCAGTGGCGGCGGAATGGCGGGCGGGCCGACATGAAATTCGGCATAATAGGGCGCCAAAAGCGCCTGCCACGCGCTTTCGTCGGGGGCGGCATCCAGCCGGTGGCAGAAGAAATTGATGTTGATCGGGCCGCTGGCGCGGGCGCGCAGGTCATCCACCTGGGCGCGCAATGCGTCGGGGGTAAGGAGGGCGGCGGGCAATGCGCCCACGGCGCCCCCCGCCATCGCCCCGGCCGCCAGCCCGACCCCGCCCGCCCCGGCCATCGGCGCCAGCAGGATGGGGTGGGCGGAACCGAGCCGCCCGAGAAAGGCGGATGCGGCTACCATGTCCCCGTATTGGGCATCGATGCCCATGGTTCCTGGGGCGGCAGATGGCCGTCCTGCAGCAGTTCGATCGAAATCGCGTCGGGCGTGCGGACGAACGCCATATGGCCGTCGCGCGGCGGGCGGTTGATCGTCACCCCGGCGTCCATCAGCCGCTGGCAGACCTCGTAGATATTTTCCACCCGATAGGCGAGGTGGCCGAAATTGCGCCCGCCATCATAGCCGGCTTCGTCCCAGTTATGCGTGAGTTCGACCTGCGCGCCTTCATCGCCGGGCGCGGCCAGGAAAATCAGGGTGAAGCGGCCGGCTTCATTGTCCTGGCGGCCGACTTCCTTGAGGCCGAGCAGTTCGAAGAAGCGAATCGTCGCGGCCGGATCGGACACGCGGATCATGGTGTGGAGATATTTCATCCCCCCAATTTAGGCCGATTGCGCCGCCGTGCAACGGCGTGTGGCGCGGCGCTTTCGCTCAGGCCGCGCGCAACTGGGCGATGAACCGGGCGGTGACCTGTTCGAGCGTCGTGGCGTTCGCCATCAGCGCGCCGGCGGCTTCCTCGACATCATGGGACACGCGCTGCGCCGATGACGCCGCGTCGGCGACCAGGGTGATACGGATGGCCATGTCGTTGGCGCCGGCGGCCGTGTCGGCGGCATTGCCTTCGATTGCGCGGGCGGTGCGCCGCTGTTCCTCGATCGACGTGCTGATCCCGGCGGATGCCTCGGACAAGGCGGCCACCGCGGTGGAAACATCGTGCAACGCGCTTTCGGCCTGACGGGTGCCGGCATGGACGGTGGTGATCAGCCCGGTGATTTCCGTGGCGGCGTTTTCGGTGCGCGTGGCCAGCGCCTTGACCTCGCCGGCCACCACGGCAAAGCCGCGCCCGGCATCCCCGGCGCGCGCCGCTTCGATCGTGGCGTTCAGCGCAAGCATGTTGGTTTGTGCGGCAACGGCCTGGATCATGTTGACGAACTCGCCGATGTTCGTCGCCTGGGTGGACAGTTTACGGACGGCGCCGTCGCTGGCGGTGGAGTTGCGTTCGGCTGTGGAACCGAGCGCGACCTGCTGGCTCACATTATCGGCAATGTCGGTGATCGAGCGCGACAGATCGGCGACGCTGGCGGCGACGGCTTCGGCCGCGGCGGTCGCCTGTGTCGCGGCGGATGCGACATCGGCCGCCTGCCTCCCGGTTTCGCGGGCAAGGCCGTTGAGGTTGCGGGCGGCCCCTGCGAGCCGTGCCGCCTCCGTGCCGACTGCGTGGGTCACGCCGGAAACCGAATTTTCGAACGCGGCGGCAAGCGCCATCAGTTCGGCTTTACGCGCGGTGGCGGCCTCACGCTGGGCGGCCTCGCGTGCTGCCTGGGCTTCGGTGGCGCGGCTTTCGGCGGCGCGGGCGGTTTCCAGCGCTTTTTCGGATTGGGCCTGTGCGACTTCTGCCCGGCCACGCGCGGCTTCGGCATCGGCGGCTAACATTTCGCTTTCGAGGCGCGCGGCGCTTTGATCGAGGATCAGGGTGCGCAGCCGGATGGTGACATAAGCCAGCGCCAGGAATTGCAGCAGCACCGCCAAGGCGTGGATCGGCACGCGCGCGGCATTGTCGGTGCCGTTGAACACCAGGCCGGGCGCGAAGATTTGCAGCACGAGGTGGTGGACGGCGATGATCGCCGCGCAGATCGCGATCGGCCGCCAGTCGCACAGCATGGCCAGCGCGGCCATCGCGACAAAGAAGTACATGTGCAGGTCCATCTGCCAGGCGTGATCCTGGAGGACATAGACGAACAGCGCCGGCTGGAGCGCGGCCATGACCGCCACGGCGCCCCGCGCGGCCATGTCATGCTGCTGGCGGACGACGGCGAGCGACGGCAGCAGGTTGATCAGGACGGACAGGATCATGGCCGTCCGGCCGTTGGGCGCAGCCAGGCTCCATGTGAGGATCACCAGCGCGAGCGTCGATGCCCAGCCGCCGATGGCGAGCAGGCGCAGGCCGCGCAGGTGAAGCGAATCGAGTTCGGCGCTGCGTGTCATGCCTGCACCCCGATCGCGGCGGTGCATCCCGCCGATGGCGAGGCGACAGAGACGATCCCCTGGCGCAGCAGCGGCGGGATAAGGGTGCGCCCATCGGCAAAGACGATGAGCGATCCGGGCAACGGGCCTGTGCTGATCAGGCGCGCGCCGTGCGCCACCGCAAGCGGGGCAAGCGTGCCGCCTGCCGCCGGGGTGAGGGGCACGAGCAATATCTTGCCGGTGGTCAGCGGGGGGCGAGCCATGGCCATCAGCGCGGCGATGCCGATCAGGCATTGAACCGCAAACAACCAGCCGCCGGACGAAAGCGAGGAACAGGAACGCATGGCCCCCTGTCGATCAGCAATATCTATTTTTTGTTAACCGGTTGGGTGGGTTCGCGCGATTCGTGGGGCGCTTCATGCCCGGCCTGCCGTTCGTCGGGCTGTGTCGGATGTTCGTCGGGCATCCACGATGTTGGTGGAGCCATGCGACCGTCCGGTCGAACCGGAGATGTGTGCGACGCCAGCTTTCCGTAACGAAAATGCACAGGCGGCGGATCGAAATCGCCCCGTCGCCAGGAAGGTTTCATCACCGTCAGGCCCCTGATCTGGCCAAGGTTCGAAGGAGAGTCACGATGTTCACGAATTTCGCACGTTCCACCTTCTGCGCGGCCCTCAGCGTGGCTGCTGCCGCAACGACCGTGCTCGCAACCGCCCCTGCATCGGCCCAGTCCACGGTCCGCTCGCAAGAGGTTCGATTCGCCGATCTCGACCTGACATCGGCGGCCGGCGTGACGGCGCTGGACCAGCGGATCGACCGGGCCACCCGTTCGGTTTGCGGTGTCAACGGCGCCCGCACGCTTCAGGAAATCACCGATGCGCGGCGCTGCCAGAAGATCGCGTTGAGCGATGTTACGCCACGGGTTCAGTTCGCGGTGGCCCAGGCGCGCAGTAACCAGGGTTATGCCAGCAACGAGGTCAAGGTCCGTTCCGGCCGTTAAGGGGCGTGATCCGACGGGAAATCGCCGGCACAGGCTTACGGAAACTAGTCCCTTCCATTGCGCTGGCGATGCGCCTCCGGGGTCCCTTGCCCCGGGGGCGCTTCTCGTTGGAGGTCAGCGGCCGGCCAGCGCCTTGGCGGCAGGAAGATAGGTGCGGCCGATGCGGATTTCGGTGCCGTCGGCCAGGTCGGCGTGCCACACGCCCAGCCCGTCATGCCGCAGCTTGGCGATCTGATCGCGCCGGACGATGGTTGATCGGTGGAGGCGGATGAACCGTTCGGGATCGAGCCGTCGTTCGAGTTCGCTGATCGTCTGGTGCAGGAGGAAGTTGCGCGGCCCGATATGCAGCCGCATATAATCGCGTTCGGCTTCGATCCGTTCGATATCGGTGGCGGCGATGCGGATCATTTCGGAACGATGCGGCACCCAGAATTCGTCCAGCCAATCGGTTGCGGCAACATTCGCCTGCGGCGCCTGCATTTTTTCCTGAACCCGCGCGACCGCCTTGGCGAGGCGATCGCCCGACACCGGTTTCAGCAGATAATCGACCGCGGCAACATCGAAGGCGGCGACCGCGAACTGATCGAACGCGGTGCAGAAGATGATCGCCGGGCGATCGGCGCGCGCCTCCAGCGCCTTGGCGACGCCCATGCCATCCAGCCCCGGCATGGCGATATCGCACAGCAGCAGATCGGGCTTGAGCGCATCGACCAGCCGGAGCGCCGCTTCGCCATCGGTGGCGGTGCCGATCAGATCGATCCCGGCGGTTTGGGCGCACAATATCTGCAGCCGTTCGATCGCCAGTGGTTCATCATCGACGACAAGCGTGCGCAGCGACCGTTCCGGCGCGCTATCAACAGGCATTGCGGTTCAGCGGCAGGAACAGGGTGACCGAGAAACCGCCATCGGGCAGCGCCCCCCAGCGGCAGCGGCTATCGCCGCCGAAGCGCGCGGCCAGCCGTTCGCGCACGTTGCGCAGGCCGACGCCCGTGCCGGCGATCCGATCATTTTCGGTCATGGGATCCCCATCATCCTCCACCGACAATACCAGCCCGTCCGAATCCTCGCGGGCGCGGATGCGGATCGTAACCGGACGGCGCGCGCGTGATACTCCATATTTCACCGCATTCTCAACCAGCGGTTGCAGGATCAGGCCCGGCACGCACGCGGTGCGCAGCGGATCGGGCACCTCCACTTCCACCTTCAGCCGATCGGGAAAGCGCACCGCTTCGATATCGAGATAGAGGCGCTGGAGACGGATCTCCTCGTACAGCGGCACATCTTCGGTGGGATCGGCCGTCAGGCTGGTGCGGAAGAAAGTGGACAGATTGAGGATCATCCGTTCAGCCTCCTCCTTCTTGTCGGTCAGGACGAGCGAGGAGAGCGAGTTGAGCGTGTTGAACAGGAAGTGCGGGTTGACCTGATAGCGCAGCGCGCGAAGCTCGGCCGATTGGGCGGCGGCGCGCAATTCGGCGGCCTCGCGTTCGGCCCCGCGCACGGCGGCGGCATAGCTGAGCGCAAGATAGAGCGCCGCCCAGGCGACGAAGAAGAAATAGCCGTTAGCCGCCTGATCGGCGATCGCCATGATCGGCGTCTTCTCCTCGTGCAGATACTCCTCTTCGTCGCCGCCGACCTGGATCGTCACCTGGCGCGTCGTGGGCGATGGCGGGGCTGGTGGAACCGGTGGCGCGGGCGGCGCTGCCTGCTGGCCGGGGGGTGATGGCAGGGGCGGCGGTGCGACGGGGGGTACGGTTTCACCCTTGCGGATGATCACGGTGGCCGCCTTCTTCTGCTTCTTTTCGAACATCGCTTTTTCGTCGAAACGATAGAAGACGAGCCAGTTGACCGTCGAATAGGCGATGGCGGCGGGCACCGCGAACAGCGCCGCGACGATGATCGCCTGCTTGAGCGATCGGCTGACCGGCCCGCGCAGGACCAGGTAGAACAGCAAGGTCAGCGCCATGCCGGCGAGCGTCACGATCGCGCGATAGGCCAGCATCTCGACCTGATGGTCGTAACCCAGCCCGGCGGCGCGCAGCGTGATGATCGTGAAATAGAACAGCCAGAAGCCGACGATCGACAAGATGACGACGCGGTGACTGAGCCTGGCCCGTGGCGGCCCGTTCAGATTCATATCCATCATCCAGCTATAACGCCGAAGTGCTGAACGGGGAGTGGCCTTGCGTCAACGTCCGTCGAACCGGGGTGGCTGTTCATCGAAAGTTCAGGTTGGAACCACGGGTTGCACCGGTCGGAACGGCCCGCGTTGCGGCGCGTTCTTGGGGGATTGTTAAGGAGAAACGCATGGCTCGTTCCCACCGCGCACAACCCAGTACCGCCGATCATCCCATCCCCAAGGTTCGCACCGCGCATGATGCGACGGACGACGCCCGGCTGCGCCGCGATCCGGCCGATGAGGACGCCAAGCTCGATGTGGCGCTGGACGAAACATTTCCGTCGTCCGATGCGCCGGCCAATACCCAGCCCGGCAAGGGGCGCGATCCCGCGCCGTCCAGCGGTTATGATGCATCGGCCGAACGCGCCCGCAAGCCGGCTGCAAAATAGGGCGGCCGGCAGGCTCGCTTCGCGGGCGGGCCGGCGGTATAGCCGGCCGCATGGCGTTCATCATCGGCCCGTTCCTGTTCCTTGCCGCGCTCATCGCGATGGAAGGGGTGGCTTATGCCGCGCATCGCTGGATCATGCACGGGCCGGGCTGGTTCCTGCATGCCAGCCACCACCGCCCGCGCACCGGCCGGTTCGAAGCGAATGACCTGTATGCCGTGATCTTCGCCGTCCCATCGTTCATTCTGATCCTGGGCGGGGTGCAGCTTGGCTGGGGGGCGGGCTATGCCTGGGCCGGGGCCGGGATCGCGGCCTATGGGGCGATCTATTTCGGCTTTCATGACGTTATCGTCCATCGCCGGATCGCCCATTCCTATGTGCCGCGGTCGCGGTACATGAAACGGATCGTGCAGGCCCATCGGCTGCACCACGCCGTGGAAACGAAAGCGGGGACGGTAAGCTTCGGCTTCCTTGTCGCGCCGCGCGCCGATGCGCTGAAGGCGGCGCTCGCCCGGAATGCCCGCGCCGGTGTCCGCAGCCCCCGAAAAGGCGCGGATATAAGCGGTTCCTCCCGCTAACGTTAACGGCCGCGTCACCGTAATTTAAGCTTTCCGGCCCACTTCTTCGTTGCAAATAAAACGAAGACTGGGTCGCAAAATGTCTAACATCATGTCGAGGTTGAAGATTTCCTCAAAAGTGCTGAGCGTGATCGCGATTCTTGCGATCGTGGCGGCGACGCTGGCCACGCTCGCGACGGTCAGTATGAACCGGATGACCGCCGATTATGACGCGCTGGCCGACAAAAAATTACCGGCGGTGCTGTCGCTGGCGCGGGCGCATCGCAACATCGAAGAAATGGGATATGCCGGCTATCGCGTCGTTCTGTATCCCGGTGTTTCGCCGGAAGCCAAGGCGGCCGCCGATCGCGTCCGCACGACGTACGAGGCGGCAATATTGTCGCTGCGCGAAGCAAGCGACGGTGAACCCAAAGTCGCGGCGGTAAAGGACAAGGCCGCCGCCCAGATCGAGGACGTTCACGATCTGGCCAAACAGGTGGTGGCGCTCGGGCTGGCCGATCGCGATGCCGATGCCCGCGCCGCGCTCGAACAGCTCGACGCGCGGATCAAGGCGTTTTCGGATGGCGTTGGCCCGCTGGTGAAGACGCTGGTGGCCGACAGCAACAGCCAGACCGATCGGTTGATGGAGTCGGCGCGCTTCGCGATCTGGGAACTCGTGATCATCAGCATCGCTGGCATCGTGGCGAGCATCGCCGCCGGCCTTTACGTCACGCGCGTCGGCATCACCGGCCCCCTGGCGAAACTGGGCGAACGGATGAAGGGCCTCGCAGCGGGCGACAATGCCGGGCAGGTGCCGGGGATCGATCGTGGCGACGAACTGGGCGTGATGGCCGGCACGGTCGAAATATTCCGTGAAAACGCGATCGCCAAGGCGCGCGCGGATGCGGAAAAGGCACGGGCCGACGCCGAACAGCAGATGGCGGTCGATATGGTCGCCGCCAGCCTCGGCCGGCTGGCCGATGGCGATCTGACGGCGCGGCTGGATGATCGCATCCCCGATTCCTACGCCCGGCTGCGCGACGATTTCAACGCCGCCACGCAGGCATTGCAGGATGCGATGGGGCAATTGGTGGAAAGCGCCGGCAGCATCAACACCGGCTCTGCCGAAATCAGCTCGGCGTCGGAAGATCTGTCGCGCCGCACCGAACAGCAGGCGGCGTCACTCGAAGAAACCGCCGCGGCGATGCACCAGATCACCACCACGATCCGTGAAACCGCACAAGGCGCCGGCCATGTCAGCGCGTCGGTCGCGGAAGCGCATGGCAGCGCCACCGAAGGCGGGCGGATCGTGCGCGATGCGGTGACGGCGATGGACGGGATCGAGGAATCGTCGCAGCAGATTGCCCAGATCGTCGACCTGATCGACGGTATCGCGTTTCAGACCAATTTGCTGGCGTTGAACGCCGGGGTCGAAGCGGCGCGGGCGGGCGACGCCGGCAAGGGCTTTGCCGTGGTCGCCAACGAAGTGCGGGCGCTGGCGCAGCGTTCGGCCGATGCGGCCAAGGACATCAAGGCGCTGGTGGCAACCAGTTCGAAACAGGTGGACGCCGGGGTCAGGCTGGTCGGGCAGACCGGCGATGCGCTTGGGCTGATCGTGACCAAGGTGGCCGAAATCGCTTCGCTTGCGACACAGATATCGACCGCGACCGAGGCGCAGGCGTCAAGCCTCCAGCAGGTGAACATCGCGGTGGGCGAAATGGACAAGACCACCCAGCAGAATGCCGCGATGGTCGAGGAATCGACCGCCGCCGCGCGCAGCCTTGCCAGCGAGGCGGATCAGCTGGCCGAACTGGTCGGGCGCTTTCGCATCGGCGATCGCCGTCCGCCAGCGCGCAAGGCGCGGGCGGCTACCGTCCGCAAGGCGCTGCCGCGCGCCAATCCGGTGCATCATATCCAGGGCAATCTGGCCGCCGCCGTGGACGATGGCTGGGCTGAGTTCTGATCGATAGAGGGCGAAGTGCCGGTTACAGCCGGAACTTCGCCCATACCGGCAGGTGATCCGACGCGCAGGATGATTTGGCCGATCGGTGGACGCCGCAATCGGCCAGATCCATGCCGGCATGAAACAGGATGCGGTCGAGACTCGCGACCGGGCGGCGGGTGTGAAAGCTGCGCCCGGTTTCCGCCGCACGGAACGCTGGCCGGAATTCGGCAAGGCATCCGCCCAGCCGCGCCCATTCGTTAAGATCGCCCATCATCACGGTGGGCATGGCCGGCCGCGCCGCGATCTGCGCCAGGATGGACCGCACCTGCCGCTTGCGCCACAGCCCCGACAGATCGAGGTGCATGCCGACGACGCGGATCGCCGTGCCATGGACGCGCAGATCGGCCACCACCGCGCCGCGCGGTTCCAGCACGGGCAGGTGGAGCGGCGCGTGGGCCAGAATCTCGATGTTGCGCTTCACCAGAATGGCGTTGCCGTGCCAGCCGATCCCGCCGGGGCGGATATCATAATCGACCGGCTTGTAGGCGCTATGTTCGGCGATCATGTCGACCGGGATCGCCGAGGTGCGCGATCCGAAGCGGCGGTCGGCCTCCTGCAACGTCACGACATCGGCGTTGATCTCGTGCAGCACATCCAGGATGCGGGCCGGGTCCCGCCGCCGATCGGTGCCGACCGCCTTGTGGATATTGTAGGTCGCGAACGTGATCATGCGCGCGGGCTCAGGCCGCGGTTCCGCCCACCGTCAGCCCTTCGATCAGCAGGGTCGGCTGGCCGACGCCGGCGGGGACGGACTGGCCACCCTTGCCGCAGATGCCGACGCCTTCGTCGAGCGCCATGTCGTTGCCGATCGCCTTTACCTTGGTCAGCGCGGATGGGCCGTCGCCGATCAGGGTCGCGCCCTTGATCGGGGCGCCGATCCGGCCGTTTTCGATGCGATAGGCTTCGGTGCAGGAAAACACGAACTTGCCCGAGGTGATATCCACCTGGCCCCCGCCGAAGCTGGTGGCGTAGATGCCGTTCTTCACCCGCGACAGGATTTCGGCCGGATCGTCATTGCCGCCAAGCATGAAGGTGTTGGTCATCCGCGGCATCGGCGCATGGGCGAAACTTTCGCGCCGGCCGTTGCCGGTGGCGGGCACGCCCATCAGCCGCGCGTTCAGCCGATCCTGCATATAGCCGACGAGGATGCCGTCTTCGATCAGCGTGTTGCGCTGGGTCGGCGTGCCTTCGTCGTCGATGCTCAGCGAACCGCGCCGGTTGGCGATCGATCCGTCGTCGATCACGGTGACGCCGGGGGCTGCCACCCGTTCGCCGATCCGGCCGGAAAAAGCCGATGTGCCCTTGCGGTTGAAATCGCCTTCCAGCCCATGGCCGATCGCTTCGTGCAGCAGCACGCCGGGCCAGCCGGGGCCGCACACCACGGTCATTTCGCCAGCGGGGGCCGGCACCGATTCGAGGTTGACGAGCGCTTGGGCCAGCGCGGCATCGATCGCGCGGTTCCAGGTCGCTTCCTCGAACAGGTGATCGTAGAGATAGCGGCCGCCAAGGCCGAAGAAACCGGTTTCGCGCCGGCCATTCTGTTCGGCGACGATCGACACGTTCAGCCGCACCAGCGGGCGCACGTCATGCGCGACGAACCCGTCGGGCCGCACGATTTCAACCACGCTCCACGATCCCGACAGGCCGACCGTGACCTGGGCAACGCGCGGATCGCGGGCGCGGGCGGCCGCGTCGATGCGCTGGCACAAGGCGACCTTGGTGGCGAAGGGGACGAGGCCCAGCGGATCATCCGCCGTGTAGAGCGCGGCGTTGGTGCGGCGCGGGGCTGCGGCCTTCACCGCCTTGGCCGGATCGAGCAAGGTCATCGTTTCGGCGGCGCGGCGGATCGCGGCTTCGCTGATGTCATTGGCGTGGGCGAAGGCGGTGGTTTCGCCGGATACCCCGCGCAGGCCGAACCCGGCCTGCGTGTTGTAGTCGGCGGTCTTCAGCCGGCCATCATCGAAGCCGAAGCTCTCCGACGTGGCATATTGCAGGTAAAGTTCGCCATCATCGCAACCGCGAAGCGCATCGGCGGTCAGGCGCAGCGCGCCGTCCGGGTCGAGGGCATTGTCGCGATAGAGGAAGCGGCGGGGATCGGCGGGAATAGTCATGCCCCCCGATATAGGACGATCAGTGGCCGGAACCAGCCTGATTGTCGACGACTTGCACGTCGGCGCCACCGGAAATGTCGGCCGGGCCGCCGATCAAGATGAAACGGCGGTCGCAATAGCCGCAATCGGCATAGCCGCTTTCGTCGATCTGGAGCCAGACGCGCGGATGGCCGAGCGCGGCCCCGCCGGGAATATCGGTAGCCCCATCGCAAGCGACACGGGACGCGGAAACGCGGACGGATTCGGGCGGCGGCAACATGGAACAGCCCCTAGCGCAGGCGTGGGGCGCGGTTCAAGCCGTCTGAACGATGGCGACGATGGCCGCCTGCACGGGATGCGACGGTGTCAGCGTCGCCAGCACGGCGGCGAGAACGGCGGCACAGGCCAGCGCGCGGCGCGACCGGCGAAGATGAAGATCGTGAAACATAGGGTTACAATGCGACGCCGGCGGTAAAGATCGTGCTAAGAAATACGGTTAATGCGGCCTGCACGCGGCCTTTGCGCGGGCGGGCGCGGGCGGCTAAAGCCTGATGCCATGACCGAAGCCGCGATCCGCATCCTCGACCTCGCCAAAACCTATGCCGGTGGCAAACAGGCGCTCAAAGGCGTCAGCTTCGATGTGCCGCGCGGCCAGATTTTCGGCCTGCTCGGCCCCAATGGCGCGGGCAAATCGACCTTGATCAACATCCTGTCGGGGA
Organism: Sphingomonas sp. KC8; assembly: GCF_002151445.1. Lineage (GTDB taxonomy): Bacteria > Pseudomonadota > Alphaproteobacteria > Sphingomonadales > Sphingomonadaceae > Sphingomonas_E. The sequence goes on from NZ_CP016306.1 coordinate 3,120,985, forward strand.
TGGTGAACAAGACGTCGGGCACCGCCGAAATCTGGGGGTTCGATATTGCGCGCGATCATCGCAACGCCAAGGCGTCGATCGGCATCGTGCCGCAGGAAATCGTGTTCGATCCGTTCTTCACCCCGTTCGAGACGCTGGAGATTCAGGCCGGCCTCTATGGCGTGCCCAAACATCTGCGCCGATCGATGGAATTGCTGCGCGCCGTCCACCTTGATGACAAGGCCCATGCTTATGCCCGCTCGCTTTCGGGGGGCATGAAGCGCCGGCTGCTGGTGGCGAAAGCGATGGTCCATGCGCCGCCGGTGCTGGTGCTCGACGAACCGACCGCCGGTGTCGACGTCGAACTGCGCCAGCAGCTCTGGGCCTATGTCCGCGAACTCAATCGCGGCGGGGTCACGGTGGTGCTGACGACGCATTATCTGGAAGAGGCCGAGGAGCTGTGCGATCGCATCGCGATCATCAACCACGGCCAGCTGATCGCCAACGAACCGACCCGCGCGCTCGTCAACATGGCGCGCGAAAAGGCGGTGGAGGTGACGGTCGATCGCGATCTGACGGCGGTTCCGTCATCGCCCCTGTTCGATAAAATCGAACTGAAAGGCGAACGCACCGTCGTCATCACCTATGACAAGGACAGGCTGAATGCGGGCGGCGTGCTGGCCGCGTTGCAGGCCGAAGGACTGGGTATCGTCGACGTTTCGACGCGCGAGGCCGATCTGGAGGATGTCTTCCTCAATCTCACGCGGGCGGCCAATGTCTAACAATTACGACGTCATCATCATCGGTTCGGGCGCCGCCGGGCTGACCGCGGCGCTCAATCTCGCCGAACGCCACAAGGTGGGGGTGATCGCCAAGGGCGGGCTTTCCGAAGGGTCGACCGCGTGGGCGCAGGGCGGCATTGCCGCCGTGCTCGAACCCGGTGACAGTTTCGACGCGCATATCGAAGATACGATGGTCGCGGGTGCCGGCCTCAACAATCGCGCGGCGGTGGAATTTGTCGTCGGCAATGCCCCGCGCGCGATCGAACGGCTGGCCGAACTGGGCGTGCCGTTCAACCCCGGCGAATCCGAACGCTGGCATCTGACGCGTGAAGGCGGGCACAGCCACCGCCGCATCGTCCATGTCGACGACGCGACCGGCTGGGCGGTGCAGCAGGCGCTGGAAAAGGCCGCGTTCGCGCATCCCAACATCACCCTGATCCCCGATATGGTGGCGATCGATCTGGCCACCGGCCGCCATGGCGAACGCTATTCGGGCGAAGGCCATGTCTGGGGCGTCTATGCGCTCAACCGCAAGTCCGGCCGGGTCGAACTGTTCACTGGCCGGGCGACGATCCTCGCCACCGGCGGGGCGGGGCGGACGTATCTCTATTCGACCGCGCCGCGCGGTGCCACCGGCGACGGCATTGCGATGGCGTGGCGCGCCGGCGCGCGGGTGTCGAACATGGAATTCATGCAATTCCACCCGACCTGCCTTTACAATCTGGAGGTCAAGAATTTCCTGATCACCGAAGCGGTGCGCGGCGAAGGCGGGCATCTGAAAATCCCGACGACCGGGCACCGTTTCATGCCCGATTTCGATCCCCGCGCCGAACTTGCGCCGCGCGATGTGGTGGCGCGCGCGATCGATCATGAAATCAAGCGCCTCGGCCTTGATTATGTCCATCTCGATATCAGCCACATGCCGGCCGATTTCGTGCGCGAACATTTCCCCAACATCTACACCAAGCTTCTGGGGCTGGGGATCGACATCACCACCCAGCCGATCCCGGTGGTGCCCGCCCAGCATTATACCTGCGGCGGCGTGGTGGTGGATCTGAAGGGCCGCACCGATCTGCCCGGCCTTTATGCGGCGGGCGAAGTCACCCAATCGGGCCTCCACGGCGCGAACCGGCTGGCGTCCAACTCGTTGCTCGAATGCCTGGTCTTTGGCGAGGCGGCGGCCGGCCACATCATGCGCCATTGGGATGAACTGCCCAGCCCGCCGCCGATCCGTCCGTGGGATGAAAGCCGTGTGTCGGATTCGGACGAAGAGGTGATCGTCCAGCATAACTGGCGCGAAATCCGCCGCTTCATGTGGGATTATGTCGGCATCGTCCGCACCACCAAGCGGCTCGAACGCGCCCACCACCGCATCCGCCTGCTGCGGCGCGAGGTGGAGGAATATTACGGCAATTTCCGCGTGACCCCCGATCTGATCGAACTGCGCAACCTGGTCGAGGTCGCCGAACTCATCGTCCGCTCGGCACTCCGCCGCAAGGAAAGCCGGGGGCTGCACTATACGCTCGATTATCCCGATCCGCTGGCGGTGGCCAAGGATACGGTGCTGGTGCCGTGATCGGGGGCGCTGTTTGACGCGTGTCGTGGCTGGTTCGGGGGGAAGCTGACGACGGAAGCGGAAGCAAAACCTGCTGACCACCCTCAACGTCGCTTAAAATTTAAGCAGTTTTCCGGCGGGCACCCACGCCCCCTTCCGCTGCGCGATGACGGTGGATGGCGTGCCCGGCTTCGGCTAGACGAAGGCCATGGCTTCCAACCACCTCTATCTGATCGACGGCTCGGGCTATATTTTCCGCGCCTATCACCGGCTGCCGCCGCTCACCAATCGCCATGGCGTGCCCGCCGGCGCGGTCTATGGTTTCACGACGATGTTGTGGAAGCTGGTCGATGCGCTCCACAAGGAGGACGGGCCAACCCATCTGGCCGTGATCCTCGATGCCGCGTCGAAGACGTTTCGCAACGACATGTACGACAAGTACAAGGCCAATCGCCCGCCCGCGCCCGAAGATCTGATCCCGCAATTCCCGCTGATCCGCCATGCGACGCGCGCCTTTTCGGTGCCGTGCATCGAACAGGCGGGGCTGGAAGCCGACGATATCATCGCCTGTTATGTCGAAGCCGCGCAGGCCGCCGGCTGGGCCACGACGATCGTGTCGTCCGACAAGGATCTGATGCAGCTGATCCGCCCCGGCGTCGACATGCTCGATACCATGGCCAACAAGCGCATCGGCCGGGATGAGGTGATCGAGAAATGGGGCGTGCCGCCCGAACAATTGGGCGATGTGCTCGCTTTGATGGGCGACAGCGTCGATAACGTCCCCGGCGTTCCCGGCATCGGCCCTAAGACGGCAGCCCAGCTGATCCAGCAATATGGCGACGTCGAAACCGTGCTGGCGTCGGTGGGCGAGATCAAGAAGCCCAAGCTGAAACAATCGCTGATCGACCATGCGGACAACGCACGGCTGAGCCGCGAGCTGGTGCGCCTGAAATGCGATGAGCCGCTGCCCGAACCGCTCGACGATCTGGCGTTGAAGGGCATTCCGCCCGAACCGCTGCGCGCCTTCCTGGAGGATCAGGGTTTCAAGTCGCTGTTGCTGAAGGTCGGCGGGGCGAGCGATCATGCGGTGGGCGGGGCGGCGAGGCCGGCATCCGCACCGGTGACACCAGCACCGATCGAGGCGGTGGACGAAGCCCCGTTCGATGCCGCGGCCTATGAAACCATCGTCACCGAAGACGCGCTCGATCGCTGGATTGCCGAAGCGTTCACCGCCGGGGTCGTCGCGGTCGATACCGAAACCGACAATGTGGATTGCATCCGCGCCGAACTGGTGGGCATCAGCCTGTCGATCACGCCGGGCAAGGCCTGCTACATCCCCGTCGGCCATGGCGGCGACGGGCTGTTGAGCGCGCCGCCGGAACAGCTTTCCCGCGCGCTGGTGCTGGAAAAGCTCAAGCCGCTGCTGGAAGCGCCGGGCGTGCTCAAGGTCGGCCAGAACATCAAATATGATCTGATCATGTTCCGCCGCAACGGCGTCGATGTCACGCCCTATGACGATACGATGCTGCTGAGCTACGATCTCGATGCGGGCCTGCGCGGGCATGGCATGGATGAACTGTCCGTCGCCCATCTTGCCCACCAGCCGATCCCGTTCAAGGATGTGTGCGGCACGGGCAAGAGCCAGATCACGTTTGACAAGGTGCCGCTCGACCGCGCGACCGCTTATGCCGCCGAGGATGCCGACGTCACGCTCAGGCTGTGGCGCAAGCTGAAACCCCGGCTGGCGCGCGAGGGGGCGACGCGGGTCTATGAACTGGTCGATCGCCCGCTGGTGCCGGTCGTCGCCGAAATGGAACGCGCCGGCATCCATGTCGATCGCGAGGAACTGGCGCGCCTGTCGGCCGAGTTCGCATCGCAGATCAGCATCCTCGAACGCGAAATCCACGGCCTTGCCGGCAGCCCGTTCACGATCGGCAGCCCCAAGCAATTGGGCGAGGTGCTGTTCGAACGGATGGGGCTGAAGGGCGGCCGCAAGGGCAAGTCCGGCGTCTATTCGACCGACGTCAACGAAATGGAGCGGCTGGCCGAAGATGGCGTCGAAATCGCCACCAAGGTGCTCGACTGGCGCCAGCTTTCGAAGCTGAAATCCACCTATACCGATGCGTTGCAGGCGCAGATCAACCCGGCCACGGGCCGCGTCCACACCAGTTTCAGCCTGGCGGTGGCGCAGACCGGGCGGCTGTCGTCGACCGATCCGAACCTGCAGAACATCCCGATCCGCAGCGAAATGGGCCGCCGCATCCGCGATGCGTTCGTGGCGGAACCCGGCATGGTGCTGCTGTCGGCCGATTATTCGCAGATCGAATTGCGGCTGGCAGCCCACATGGCCGATGTGCCGCAGCTGAAGGCGGCGTTCGCCGAAGGGGCGGACATCCACAGCATGACCGCGCAGGAATTGTTCGGCGAGGTCAATCGCGACACCCGCGCGCGCGCCAAGACGATCAACTTTTCGATCCTCTACGGCATCTCCGCCTTTGGCCTGGCCGGGCGGCTGGGTGTCGATCGGGGCGAAGCGCAGGCGATGATCACCCGCTATTTCGATCGGTTCCCCGGCATCCGCGACTATATCAGCGAAACGCTGGCCGCGGTGCGCGAGAGCGGCCACAGCACCACTTTGTTCGGCCGCAAGACGCACCTGCCGGGTATCCGTTCGTCCAAGCAGGGCGAACGGCAGGCCGCCGAACGGCAGGCGGTGAACGCGCCGATCCAGGGCACCAGCGCCGATATCATCAAGCGGGCGATGGCGCGGATGGGGCCGGCCTTGGCGGCGGCGGGGCTTGGCCATGTCCGCATGTTGCTGCAGGTGCATGACGAACTGGTGTTCGAATTGCCGCCCGCCGATGTGGATGCGGCAAGTGCTGTGATCCGCACGGTGATGGCGGGGGCCGCCGAGCCGGCGGTGCGCCTGAGCGTGCCGCTGGGCGTGGAGATCGGCACCGGGCGGAGCTGGGGGGCGGCGCACTGATGGCCGCGGTCGCAGCGGTTCGATCAGCCTGATCGAAAATTTCGAGCGGTTTTCCACGCGATTGATGCCACTATTTTGGCTGTTGATCGTTAGACACGCGAATCGATAATCTCATTGTGCTGTCGAACAGGAGGATATCCATGGCGAAGACGCCCAAGGCCAAGCCCAAGCTCGCGACCCCGACCGACCTGCAGAGCAATCAGGTGAGCAATGTTACCGATGCGCTGAATGCGATCCTTGCGGACAGCTATGCGCTCTATCTCAAGACCAAGAACTTCCACTGGCACGTCTCTGGCCCGCATTTTCGCGACTATCATCTGATGCTCGATGAACAGGCGACCCAGATTCTCGGCACGACCGACCAGATCGCCGAACGCGTCCGCAAGACGGGCGGGACGACCTTGCGGTCGATCGGCCACATTGCCCGCCTGCAGTCGATCAAGGATAATGACGCCGAATTCGTCAGCGCCGGCGATATGCTGCGCGAACTGCGCGAGGACAATCTCCAGCTGGTCGAAAAGCTGCGTGAAGCGAAGGATATCGTCGACGAAGCCAAGGATAACGCGACCAGCGGCATCCTCGACGAATGGACCGACCTCGCCGAACAGCGTGCCTGGTTCCTGTTCGAGGCCAGCCAGGGCGTCTGATCCGCATATCGCGGCCATGCCGAAATCAAAAAGGGAGGGTGCCGGCCTTGTCCGCGCCCTCCCTTTTTTCGTGGATGGAACGTCGCTCCACGCGCCGCGTTGATCATGGGCAGATGAAAGGACTTTTCATATGATCAAATGGGCGCTCATCTTCCTTGTGGTCGGGCTGGTGCTCGGCGCACTTGGGTTTGGCGGTCTTGGCGGCGCGTTTGTCGGTATCGCCAAGTTTCTGTTCTTCGTCGCGCTCGCCTTGTTCGTGCTGTTCCTGGTGCTGGGCACGGTGGCGGCTAAGAAGATCACCTGATCACCTGATCGCGGGCGCGCGGGCCTGCCTTGCGGGTTCGCGCGCCTGTATCCCGTTTAGGTATCCTGTTTATCCGGTCAGTGCAGCTTGGCGACCTTGATGCCGTCCTGCTTGGCGCGGTCCTTTACCGATTCCTCGCTGCGGGTCAGCGCCTTGGCGATCGCACGCAACGCCATGCCTTTTTCGGCAAGCCGGCGCAGCTTGGTCAGCTCATCGGCGGTCCACGGCTGTTTGTGTCGGACGAATTCGGCCATCGGTACAATCCCTTCTGCGCCCTCCTATCGCGGTGCGGGCACGCCGGATAGCCATGTCGGTGCCGCCGGTGCCGTTGTGCCGGATTGACGGATGCCGGGGCAGGGCCGAAACAATGGCCAGGGAATGACGGGGGTCAGACTGGTAAATCAGGGGGTTGTGGAACATGGCGCTGGCATTGTTCGCGCTGCTGCTGGCGTCGAACCCGGCATTGGAAGCGGCGCAGACCGCTTATGTTCAATGTCTTTCCGCCGAATCGGATGCGGCGTTGCGCGATCGCGTCCCGGTTGATCTGTTCGCCCATGGCGCGCAGCGTATCTGCGAGGCGGAGACGGTGGCATTCCGGGCGGCGGCCCGGCCGATGCTGCTGGCGCAGGCTGTCGGCAGGGCGGAAGGGACGGCCGAACAGGCGGCCGATGCCCGTTTCGCGGCGATCGACGCTACCAACCGGGCGGACTTGATTTCGGCCTATCGCAGCAAAATGCGCGCGCGCCGTGGTGGCCGCCCCCACTAGATTGGGGACGGCCGTCGCTGTCAGGCGGTCGGGGCTTCGCCGCGCTTCACCGCATCGATCACATCCGATCCGAAGATCGCGCGCGCAACGCCGGTCAGGTCCGGGTTGCGGCGCAGTTCGTGGCCGCCATCGACCGCGAAGCTCTGCCCCGTCACCCAGCCCGATTCCGGGCCGGCGAGGAAGCGGACGCCACGGGCGATATCCTCGGGCATGCCCGCCCGACCCAGCGGCATCTGATCGATGAACGGCTGGATGACGGCCGGATCCTCGAACATGCCAGCGGTCGCGTCGCTTTTCGTCATTCCCGGCCGGATCGCGTTGATCCGCACATTGGCGCTGCCCAGTTCGTCGGCGGCGGTGCGCAGGAACTGTTCAAGCCCGCCCTTGGCGGTGCAATACGCCCCAAGCCAGGGGAAGGGCATGATCGCGGCGGTCGATGAAATCAGCACGATCGTGCCGCCCTGTTTCATCCGGGGCACGCCGTAGCGCACCGCCAGGAAGGCCGTGATGATGTTGTAGTCGAGTTCGGCGCGGAACGAATCCGCGTCGTGCATCAGCAGCGGCTTGAATCCGCCGCCACCCACCGTCGGCACGATGATGTCCAGCCGGCCGTCGATGGCGAGGGCCTTGTCCAGCCCGGCTTCGACGTCGGCCTGCTGGCCGGCATCGCCGGCATGCAGTTCGATCCGTGCGCCGGGCACTTCGGCCAGCAGCCGTGCGCGGGTCTGTTCCAGCGCTTCCAGGCGGCGGCCCATCAGCAGGACGGCGGCCCCGTCCTGCGCCAGCAGCTTGGCGGTGGCGGCGCCGATCCCGCCGCTGCCGCCGGTGACGAAAGCGGTTTTTCCCTTCAGGGCAGCTTCGGTCATGATCGCATCCCCTTATTGGGCGGAAAGGCCGCCATCGATGACGAGGCCGTGGCCAAGGACGAAGCCCGATGCGGGCGATGCCAGCCACAGGATCGCTTCGGCGATGTCCTGCGATTCCCCGGCGCGGCCGATCGGATGGGCGGCGGCGACCGCGGCTTCGGCTTCGGCGGAGGTGCCGACATTATCGACCAGAATGGCGGTGCGCACGCCGCCGGGGCAGACCGCGTTGATGCGGATGCCGGCACGGCCATATTGCAGCGCGGCGGCGCGGGTCAGGCCAAGCACGGCATGCTTGCTGGCGGTGTAGGCGGGCTTGTTGGCGACCCCCGAAACGGATGCGAACGAGCCGACATTGACGATCGCGCCGCCCCGGCCTTCCATCGCCGCGATTTCGGCCTTCATGCACAGGAACACGCCGCGCGTGTTGATGCTGTGGATGCGGTCGAAATCCTCCAGCTTCCATTCGGCCACGGGCGCCACTTCGGGGTCCACGCCGGCATTGTTCACCGCGATATCCAGCGCGCCATAGGTGCTGACGGCGTGATCGACGATCGCCTGCACGTCATCCGGGTTGCTGACGTCGCAGCGCACGAAACTGGCGGTGCCGCCGGCCGCTGTGATCAGGGCGACGGTTTCGTCACCGCCCTTTTGCGACACGTCCCCGACAACGACCTTGGCGCCACCGGCGGCCAGCGCCTGTGCGGTGGCCCGCCCGATCCCGCCGCCCGCGCCCGTGACGAGGGCGACCTTGCCCGAAAAATCCTGCGCCATGCATTCCACTCCCAATGTGTTTGGACGGGAACCTAGCGGTGGGCGGGGGGGCGGGCCACCGTCCATGTGGAGGGGGCCTTCGTGTTTGGGACATAAAATGCAGCCGCGCCGGGCTGGCGCCATGCGGCCGCGATACGAAACGGCCCCGGTCCGGTGGGTCCGGATCGGGGCCGTGGCGCCGTTTCACAGGATCGAAAGGCGGTCAGCCGGCGGCGCGCAGCGCCTTGCGATCGATCTTGCCCATATGGTTGCGCGGGATGACCGCGACGACGCGAATTTCGGTCGGCACCTTGTGCGGGGCAAGGGCAGCCGCCAGCCCCATGCGCAGCGCGATGGGATCGAGCGTCTCGTCCGGCTTGGCGGTAACGGCCAGGACAACCCGTTCGCCCATCCGGTCATCGGGCAGGCCGAAGGCGGCGGCATCGTTGACGCCGGGTTCGGAATAAGCGGCGAATTCCACCTCCGAACAGGCGATATTTTCGCCGCCGGATATGATGATGTCCTTCTTGCGATCGACGATGTACAGGAAATTGTCGGCGTCGAGATAGCCGACATCGCCGGTGGCGACCCAACCATCGTTGAAAACGCGGGCATTTTCCTCCGGCCGGTTCCAGTAGCCGCGTGCCACCATCGGCCCGCGGATCAGGATTTCGCCCGCTTCGCCCAGTGGCAGGTCTTCGCCGTCGTCGCCCACGATCCGCACCCGCGCGGCGGGAACCACGCAGCCCGACGTGCCCGGACGGGCGATCAGATCGGCCGTCGTTGCGGCGCATACCGTGCCGGCGGTTTCGGTCTGGCCGAAGCCGCAGCCGAAGCCGGCATTGGGGAACATGGTGCGGATCTGGTCGAACAATTGCGGGGGCAAGGCCTGGCCGCCGACACCAAGGCCCAGCAGCGACGAAAGGTTGCGGCTGCCATCATGCGCGCGCACCAGATCCCACAGCATCGCCGGCGATCCCGAAAAGGATGTCACGCCTTCGCGCTCGATCAGGTCGAGGGCTACGTCGCCGTTCCATTTCGGCATGACCACAAGCTTGCCGCCCAGCAGCAGATGGTTGAGGAAATCCGATCCGCAGCCCGAAATATGGAACAGCGGGAAGGAACTGATCACCGTGGGCTGGAGCGCGGCCAGCGCCTCGATGATTTTCGGATCCATGCCGGCCATCGCGCGCGCGCCCACCAGCGTGCGCGAGAAGATCGACGTCGCGATCCCTTGCGTGATGGCGCGGTGGGTGAGGCGGGCGCCCTTGGGCATCCCCGACGTGCCGGTGGTGAACATGATGATTGCATCGGCGTCGGGATCCAGATCGCCGAAGTCCAGCGCCGGGCCGTCCGCTGCCAGCGGGCTGGCGTCGACATCGATCATCGGCGGGATCGCCACGCCGCTATCGCGCAGCGCTGCCGCGCGCTGTGCGTCGGCGATCACGAACTGGCATTCGGTATCGGCGATCGCGGCGGCCATTTCGGCCCCGCGGCCCCGGCTGTTGACCAGCACGGCCACGCCGCCCAGCGCGGTGATGGCGACGAATGCCGCCATCCATTCCGCCCGGTTGCGCATGGTGATGGCGACATGCTTGCCGCCGATGTCACCCAGCTGATCGCGCAGCACCGCCGCCATGGCGCGGGCAAGGCCGAAAAATGCGTCGAAGGTCAGCCGCTGATCGCCATCGACCAGGAATTCGCGTGCGCCATGCGCCGTCGCCGCGCGATACAGGTCCGCCAGCGTTTTCGGCCCATTGCGAAACGCACGCATGGGCACGCCGGCGACGACAATGTCTTCCAGCTCGTGCGGCGCGCCGGGGCCGGTGAGCGCCGCGATGAAGGGATCGGTCATGCTCTCTCCTATTTCGCCGGTTTCGCTTCCCGGGGAAGCCCGAGGCCACGTTCGGCGATTATATTGCGCTGGATCTGGCTGGTGCCCGCCCAGATCGAATCGGATCGCGATTCGAGGTACATCTTCTGTAGCCGATAAGCATCGCTGCCCGGCTCGGCGATTTCACCGGCTGCGCCCATGACATCCATGGCCAGTTCGCCCAGCCGCTGGTGCCAGCTCGTATAATAGAGCTTGTAGGTCAACGCGGCGCGGTTGCCGCCCGTGCTGCTCAGCATCCGCAGCGCGGTGTAGCGCATGGTCCGCAGTTCGGCCTGCGCGCGCGCGATCCGCTTGGCGATGCCGGGGTCGCGCGCCGCGCCATTCGCCTTGGCGACGCGGATGATGCGATCCAGTTCGGCGCGAAAGCCCATTTGCTGGCCGAGCGTGGCGCCGCCACGTTCGAACATCAGCGTGCCCATCGCCACCTTCCAGCCTTCGCCGGGTGCGCCGACGACGTTGTTGGCCGGAGTTTCCGCGCTGTCGAAGAACACTTCGTTGAAGCTGCTGCCGCCGGTCATCTGGCTGATCGGGCGGATATCGATGCCCTTGCCCTGCATCGGGATCAGCAGCATCGACAGGCCCTTGGCGCCGACACTGCCCGGTTCGGTGCGCACGAGCGCCATGCCCCATTGCGAATATTGGGCGAACGAACTCCAGATCTTCTGCCCTTCGATCACCCAGACATCGCCGTCGGGGCGTTCTTCCAGCCGCGCGCGCGTCTGGACGTTGGCCAGGTCGGACCCGGCATTGGGTTCGGAGAACAACTGCGCCCAGACGATTTCGACCAGAGCGGTCTGCGGCAGGAAGCGGGCGCGCTGTTCGTCATTGCCGAACATCATGATCGTCGGCGCGACCAGTTCCAGCCCGACATGGCTGAGCCGGCCGGGCGCGCCGGAACGGGCATATTCCTCATGATAGAGGACCTGTTCCATCAGGTCGATCTGGCGGCCGCCAAAGGCCTTGGGCCAGGCGAGCGTGTTCCAGCCGGTGCGGCCGAGATGGCGTTCCCATTCGAACCGTTCGGTGATGCCTTCGCTGGTGCCTTCGAGGCCGCGGACGTGGGCGAACGGCCCGGCCAACTGCTCGTCCAGCCAGTCGCGTACTTCCTTGCGGAAGGCTTCCTGTTCGGGGGTGAAATCAAGCCGCATGGTCGATCTCCTCATTGAGGCCGATCAGGTCGGCGATTAATCCGGTTTGGGTGTCGGGATCGCCGAACAGGGCGGCCGACGCGCGCGCGCGCCGGAAATACAGGTGGGCGTCATGTTCCCAGGTGAAGCCGATGCCACCATGATAATGGATCATGTCCGCGCCGCACTTCGACAATGCGTCGCTGGCCATCAGCTTGGCGACCGCCGATGCCTCGGCAAATTCGTCCGGCCGCTGGTCGGCCACGGCGGCGACATACCAGATGGCGGATGTGGCGGCTTCCACCAGCAAGGCAAGGTCCGCCAGGGCGTGCTTCACGGCCTGGAACGCGCCGATCGGCTGGCCAAACTGGACGCGCTGCTTGGCATAATCGACCGTGATGTCGAGGGCGGCTGCGGCCGCACCGGTCTGTTCGGCGGCCAGTGTCGCATTGGCGAAGCGCAACGTTTCGGCAAAGCCGTCGCCCGGCAGCAGGGCATCGGCCGGGATTGCCACGCCAGCGAAATCCAGCCTTGCAGCCGCGCGGGTGATATCCAGCCAGGGAAGGCGCTTGGCCTGCAAGCCCTGTGCGTCGCGCGGCACCGCGACGAAGCGGATCGCACCATCGAGCATGGCGGCGACGAGGATCAGGTCCGCCACATGGCCGTCGAGCACGAAACTGGACGCGCCATCAAGGCGATAGCCGTCGCCATCGCGGATAAGCGTGGCGGCGATATCGTCCGCGCCATAGCCGCCGTCGGGGCCGGTCAGCGCAACGGTGGCGGTCAATTCGCCAGCGGCGATCGCCGGCAGCCAGCGATCCTGCTGCGCGGCATCGCCTGCTGCGACGATGGCGCGCGTGGCGGTTGACGTCGCCAGCAGCGGCGATGGCAGCAGCGCGCGGCCGCAGGCCTGGGCGACGATCGACAGTTCGATCTGGCCGAGGCCGATGCCGCCATGGGCTTCGGGCACGACGATCGCGGCCCAGCCCATGTCGATCATCTGTTTCCAGACGGCCGGGTCATAGCCGATGTCGCTGGAGCCGGCGGCGCGAACCGCGGCCGATCCGCCCACTTCTTCGACGAGGCGCGCTGCGGCATCCTGCAGCATCACCTGTTCGTCAGTGAATGCAAAGCTCATGCGGGATCCTTGATGTTGAAGAGGCGCTTGGCATTGTCGCGCAGGAATTTAGGCCACACTTCGTCCTTGAACGGAACCTGCGGCAGTTCGGAAAAGCTGCGTTCCAGGCTAAGGCCGGACGGGTAATAGCCGGCGTACAGGATCTGGTTCGATCCGCGCGTATTGGCGAAGTTGATGATCGATTTGGGGAAATGCTTCGGCGCGAACGCGCTCGTAGAATAATAGAGGTTGGGATATTTCAGCATCAGCTTGACCGCCAGGTCATCCCACGGCTCCGCGCCATGGCGCATCACGAACTTCAGTTCGGGGAAGAACCAGCAAACCTCGTCGACCAGTTCCATCTTTTGCGGCGCCATCGGCACGCGCGGGCCGGGAATGCCGACATTGACGAGGATCGGAATGTCCAGTTCCACCGCGGCCGCGTAGATCGGGAACATCTTCTTGTCGTCGATCGGCACCTGCGGGTTAAGCCCGCACGGGAACACCGAAAGTGCCGCGATATTGTGGTCCTTGTGCAGCCGCTTGATGCGCCGCACCTCGTCCATCCCGTCATTCGGGTTGACCGGGAGTTCCCACAGCACGCGATCGCCGAAGCGGCGCTGGATTTCGGCGATATGATCCGAGCCTTCGTAAAAGCCCATCATCGCGGTGCCGATATTATATTTGTCCATTTCGGCGAAGGTGTGGCCGATCAGGTCCTGCACGCCGTCGAAATTGGGGATGCCCTTGAACATGTACTGCGCCGGCATCTTGAATGCCTCGCGGCTTTCCTTGTCCTTCAGCAGCGGCAGGAAGGCGGTGTACCATTCCTCGTTGGTCGCGCTGACGGGCACGTTCAACATCAAGTCGACGACACGGATGTCCGTGGGAAATGCCATGGCAATTCTCTCCTGGGATATGGTTTACGCCAACCTGTCCATGAAGGGCAGGGTGGCGATAGCGTCGCGGTGGCGCAGCACCGCCGAATCGGGATCACGGCCGGTGAACATGCGGTAGGCCAGCAGCGCCAGCCATTCGGCGAGCACCTCTTCCTCCAGCCCCAGCGGTTTCAGCGATTTGGTGTGCCATGCCGCATAAGCGGTCATCGGCATTTCGCCTGCACCGACCGCCGCATAGCCCAGCATCAAGATCCGCGCCCGTTCGGGGGTGCGCGGTTCATTGGGTTCGGGCCAGCGATCGGTGACGAGAAATTCCAGATAGCGCTGATAGCCGGCGTGCACCTTGGCCAGGAATTCGGGGCTGACTTCGGACAAGGGCACCCATGCGCGGATCAGGCCGGGATTATGCAGATAATTGCCGGACTGAATGGCGTGGTGGACGCGCAGCTTTTCGAACAGGCGATCCGGGGCATCGGGGTCGAGCCGGGATTCGATATCCAGCAGCGGCGCCAGCATTTCGCCCGACAATTCGGCGGCGATTTCGCGCAGGTCGGTGAAATAGCGATAGAACAGGCCCGATGCGACCTGTGCCTCGTCGGTGATATCGGTCACGCGCGCCTTGCGATAGCCGACGCGGTTGAACACCACGCGCGCAGCTTCCTTGATTCGTTCGCGCGCCGCTTCGCCGCGCGATGTGCGCGGCACGCGCGCCGTTCGCGTTGCATCCGTCGTCTTGTTCTGTCGCGCCGACATGGCCTTAAATCCCGCTCCGCCAATTGGTCCGGGCCGCGGTCATGCGTCGTTGGCGCGATGCTGTCGACCGGAAGGGCAGGCGGCAAGGTGGCATGGAGCGTGCTGATGTCCGGTCGATGGTGGAGTTGACTGTGACGTTACATTCACTTTCGTGACAGGCAAGCCCGAAATCGCATCATGGATGATGCAAAGGAATCGTCGCGTTGCGATTTTGCGCCACGATCGGACGGGGCGATTGCCTAACATTCCGCGCAGCGCCAAAATCTCCGGCAAAAGGCACAGGAGAGTATTTTGACCGACAAGATCGTTCGTATCGGCGGCGCATCCGCATTCGCCATCGATAGCGCGCTGTCGGTGCCCCAGCTGCTGACGGTGCCGCGACTCGATTATCTGATCTTCGATTATCTCGCCGAAGGATCGATGGGGATGATGGGGCGCGCGGCGCAGGCGAACCCTGAAGCCGGTTTCGGCAGCGATTTCCTCGACGTCCATGTCGGGCCGCATCTTGCCGAAATCCTTGGCAAGAAGGTGCGGGTGATCGCCAATGCCGGCGGGGTCAATCCGCAGGCGCTGGCCGATGCGCTGGCGCGGCAGGCCCGCGCCGCCGGCTTTTCCCCGCGCATCGGCGTGGTTGCGGGCGATGATCTGCGCGGCCGGCTCGATGAAATCCGTATGTCGGCGCCCGCCGACATGTTTTCGGGCGCGGCCTTCCCGGACAAGATTTTGAGCGCGAACGCCTATCTCGGCGCGTTCCCGATCGCCCGGTTGCTCGATGAAGGCGCCGATATCGTCATCACCGGCCGGGTCGTCGACAGCGCGGTCGTGCTGGGCGCCTTGATCCACGAATTTGGCTGGGGACCGGACGATCTCGATCTGATGGCGGCCGGCACCACGGCGGGCCATCTGCTCGAATGCGGGGCGCAGGTGACGGGGGGCACCTTCACCGATTGGCAGGATGTGCCGGGCTGGGCCGATATCGGTTTTCCGGTGGGCGAATGCCATGCCGATGGCAGCATCGTGATCACCAAGCCCGAAGGGACGGGGGGCCTTGTCAGCGTCGGCACGGTCGCCGAACAGATGCTCTACGAAGTCAGCGATCCGCAGGCTTATTATGTGCCCGACGTGACATGCGATTTTTCGGCGGTGAAGCTGGAACAGGTCGGGCCGAACCGCGTGCGCGTGTCGGGGGCGAAGGGGCATCCGCCGACCGACAGCTACAAGGTCTGCGTGACTTATGACACCGGATGGCGCGGCGTCGTCTGCCAGCCGGTTGTCGGCATCGATGCGCCGGCCAAGGCGGCACGGCAGGCCGATGCCTTGTTCGAACGCGGCCGGCGGATGCTGCGCGATCGCAACCTGCCCGATTTCCGCGCAACCCATTATGTGCCGATCGGGGTGGAGGCCGAATATGGCGCCCGCGCCCGCGCGGTTCCATCGCGTGAGGTGATCGCCAAGATGGTGGTCGAACATGACGACAAGCTGCCCGTCGATCTGTTCATCCGCGAACAGCATATGGCGATTTCGGCGATGTCGCAGGGCACGACGCTCAATCTGGCGGCCTATGCGATGCCGACGACGGGGCTGTTTTCGTTCCTGATCGACAAGAATGCGGTCGCCCCCGTCATCAGCCTCGATGGCCGGGCGCTGCCGGCGGCAGGGGCCGTGCTGGGTGGTTTCACCCTGTCATCGCTCGATCGGCCGGGCGGGCCGGTGGCCACCGTCGACGGCAACGAAACCGTACGGCTGATCGATCTGGCGTGGGGGCGCAGCGGCGACAAGGGCGAACTGTTCAACGTCGCGGTCATCGCCCGCGAGGCGCGCTATCTGCCGTACATCCGCGCCGCGTTGACGGCGGACGCGGTGGCTGGCTGGTTCGTCCATCTGTTTGAAGGCGCCGAACCATGCGTCGATCGCTATGATCTGCCGGGCTGTTCGGCGCTCAATTTCGTGCTGCATGGGGCGTTGCCGGGCGGCATCAACGCGTCGCCCCGCCTCGATCCGGTGGGCAAGACGATGGCGCAGCAGTTGATGGAGTTCCCGATTCCGGTGGATCCGGCGATTGCGGCTACGGTGCGCGGTGGCTAATTCTGGCTGAGCGTCCCGGGCCACAAGAAACGGATCGCAGCCGTCGGCGTTAGGCTGCATAATAGCGCGTCCATCCCCGGAGTGAATGATGCCGGCCGTTCGTCTCATCACCAAGCGCGTGGAAAAGCCATGGGGGCGCGTCACTTTGTGGCCGGGTTTCGGCGATGTCGCCGCCGGGGGGGCGCCCGTCGGCGAAATCTGGTTCGATTTGCCTGATGGCGATGACCCGGCGTTGCTCGTCAAATATCTGTTCACCAGCGAAAAACTGTCGATCCAGGTGCATCCCGGCGATGCTGCGGCGCACGCCCGTGGCTATCCGCGCGGGAAGGATGAAGCGTGGGTGGTGCTCGCCGCTGAACCGCATGCCACGATCGCCATCGGCACGCGCACGGCGATGGATCGCGATGAGTTGCGCGCGGCTGCGCTCGACGGGTCGATCGAAGACAAGATCTGCTGGAAGGCGGTGAAGGCGGGCGATGTCTTTTATTCGCCGGCCGGCACGATTCACGCGATCGGCGACGGGCTGACGCTGGTCGAGGTCCAGCAGAATGTGGATCTGACCTATCGCCTCTATGATTATGGCCGTCCGCGCGAACTGCACGTCGAAGATGGCGTCGCCGCATCCGATCCGGTGCCCTATGTCGCGCCCTATATCCCGCACACCATTGCGCATGGGCGGACGATCCTGGCCGCTGGCCCCGCCTTTGTCCTCGAACGCTGGACGGGCGAGCGGCGGGTGGTGATCAGGCCGGCGGCGGATCGCCCGGTCTGGCTGATCCCGCTGGCGGGCGGCGGCACGATCGACCAGTCAGAATGCGTCCCCGGCAGTGTCTGGCTGGTCGCGGATGAAGCGATCCTCGACGTCGACGATCACGCCCATCTGCTCGTGGCCTATCCCGGCGCGGATGTGATCGACTTCTGATCCGCCGGATCAGGCCGCTTCCAGCGTCTCGCTCAGTTCCAGCCATTCGGCTTCGGCGGCCTCCAGCTTGGCTTCCACCTCGGCGCGGCGCTTCATCAGCGTCGTCATCGTCTGATCGCGGTCCTGCGGATCGGCGCTCGATGGATCGAACATCGCCCGGTCGATCGCCGAACGCCGCGCACCCAGCGTCTTGATCGCATCCTCGGCCGCTTTCACCCGCTTGCGCAGCGCGCTGTTGCGTTCACGCGCTTCGGCCGCGGCGCGCCGGTCGTCCTTGCGGTTCGTCTTGGCTTCGCCGCCGCCCGATGCGGCCTTGGCCTGTTCGCCACGCCCCAGCACGAAATCGGTATAATCCTGCAACGACCCGTCAAATTCGCGCGCGGTGCCGGCGTCGACCAGCACCAGCCGGTCGGCCGTCAATTCCAGCATGTGGCGGTCGTGGCTGACCACCACCACCGCGCCTTCATAATCGTTGAGCGCCTGGACCAGCGCCTCGCGCGCATCGACGTCAAGGTGGTTGGTCGGTTCGTCGAGGATCAGCATGTGCGGCGCCTCGCGGGTGATAAGCGCCAGCGCGAGCCGCGCGCGTTCGCCGCCCGATAGCTTGCCGACCTCGATCGTCGCCTTGTCGCCCGAAAAGCCGAACCGGCCAAGCTGGCCGCGCACCGCCGCCGGTTTCGCGTCCGGCATCAGCCGCGCCATGTGCTGGAGCGGGGTATCCTCGGTGTCGAGTTCTTCGACCTGATATTGGGTGAAATAGCCGACCCGCATCTTGCCGGCGGTGGTGATGCCCCCTTCCATCGGCGCAAGCTGGGCGGCGAGCAGGCGCGCCAGCGTCGTCTTGCCATTGCCGTTGCGGCCGAGCAGCGCGACCCGGTCATCGGGGTCGAGCCGCAGGTTGAGGCGCGACAGGATCGGCGTGTCGCCATAGCCGACCGATGCCAGGTCGAGCGTGATCAGCGGTGGCTTCAGGCCGTTTTCGGGGCTGGGAAAGGAGAAGCTGAGCGTCGGATCTTCCACCGCGGCGGCAATCGGTTCCAGCTTGGCCAGCGCCTTCACGCGGCTTTGCGCCTGCTTCGCCTTGGTTGCCTTGGCGCGCCAGCGATCGACGAACGCCTGCAATTTCTGCCGCTGCGCCATCTGCTTTTCGCGCGCGCTGGCCTGCAACGCCAGCCGTTCGGCGCGCTGCCGTTCGAACGCGTCATAGCCGCCCGGATAGAGCGTCAGCCGCCCATTATCGAGGTGCAGGATATGATCGACGACATTGTTGAGCAGGTCGCGCTCGTGGCTGACGACCAGGATCGTCGCGCGATAGGTTTTGAGGAAATTCTCCAGCCACAAGGTCGCTTCAAGGTCGAGGTGGTTCGACGGTTCGTCGAGCAGCAGCAGATCGGGTTCGGAAAACAGCAGCGCCGCCAGCGCGACGCGCATCCGCCAGCCACCCGAAAAGCTGTCGAGCGGACGGTGCTGCATCGCATCGTCGAAGCCCAGGCCGATCAGGATCTTGGCGGCGCGGGCCGGCGCCGCATGGGCGTCGATCGCGTTCAGCCGTTCGTGAATCTCGCCCAGCCGGTCGGGATCGTGGCTATGTTCGGCCTCGTCCAGCAGGGCGGCGCGTTCGAGATCGGCGGCCAGCACGGTTTCGAACGGCGTCTGCGGGCCGGACGGCGCATCCTGCGCGATATAGCCCATCTTGGCGCCGCGCGGCATATCGACCGAGCCGCTGTCGGCTTCGCCCTGCCCGGCGACAACGCGCATCAGTGTCGATTTGCCCGCGCCATTGCGGCCGATCAGCCCGACGCGGCTGCGCGGCGGCAGCGCGGCTGTCGCGTTGTCGAGGATGAGGCGGCCGCCCAGCCGCACGGTGATTCCCGAAATGGTAAGCATGGCGGGGCCGATAGCAGGCCTGCGCCCCGTGACAAAGGGCGGCTGCGCCTTTTCGGTGGTCAGTCCACCGGCGGGGCCGGCGGCGAGGCGGGATCATGCGCCGCCGATGGTGGCGGCGCGGGGATGATTCCGGCGCGGGCCAGCGCCGTGAAGCTGGTCATGCGTTGATGTTTGGGCATCTGCCAGCGATCGAACATCGATTGCGGGTTGCGGGCCGTTTCGGGGTCGATCGCAGCCAGCCGCGCCCAATGGGCCTTGGCCTGCGCCGTGTTGCCGCTGGCTGCCGCCACGATCGCCCGGGTCATTTCCACAAAGGGCTGGTTCGACGTGGGGGGGGATGGGAGGGCCGCGGTCATCCGCTGCGCGCCGGCAATGTCGCCACGATCGAGAACCGTCAGGGTGAGCGCGGTGTGGATGTTGATCGGCGATTCGGGGTCGAGGGCAATCGCACGGCGGAGCAGCGATTCGGCGTCCGGATCATCGCAACTCAGCATCAGGATGCCCAATATGCCGATCATGTCGGGATCATATGGGTTCAGCGCAATGGCGCGGCGGCCGCTGCGGGTGAGGACGCCGCAGGTCGCGCCGAACTGCGCCGCGCGGGCCATCGCCAGATGGGTGAAGGCATTGTAGGGGCTGGCTGCGGTGGCGCGCTGTGCGAACAGCAGGCTGCGTGCCGGCGCACCAGGATCGGGCGGCCCGAACCGGTAGAGCTGCCTGTCCATGACCAGAAAGGACTTCGCCGCCAGCGCCATCGCGTTGCTGGGGTCGATGGCCAGCGTGCGATCCACGCATTGGCTGATCTGTTCATATCCCGATGCGGTGCGATCGCGACGATAGCGATTAAATTCCAGGATACAGCGCTGGCCCGGGGCAAAGCGGTTACCCGACATCGCCCGCTCATCGCTGGCGATTACGCCATAAGGCTGAATCAGTTCCACGATCAGGGGGGTCAGCGCGTCCCGCAGGCTGGCGCGATCGGCCGGCAGCAGGGCTTGCCCTGTCCAGACCAGCTCGCCCGTGTCCGCGCGGGTCAGCCGCATGCGCAGCAGTGCGCCGCGCCCCGGCGTGATCGTTCCGGTCAGCTTGTAAACGGGGGTTCCCGGACGCGGGGCGGGCGCGTTCGTCCGGTCATCTTCATCGTACAGCCGAACCAGCCAGCTCCGGCGCAGCGCGTCGAGCAGGATCGCGTCGGTATCGACTTCGATCGCGTCAAGGCTTGGCGGCGCCTCGATATGGGCGATGATCAGGCGGGGCGGCTGGGTCAATCCCGGGTCCGCTGCCGCTGCGGCATCGCGGCGCGCCAGATAGATGGCACCGGCAATCAGCGCCAGCACGGTCATCAGCAGCAGCGCCGCGGCAATCCGCAGCTTCTTCGTCGCGTCGGCCAGGGCGCCATGCCCGGCCAGGGAAGGCGTCGGGAAATCCTGTTCCTTATCGTCGGCGGGTGGCGCGTCATCCCCGTCAGGGCGCGATTCGGGCGCGTCCGGCTGTGCGGGTGGGGTTGCGGGCCGGGGGTGATCGGTCGTGCGGAAGAAGACGCGATACTGGCCCGGGGGAATGTGCAGGCGAAGCGCGTTGGCGCCGGCGTCGCGGGCATAAAATGCGTCGAGCATCCGTCGCAGCCGGCCAACCTGAACGCGGGGATAGCTGTCCGCCTGGGCATCGAAATCGTCCGATCGGCCCAGTCCATCGACCGCGACCGCATAGGCTTTCAGCCCGTCGCCCCGTCCGGCCAGCGTTTCGCGCACAAGGAATTCCAGCAGACGCCGCATGACGGGCGCGCGGGCAAAATCGGGCGCCGCGGTGATGCGGGCCAGTTCCTCGTCAATCTGGGCCTGCGTCGCGCCACCAGCGGCGTCGTCTGCCGGATCCGCCACTTCGTCCTTTCCCAGCGATCGCGCGGTGCCATGCGTTCGGCGCGTTCGTGTAACGGTAACATTTTTGGTGTGTTGCGACACTATAGCAATAAAGTAAATGTGTCACGCGGCTTGCGGCCATTCAAACAAGGGGCCGGCGCGGGCGTAAAAGACGGTCACAACCTTAGCGGTTCGGGCAAATTCGGGCATCCCGGTGCTGCGGGGGCCATGGTCGCCGCAACGGTGTTACCTTCCTGTATCGGCAGGCAGATGGTTCTGGTCCCTCTGTCCGCTGGTGAAGGTGGCCCAAAAAAGAGTGGTCGAACGCCGCCGCCAAGTTCTGCCCCCACGGAACCGCGGCGTTGTTATCCACCGGCCTCGCTCTTCCGGCTGCGATCCATCCCCACTGGATCGCAGCCGGCACGGCCTTTGCCTTATCCCCTCAGCCCGGATCGCCTGATCCCCGCCACGGCATTGGCCTTTCGCGATGCCGGCCCTATCTAGGCCGTTCATGCCGCCAGATACTTCCCCCAGCACCGCCCGCCCCGAAGCGGGATTCGCCGCGTTGCGACGCTTCCTTCCCTATCTGTGGCCAGCGGGAAATCCGGGCTTGCGGCTGCGCGTGGTCATCGCGCTCGGGCTGGTGATGCTCGCCAAGGCGACGACCCTGGCCATGCCGTTCGCCTACAAGGCGGCGGTCGATCGGATGGCGCCGGGGCTGGAACCGGCGGTGCTGCTCGCGGTTGCGCTGGTCGTCGCTTATGCCGGCGCGCGTTTTGGCGGGGTGTTGTTCGATAATATCCGCAATGCCATTTTCGAACGCGTCGGCCAGGATGCGGCCCGCCGCCTGAGCGAGGATGTGTTCCGCCACCTCCACGCCCTTTCGCTGCGCTATCATCTCGAACGGCGCACCGGGGCGCTCACCCGCATTGTCGAACGCGGCACCAAGAGCATCGATACGATGCTCTATTTCATCCTGTTCAACATCGCCCCGACGATCATCGAACTGACCGCGGTGTGCGTGATCTTCCTCGTCATGTTCGGCTGGGGGATGGTGGCGGCCACCCTGGCGATGGTGCTGGCTTACATCGTCTTCACCCGCCGCGTGACGGAATGGCGCATGGCGGTGCGGCGCGAATGGGCCGAACATGATGGCGCGGCCACCCAGCGCGCGGTGGATTCGCTGCTCAACTATGAAACCGTAAAATATTTCAACGCCGAAGAGGTCGAACAGCGGCGCTACGCCAAGGCCGTCCGCCGGCTGACCGATACGACGGTCAAGGTCGAAACCTCGCTCGCCGCGCTCAATATCGGCCAGTCGCTGATCACCAACCTGATGATGGCCGGCGCGATGGGCTACACCGTCTGGGGCTGGAGTCGGGGGCAATTCACCACCGGCGATGTCGTGCTGGTCAACACGTTGCTCGCCCAGCTTTTCCGTCCGCTCGACATGCTCGGCATGGTCTATCGCGAAATCCGCCAGGGCCTGATCGATATGGAGGCGATGTTCCGCCTGATCGATACCCCGGCCGAGGTGCGGGATCTGCCCGGTGCGCCGGCGCTTCACGTCAACGGTGGCGCGCTCCGGTTCGAGGATGTGCGCTTTGCCTATGATCCCGATCGGCTGATCCTGAAGGGTGTCGATTTCTCCATTCCGGCCGGCGGCACGCTCGCCGTCGTCGGCCCGTCGGGGGCCGGCAAGTCGACGCTCGCGCGGCTGATCTATCGCTTTTATGAAGTGACCGGCGGGCGCATCACGATCGACGGGCAGGATATCCGCGATGTCAGCCAGTCGAGCCTGCGCCGCCAGATCGGCATCGTCCCGCAGGATACGGTGCTGTTCAACGACACGATCGGCTACAACATCGCCTATGGCCGCGACGGCGCGACCCAGGCGGAGGTTGAGGCCGCCGCCAGGGGCGCTGCGATCGACGGCTTCATCCGTTCATTGCCGCAAGGATATGACACCCGCGTCGGCGAACGCGGGCTGAAACTTTCGGGCGGCGAAAAGCAGCGCGTCGCGATCGCGCGCACCCTGCTCAAGAACCCGCCGATCCTGATCCTCGACGAAGCGACCAGCGCGCTCGACAGCCGCACCGAGGATGAGATTCAGGCGACGCTCGACGCGATTTCCGAACGGCGCACGACGATCATCATCGCCCACCGCCTGTCCACCGTGGTCCATGCCGACGAAATCGTCGTGCTGGATGCGGGGCAGGTGGTGGAACGCGGCAGCCATGCCGCCCTGCTTGAGGCGCGCGGCGTCTATGCCGACATGTGGGCGCGCCAGCAGGCCGAGCGCGCGGCTGAACTGGTGGAGTAGCAATCCGTCGTCGGGTTCGGTTCCTGCCACAGATCCCCAACGGGCCGCCGGCCATTTAGTTAAGCACATTAAGTTAAGGGTTGCGCACCATTGCCGCGCCCGACACCTTCCCTGTGAAGCCGCACGAAAAGACCGGTCGGTACCGGCATGTGCGCAATCGGAGAGGGTGCAACATCATGGAACGCGCAAAGCGCATCGAACTCGCCAAACGCATCATCGCGATGGTCGATGCCAATGAGGTGGAATATTGCGACGAGCCGGCGGTCGAACTCGATATTGATCGCTTCGTCGGGCGCGAGCGGTTCGAAAAGGAAAAGGAACTCTTCTTCCTCAACCGCACGCAGTTACTGGCTTACAGCGCCGACATTCCCGAACCGGGCGATTATTACGCGACCGAGATTGCCGGCAAGCCGATCCTGCTGGTGCGCGGGCGCGATGGCCGCGCGCGCGCCTTCCTCAACGCCTGCCGCCATCGCGGGGCGCAACTGGCCGAAGGCTGCGGCAAGGCGGCGAGCTTCGTCTGCCCCTATCATGCGTGGACCTTCGCCCTGAACGGCGATCTCGTCGGCGTGCCGAACCGCAAGGCGTTCGATGGGCTGCTGGAGGATCGCGGGCTGGTCGAACTGCCTTGTGTCGAAACGATGGGCTTCCTGCTCGTCCACCCGAAACCCGACGGCGCGATCGACGCCGACGAATTTTTCGGGCCGATCAAGGATCATCTCGCCGGCTATCATTTCGAAAATCTGCGGCTGGTGAAGGAATTCAGCACCAAGGCGCGGATCAACTGGAAACATGCGGTCGACGGCGGGGTCGAGGGGTATCACGTCCCCTTCCTCCATCCCGAGACGGTCGGGCCGATGACCCTGCAACAGTTCCAGCACCTCGATTTCGGGCTGCATCACACGCTTGTGTCGGCGATGCCGCAGATCATGGAACTGAAGGACAAGCCCGAGGAAGAATGGCCCGAATATTGCCATTTCTCGGTCTCGAATGCGATTTTCCCCAACAGCGTGGTGATCGCGGGCGAAGCGATGGCGATCTTCCAGCGCAGCGACCCCGCCGATGCGCCGGGCGAATGCAATTATATCTTCCGCCTCTACGGCTGGGGCAAAGAACCGACCGAGGAACAGGCGGCGCGCGATGCTTATGTGGCGGATATGCTGATCAAGGTGGCGATGGACGAGGATATGAAGATCCAGTCCAATTCGCAGGTGATGATGGAGGCCGGCGCGGTGCCGTCAATCATCCTCGGCCGCCGCGAGCAGAATGTGCTGCGCATGCACCAGAATTACGACCGGCTGATCGGCCACAACCCGGATGTCGCGCTGGCGGCGGAATAGAGCGATTTCGGGCCGGAGGATATTATCCGGCGACTTGGCAATCGCAGTCTATCGAGAAGATAGAGCGGTCGATCTGATGCAATCGGATCGACCGCTCTCGGCGATCTGGACAAATTCAATGTCCGCTATCCGCATTTTCCCACGACAAGCGGACTGTCGGGACCCGCCGGCATTGCGGACGTTCGTTAAATCTCGTCGTCACCCCGGGCTTGACCCGGGGTCCCGCTTTGACGGTGGCGTCAGGCAAGGTGCGAATAGAGATCGAGCCACTCGGGATTACCACGCTCGATCAGCGCGAATTTCCATTCGCGCCGCCAGCGCTTCAGGCGCTTTTCCTGTGCGATGCCACCGATGATGGAGGCCACCTGTTCGGCCCATACAAGTCTGTCCAGCCGATAACGCCGCCAGATGCGATGTCACGCCCACATACATGGTGCCCCGATAGCGATCGGCCATGATGTAGACCCAGCCGCCTTGCCGATCCCGTTCCATGACAGCAGAACAGAAGAAGCGGGACCCCGGGTCAAGCCCGGGGTGACGGGGGAAGGATGTCCGCTCCCCCGACAAATCAGTCGTTCTGGCCCTCCGGCGCCTGGCCCGAAACCGGCCATTCATTGACGGCTGAAATTTGCCCACGCGGCCCATTGGCGTCGCGCCCGCCCCGCTGATCCGGGGAGGGCGCGACGATCAGAAGCGCGTTTCTTCGTAGATGCGGCAGACGTCGCCGTTCCATTCGCCATGATATTTGTCGAGCAGGCGTTCGGCCGGGGTCTTGCCCGATTCGACGATCTCGCGCACCGGATCGAGATAGCCCTGTTCGCTGTCGCCCGCGCCGTTCAGTTTCGCGCGCGCCGACAGGCCGGCATCGGCGATGGCCAGGATGTGCTTGCCGAGCTGCTGGAAGGTGCGGCCGCGCGGGCCGGTGGCCTTCAGGCCCAGCTTGGGCACTTCGGCGCGGATGCGGTGATGATCCTCGATCGTCCAGTGCTTCACTTCGTCCCACGCGGCGTCGAGCGCGGTCTGATCGTAGAGCAGGCCCACCCAGAACGCCGGCAGCGCGCAGATCCGGTCCCATGGCCCGCCATCGGCGCCGCGCATTTCGAGGAAGCTTTTCAGGCGCACTTCGGGAAAAGCGGTCGACAGATGATCCGTCCAGTCGCCGATGCGCGGCTTTTCACCGGGCAGGGCGGGCAGTTCGCCTTTGAGGAAATCGCGGAAGCTCTGCCCCGCCGCATCGACATAGCCGCCGTCGCGGAACGCGAAATACATCGGCACGTCGAGCATGTAATCGGCATAGCGCTCGTAACCGAAACCATCTTCGAACACGAAGGGCAGCATGCCGGTGCGGTGCGGATCGGTATCCGTCCAGATATGGCTGCGATAGCTGAGATAGCCGTTGGGCTTGCCTTCGGTGAAGGGCGAATTGGCAAAGATCGCGGTGGCCAGCGGCTGCAACGCGAGGCTGACGCGGAACTTCTTCACCATGTCGGCTTCGCTGGCATAATCCAGATTGGTCTGGATGGTGCAGGTGCGCAGCATCATATCAAGGCCCAGATCGCCGACGCGCGGCATATGCCGCAGCATGATGCCGTAGCGGCCCTTGGGCATGATCGGCAGTTGGCTCCGCGTCTTGTCCGGCCAGAAACCAAGGCCGAGATAGCCGAGGCCAAGCGTGTCGCCGACCATTTTCACCTGTTGCAGGTGGCGGCCGGTTTCGGCGCAGGTCTGGTGCAGATTTTCCAGCGGCGCGCCCGACAGTTCCAACTGACCGGCCGGTTCCAGGCTGACATTGCCGTCGGGGCCGGCGAGCGCGATGACATGGCCGCCCTCGACAATCGGCTCCCAGCCAAATTGGGTGAGTTCGGTCAAGAGGTCGCGGATGCCGCCGGGTTCGTCATAGGATGGCGCGCGATGATCGGCCAGCCGATAGACGAATTTCTCGTGTTCGGTGCCGATACGCCAGCGTTCGCGGGGCTTTTCGCCCTGTGCGAAGATGGCGAGAAGGTCGTCGCGACCTTCGATCAGGGGGTCATCCTGGCCCGATTCCGTGCGCGTGCTCATATATCGCGCCCATAGCGATCAGCGCGGGGCTTAGCCAGCGATCAGTTGCACTTGGGAACGGGTCTGCGGCCATCATGCTGAATCTGGCCCAGCATGATGGCCGGTTGGCCTTACCAGATCAGGCTTTCGGGGTTGGGCACTGGCTGTTTCTTCTGTGCGGCCAGCAAGGCGAGGACCGTGCGGACGATCACCCAGATGCCGACCAGCAGAAAGCCGAACAGGCCGATCAGGATCAGCGACAGGATCGCGCAGACGATCCCCGCGATCACCGCGATCCAGAAGGTGCGGATGTGGAAGGTGTAGTGGCTGGCTTCCCAGCCGCCCGCCGCTTCGCCGCGCCAGACATAAGCCAGGACGAGGCCGATGATGCCCGTGATGCCGACGATGAAGCTGGACAGATAAAGCAGGGCGACGATCGTCGGGTGGTTCAGATCGAAGCCCGCGGTCGGATTGTTGCTCGGTTCGCTCATCCTGGAAGTACCCCCACCATTTAGAGAGACGGGGAGGATGGCACCTTGCGAATATTTTTCAACGGCTTTCCGAACGCCAATCCCCCGCCGCCGCCATCCAGATCGCGATGGCCGCTGCCGCCGCCGTTTCGGCGCGCAGGATGCGCGGGCCAAGGCTCATGCCGATTGCGCCCGGAACGGCGCGGATCGCCGCGCGTTCCTCGTCGGTGAAGCCGCCTTCGGGGCCGATCAGGATCGCCGCCGGGCTGCCGGGCTTGGCCACTTGCGCCAGCGGCACGCCACCGGCCTCGTCGGCGAACAGCAGGGTGCGATCCGCCGGCCAGTCGCGCAGCAGCGCATCCAGCTTCACCGGTTCGGCGAGGGCGGGAAGCGCCGTGCGCCCGCATTGTTCCGCCGCCTCGATCATGTGCGCGCGCAGCCGTTCGCTGTTGAGTTTGTCGACGATCGTGCGGCGGGTGATCACCGGCACCAGCCGCGCCACCCCCAGTTCGCACGCTTTTTCGGCCACCCAGTCGATCCGCCCTTTCTTGATCGGGGCGGCGACCAGCCACAGGTCGGGCACATCTTCGCGCGCCGAAAGCTGCGCAGTGATCGTCAGGCGCAGCGCGCGTTTTCCAACATCGGCCACGGTGGCCAGCCATTCGCCGGTCTGATCGTCGAACAGCCGCACCGGGTCGCCGGCCTTCAGCCGCATGACATTGCCGAGATAATTGGCCGCCGCCCCTTCGATCGGCACGGATGCGCCGTCGCTCAATGGGGTTTCAACGAACAGGCGGGGAGTGCTGGCGGGCGGCCAGGCGGGGGTAGCAGGCATGCACGCCTGATAGAGGAAGCCGCCACGGAAATGAATGCGCGTCGACGCGATGACAAGGCGGCCGGCCCGGCTTAGACAGCCGGGCATGACCGACCCCGCCATCGTCCCCGATTCCGAACAGCGCGCGATCGTCGCGGCCCTGCCGTCGCGGCTGCGCGATCTGGTCCAGCTTGGCCGGTTCGATCGGCCGATCGGCGCGTGGCTCTTATTCTGGCCGGGCGCCTGGGCGATTGCGCTGGCCGGCGCGCCATGGCGTTGGCAATTGCTGCTGCTGTTCGCGGCCGGCGCGCTGGTGATGCGCGCGGCGGGCTGCGTGTTCAACGACATCGTCGACCGCGATCTCGATCGCCAGGTCGAACGCACCCGCAGCCGCCCGCTGGCCAGCGGCCGGTTGTCCCTCAAGGTGGCCTGGGCCTTTCTGGTGGCGCTCTGCCTCGTCGGATTGGGTGTAAATCTGCAACTCAACCTGGTCGCGCAAGCGATCGCGCTCGCCAGCCTCGTGCTGGTCTCGGCCTATCCGTTCATGAAACGGATCACCTGGTGGCCGCAGGCGTGGCTGGGCCTCGTTTTCTCCTGGGCGGCGCTCGTCGGCTGGGCGGCGGTGACGGGGGGGATCGATCCGGCGGGCCTGCTGCTTTATGCGGGCGGCATCTTCTGGGTGATCGGCTACGACACGATCTACGCGTTGCAGGATATCGAGGATGATGCGCTGGCCGGGGTCAAATCGTCCGCGCGGGCGATGGGGCGCCATGCCCGCGCCGGCATCGCGATTTGCTACGGCATCGCCTTGCTGTGCTGGGCCGCGGCGATCTGGGCGGTGCGCCCGCAAGCACTCGCGCTGACGACATTGCTGCCGATCGCGCTGCATCTCGGCTGGCAGGTGACGACGTTGCGGCTGGCGGATGCGGCCGACGGGCTGGCCAAGTTTCGGTCGAATCGCTTCGCCGGCCTTTTGATGTTCATCGCCTGCGGAATCGTCGGCATCGCGTAAATCCGCACGGCAGCCCTTAATAGGGGGTGACGGCGCGCATCGGCGCTCTTAAGTCCGATACATGCTTACCGTTGCCCAAGCCGAAGATCGCGTCGCCACCCTGATCGCCGCCGCCCGCAAGGCCGGCGCGGACCAGGCCGATGCGCTGTATGTCTGCGATGCCTCCACCCAGGTTTCGGTCCGTCTGGGCCAGCTTGAGGATGTCGAGCGGTCCGAAGGCGAGGATATCGGCCTGCGCGTGTTCGTCGGCAGTCGATCGGCCAGCGTATCCGCGTCGGATCTGTCGGCCGATGCGCTGGCGGCCTTGGTCGAACGCGCCGTGGCGATGGCGCGCGAGGCGCCGGAGGATCCGTGGGCGGGGCTTGCCCCGGCCGAACGCCTGCTGACCGGCGATGCGCCGCAGCTGGAATCCGATGACGGTAGCGATCCCGCGCCTGCGGCGTTGCGCGAACGCGCGCTTGCGGCCGAAGATGCGGCGCGCGCCGTGGCCGGCGTCACCAATAGCGAAGGGGCGGGCGCTTCGGCCAGCCGGTCGGTGATCGCGCTTGCGACCAGCCATGGCTTTGTTCGCGGTTACACCTCGACCGGCTATGGCTCGTCGGCCAGCGTCATCGCCGGCGAAGGCTATGCCATGCAGCGTGATTATGCCTATCACAGCAGCCGCTACCTCGTTGATCTGGAAGGGCCGGAAGCGATCGGCCGCCGTGCCGGCGAACGCGCGGTCGCCCGGTTGAACCCCGGCAAGCTCGCCAGTGGGGCGATGCCGGTGCTGTTCGATCCGCGTGTCAGCACCAGCCTGATCGGCCATTTCGCCGGCGCGATCACCGGATCGGCGGTGGCGCGGCGAACGAGCTTCCTGCTCGGCAAGCTGGGCGAACAGATTTTCGCACCCGGCATCACCATCCGCGACGATCCGCATCGCATTCGTGGTTTGCGCTCCAAGCCATTCGACGGCGAAGGCCTGCCAACGGCCCCGTCCGATCTTGTCGCCGATGGCGTGCTGACGACCTGGTTGCTCGATTCCGCATCGGCCCGGCAACTGGGGCTTGCCCCCACTGGCCATGCCGTGCGCGGGATCGGCGGCGCGCCGGGGGCAGGCGCCACCAACCTCCACATCGCGGCTGGCCCGCTCAGCCCGGCGGAGCTGATGGCGGACATCAAGCTCGGCCTCTACGTCACCGAACTGATCGGGCAGGGCGTGAACCCGGTGACCGGCGATTATAGCCGGGGCGCATCGGGCTTTGTGATCCGCGATGGCCAGCTGGCCGAACCGGTGGCGGAGATCACCATCGCCGGCAATCTCGTCGATATGTTCCTCAACGTGACGCCGGCGAGTGACCTTGAATTCCGCCGTGGCGTCGATGCGCCGACCCTGCGGCTTGATGGGATGACGATCGCCGGTGCCTGATACCCTGCTCGATGCGGTAAGCGCGATCGCGGCCGAAGCAGGCCGGCTTGCACATGGCCGTCAGCAGGGCGATTTCCGCCGTTGGGAAAAGGAACCGGGCCACCCGGTCTGCGACGTCGATCTGGAATTGGACGCGCTGCTGCGCGAGCGTCTGGCAGCACTCGATCCCGAAGCGGGCTGGCTGTCGGAAGAAACACTCGACAGCGCCGAACGCTTGCTCGGTGTGCGGACCTGGGTGGTCGATCCGATCGATGGCACGCGCGATTTTCTGCGGGGCCGGCCCGGCTGGTCGGTGTCGATCGCGCTGGTGGAAGGTGGCCGGCCACTGATCGGCGTGCTCGATGCGCCCGCGCGGGGCGAACATTGGCGCGCACAAGCGGGGGCCGGCGCGACGCGCAATGGATTGGCGATCAAAGTAAGCGACCGCAATTCCTTTCCGGGTGCGCGGGTGCCCGCCGATGTGCTGCCCAAGGTCGATTCGGATCTGGTGGTGGTCGAAAAGCCCAATTCGATCGCGTTGCGCATCGCGATGGTCGCGGCGGGCGAGGCCGATCTGCTTGCCACACTGCGCTGGGGCCATGAATGGGATATCGCCGCTGCCGCGTTGATTGCGCAGGAGGCGGGCGCGACGGTGACGGACGCACTCGGCCGGCCGTTGCGCTATAATTCCACCAAGGGCGAAGCGTTCGGGATTCTCGCGTCGACGCCGGGGATCCACGCGGCTGCCATCGCGCGGCTGGCCGATCGCGCGGCGACGGGGATCATCCGGTAAGGGGCTGGTCAGGCTGGCGTGAACGCGCCGGTCATATCGGTTGCGGCATGTTCGGCGATCCCTTCCAGCAGCCAGTCGCGAAACGCGCGGATCTTGGCGGTGTTGCGCTTATATTCGGGATAGACGAGCCAGAAGGAACCGGTGCCGAAGGCGACTTGGCTGAACGGCTGCACCAACCGCCCACTGGCGAGTTCGGCCTGCCACAAAGCCGGCGCCAGCACCGCAAAGCCCTGTCCGGCGATGGCCGCCGCCCCTTCGATCGCCTGCGAATCGAGGCGGATCGACGCACGGGCCGGGGCATCGGCCACGTCCACGCCGACGGTGGCGAACCATTCGCGCCACCAGCTATCCTGCGGGCTGAGGCGGGGCTGGTGGAGCAGATCGGCGGGGGTGAGCGGTGATCCGTCGGTTGGCAGCAGGGATGGGCTGCACAGTGGCGTGAAATGGACGCGGAACAGGAAATGCTTGGTCAGTCCCGGCCAATTGCCGTCGCCGCTGCGGATGGCGCAGTCAAATTCCTCGCGGGCAAACTCGACAATGCGATTATCCGCGTCGAGGCTGACGGCCAGATCGCGCTGACGCATCTGGAAACTGCCCAGCCGGGGGGCGAGCCATAATGCGGCAAAGCTGTTGACGGCGGTGATCCGCAGTATCCCGCCGGCCTCTTCGCGGGCATGGGCGAATGCGGCGACCAGTGCTTCGAAGGCCCCGGACACGGCAGGGGACAAGCGGCGGCCGACGTCGGTCAGCGTCACGCGCCGGGCTTCGCGCAGGAACAGCCGTGTGCCGAGCCGTTCTTCCAGCAGGCGGATCTGATAGCTCACGGCGGCCTGCGTCATGCCCAGTTCGGCGGCTGCGCGCGTGAAACTTTCGTGCCGCGCCGCCGCCTCGAAGGCGCGCACCGCAGTGAGCGGGGGCAGCGTCGATGTCGACAAGGCCAAGGTCTCCTTATGCAACCATGCCGGATATCGCGTTGTCTGCCGCTGCTGTCGAGATCATTGTCGTTCGCGTTGAACCGAGGAGCAGCGGCCATGCGCGACGAATATCAGGGCGCCTTCTGGGCGGAAAACCATCAGATCTGGTCCGACAGCGCGGGTGGGATCTGGCGCTGGCTGGCTGATCTGCCCGCTGCGCTGGCGGCGGCCGGATGGGGCATCCGGGCGCGGCGGCGCACGTGTCAGCATAAGGAAGGCTGATTTTGGCGGAGGCGGATCACGCCGCCTGTGATGCTTCGGTGATTCCGGCTCGCGTCACGGTCGTGGGTCTGGCCGCGAACGGGGGCGAACCGCCATGGCCCGCCCCCGTAAGCAATCAGCCGCGCAACGTGGCACCGATCTTGGCTGCCGCCGCCACCACTTTGGCGGCGATTGCCTGAAGATCGGCGTCGGTGAAGCTCTTGTCGGCCGGTTGCAGCGTGATTTCGATCGCAAGCGACTTCTGCCCGTCGGGCACCCCCGCGCCGGTGAAGACGTCGAACAGCCGGGCATCGACGATCGCCACCTTGTCCGCGCCCTTCACCGCGCGAATCAGGTCGTCGGCGGCGCGGTCGGTAGGCACGAGGAAGGCGAAGTCGCGCGTCACCGGCTGCAAGGCCGGCGGCGCATAGGCGCTGCGCATATGGCCGCTGGCCCGCTTGGCGGGGATCGCATCGAGGAAGAGTTCACCCGCGATCACCGTGCCATCGACATCGAACGCGCGCGCGGTGGCGGGGTGCAGTTCGCCAAATTCGGCGAGCACGGTCTTCGGCCCCAGCCGCAGGGTGGCCGAACGGCCGGGATGGTAGACGGATGAAACCGGCCCCATCACCTGCAAGCGATCGACCGGCGCCCCGGCGGCGGCAAGAATGGCGATCGCTTCGGCCTTGGCGTCATAGGCGTCGAAGCCGGTCGCACGACCCAGCTTCCAGTCACGCGGGGTTTTGTCGCCGGCTAGAACGAAGCCCAAGGTCGGGCGTTCGGCATCGGCCAGATAGCGGCGGCCGATTTCGAACAGCCGGATGGTGGCGGCGCCACGATCGGCATTGCGCTTGGCAGCGGCGATCAGGCCGGGCAGCAGCGACGGCCGCATCACCTTCAGATCTTCGCTGATCGGGTTGGCGAGCGTCCATGCGCCACCGCCGAATACGGCTGCGTCGGTTTCGGACACGAAGCTCCACGTCACCGCTTCGTTTAGGCCACGCGCGGCGGCCGTGCGGCGCACCTTGCGTTCGATCATCTGGGCGGGGGTGGCGGTCGGCCGGGCGACGCCTTCGGCACGCGGCAGCGGGGTCGACGGCACCTTGTCGATGCCTTCGATGCGGACGATTTCCTCGACCAGATCGGCCGCGCCATCCACATCGCGCCGCCAGCTGGGGATCAGCACCGTCCAGCCGGCATCGATCTTGAAGCCAAGGCTGGCGAGGATCGCGCGCTGGCGATCGGCGGGCACGACGAAGCCAGCCAGCTGTTCGGTGAGCGCGGTATCGAAGCGTAGCGTGCGGGCGGGGATCGGCGGTTCGCCGGCTTCCACCACATCCGATGCCTCACCGCCGCACAATTGCTGAACCAGTTCGGTGGCGATGGCGAGGCCGTCACCAAGGAATGCCGGATCGACGCCGCGTTCGAAACGGGTGCGCGCATCGCTGGTCAGACCCAGTTTCTGTCCGGTCCGGGCGATATGTTCGGGCGTGAAATAGGCGCATTCGATCAGCACGTCGGTGGTGCCATCGGCGACCCCCGAATGCTCGCCGCCCATGATGCCACCAATGTCGTGCACTTGCGCGTCATCGGCGATCACCGTGATGTCGGGATCGAGATCATAGGTCTTGCCGTTGAGCGCGAGCACGGTTTCGCCGGCGCGGGCCTTGCGGGCGACCAGCGCGCCCTTCAGTTCGGCAAGGTCATAGACGTGCAGCGGCCGGCCATGATCGAGCATCACATAATTGGTGATGTCGACAAGCGCCGAAATCGGCCGCTGGCCGACTGCCGTAAGCCGGTTGACCAGCCATTCGGGCGATGGCCCGTTGGTGACGCCGCGCACGACGCGGCCGAAGAAGGCCGGGCATCCGTCGGTGTCGTCGGTGCGAATCTCGATCGGGCAGGCAAAGCCGCTCTTGATCGTGGGGACGATCAGCGGCTTCAGGTCGCCAAGGCCGGCGGCGGCCAGATCGCGGGCGATGCCGCGCACGCCCATGCAATCCTGCCGGTTGGGGGTGATGGCCACGTCGATCACCGGATCGGTGAGGCCAGCCCATGCGGCATAGACTTCGCCCACCGGCGCGTCGGCCGGCAGTTCGATAATGCCCTCATGCGCTTCGGACAGTTCGAGTTCGCGCATCGAACACATCATGCCGCGCGATTCGACACCACGGATCGCGGCGATCTTCAGCGTAACATCGAGACCGGGAACATAGGTGCCCGGCCCGCCGAACACGCCGACCAGGCCGGCGCGGGCATTGGGCGCACCGCACACCACCTGCAACGGCGCATCGCCACCGATATCGACCGACAGCACCTGCAGCTTATCCGCCTGCGGATGGCGTTCGGCGGTCAGCACGCGGGCGATGGTGAACGCGCCGAGCTTGGCGGCGGGGTCTTCGACGCCTTCAACCTCAAGACCGACCTGCGTCAGTGCGACGAGGATTTCGTCGAGGCTGGCCTGCGTGTCGAGATGATCCTTGAGCCAGGAGAGGGTGAACTTCATGCGCCGACTCCTGCCGAGAGCGTGGGAACGTCGAGGGCGGCGAAACCATAATGTTTCAGCCAGCGCAGATCGCCGTCGAAGAAGGCGCGCAGATCGTCCATGCCATATTTCAGCATCGCCAGACGATCGATGCCGCAGCCAAAGGCAAAGCCCTGCCACTCATCGGGATCAAGCCCGCACGCTTCGATGACGCGGCGATGGACCATGCCCGAGCCGAGGATTTCCATCCAGCCATCGGGTTCGGCCCCGCCGATGACGCGGCGGCCATCGACCAGCGTGTAGCCGACATCCACTTCGGCCGATGGTTCGGTGAAGGGGAAGTAGCTCGGGCGCATCCGCAGGACGATATCGTCGCGTTCGAAGAAGGCCTTCACGAAGGTTTCCAGCGTCCATTTGAGATGGCCGAGGGTGATGCCGCGATCGATCACCAGCCCTTCGACCTGATGGAACATCGGCGTGTGCGTGGCATCCGAATCCGAACGATAGGTGCGGCCGGGGGCGATGATCCGGATCGGCGGCTTCTGCGCCATCATCGTGCGGATCTGCACCGGCGAGGTGTGGGTGCGCAGCAGCATCTTTTTCCCGTCCTTTTCGTCGGGGAAATAGAAAGTGTCGTGCATCGCGCGCGCCGGATGCGTCTCAGGAATGTTGAGCGCGGTGAAATTGTGCCAGTCGTCCTCGATCTCGGGGCCGGTGGCGACGGCGAAACCCAGATCGGCGAAGATTTCGGCGAGTTCGTCCATCACCTGGCTGACCGGGTGGACCGAGCCTTGCGGCGTGGTCGCCGCGGGAAGCGTGAGGTCGATCGTCTCGGTGGCGAGCTTGGCTTCGAGGGCGGCGGCATCGAGCGCGGCCTTCTTGGCGGCGATGGCATCGCTCACTTCGGTGCGCAGGCTTTGGATCAGCGGGGCCTGTACCTGCCGTTCCTCGGGGCTCATGCCGCCCAGCGTTTTCATCAGGGCGGCGATCTCGCTCGCCTTGCCCAGCGCCTGCACGCGCACGGCCTCGATCGCGTCAAGGCTGTCGGCGGCTTCGGTGATCGAAAGCAGCTTCGATCGGATCAGGTTCAGATCGGTCATTTTCCTACCTTCGTCATCACCGCGCGGGCGGCGATCCATAAATTCTATCGCTGCGGGATTGCAGTGCCGAGGCCAAGGCCTTCGGCCAGATCAATCCAGCTGGGATTGGTTGCTTCGATCAGGTTGAGCTTCCAGTCCCGTCGCCATTTCTTGAGCTGCTTTTCACGCAAGATCGCCGAGGTCATGTCCTCGAAGCTCTCGAAATGGACGAGGCGGGTCAAGCCGTAGCGGCTGGTGAAGCCCTTGATCAAGCCTTCACGATGCTCGTGCAGTCGTTTCGCGAGATTGGATGTAACGCCGATGTAGAGGGTGCCATGTTTTGCGCTGGCGAGGATGTAGACGATTGGGTTCCGTTCCATCCCATTTCCCCCGTCATTCCCGCGCAGGCGGGAATCTATAACCCCAAACGCTGTCGATAGAGGCGCATCGTCAGAGAATATGGATTCCCGCCTGCGCGGGAATGACGGAAAAGGAGGGATGAGGCCGGCCCATAAGCAAAGGGCGCGGACCACTTGCGTAGTCCGCGCCCTTTTAAAGCTTCAGGCTGTGATGCCGTTACGCCGCGACGCGGGCGCCTTCCGGCAGGGCAGCCTTGGCCTGCGCGATGATGACGCTGAAGGTTTCGCCTTCGTGCATCGCCATGTCGGCCAGAACCTTGCGGTCGAGTTCGATGCCGGCCAGCTTCAGGCCGTGCATGAACACGCCATAGGTGAGGCCTTCGACGCGAACCGCAGCGTTGATACGCTGGATCCACAGGGCGCGGAACGAACGCTTCTTAACCTTGCGGTCGCGATAGGCGTACTGACCGGCCTTTTCCACCGCCTGGCGGGCGATGCGGATCGTGTTCTTGCGACGGCCATAATAGCCCTTCGCCTGGTCGAGGATGCGATTATGCTTCGCCCGGGTGGTAACACCCCGCTTGACGCGTGCCATATGCCGCTACTCCTCAGTTCAGGCCGTAAGGGGCCCAGAGCTTGATCGTGGGCGTATCCGCCGACGAAAGCACCGAAGTCCCGCGGTTCTGGCGGATATACTTGGAATTGTGCGAGATCAAACGGTGGCGCTTGCCGGCGACGCCGTGCTTCACCTTGCCGTTCGCGGTGATCTTGAACCGCTTCTTGACCCCGCTCTTGGTCTTGAGTTTGGGCATTTTCGTCTCCTGATATGCGACGTAAGGGATCGCCACGGCAGCCCATACCAGCCGGGCAATCCTGCAGAATCGCGGAAGCCGGGGCCAATAGCCGGAAGGGGCGGGTTTGGCAACCGCAAGCGCCCGGTCACACCGGTTCGACGCCGAAGTTCAGCCGTCGGGTCAGCCGCACGTCGACCACTGCCAGCAGAAAATAGGCCACGCCCCATTGCAGCCGGGCCAGCCAGCCGCTGCGCTTGCGATGGCTTTCGCGCGTCACCTCTTCGGATTGGGCGCATTCCTGGTCGACATAACTGCGCAGCTGATCGGCGAAGGCGCGATCCTCGATCCGCAGCATCACTTCCAGGTTCAGGTACAGGCTGCGCATATCGAAATTGGCCGATCCGATATAGACCGCATTGTCGATCACGATCAGCTTGGTGTGCAGTTTGCACGGCTGAAATTCGAAGATTTGCACCCCGCGCTTGAGCAGCAGGCGATAGGTGTGGCGCGCGGCGGCGATTGTGGACAAATTGTCCGACCGCGCGGCGGTGACGACGCGGGTGAGGCCGCGGCAGGCGACCGCGCCGATCCGGCGGAGCATGGCCGGGTTGGGGATGAAGTATGCCGCGATGATGTCGAGCCGCTGGGCGATAAGAAGGTCGTTTTTCACCGCGCGCGCCCACGGGTTGAGCCGTTGCGTCGGCCCGCCGATCAGCCAGCGCACGGGGCCTGCGATCTGGCTCCAGCGCCTGAGCGCGCGGCGCAGATCACGCATCCGGGCTTTGGGCGTGCGTGCCCAGCGCTGTACGGCATCGAAATAGCCGCCGATATTTGCCGCAGCCGGCCCTTCCAGCAGCAATCCCAGGTCGCGCCACGCGCGCGTATCGCTGGCGTCGTGGAAATAGTCGTCCTGGATGTTGAAGCCGCCGATCAATGTGCGCCGGCCATCGGCGACGATCAGCTTTTGATGATTGCGCAACAGATAACGCCTGCCGAATCGCGGAATGAAACGGCAAATGTCGGCCCCGGCCTCGCTCAACGGGCGAAAGAAGTCCGCGCTGGCGGTGCTGCCGAAATCATCGACGATCAGCGCCACCCGCACGCCGCGTCCAAGGGCGCCCAGCAAGGCTGCGCGAACCGTCTGGCCGGTCGCGTCATTGGCATAGGTATAATAAAGCAGCCTGAGGCTCGTTTGCGCGCCATCGATCAGGTCGATCAGCGCTCGCAATCGCTGCGGGCCTTCGGTTAG
The DNA here is from genome assembly GCF_002151445.1 of Sphingomonas sp. KC8. Lineage (GTDB taxonomy): Bacteria > Pseudomonadota > Alphaproteobacteria > Sphingomonadales > Sphingomonadaceae > Sphingomonas_E. Next base: position 3,159,483 of record NZ_CP016306.1, read on the forward strand.
CAGGACGAATTGGTTGCCCGCGACGGTGAAGGCGTCGCTGGCGATGACCGCATCGGCATTCTCGCTGGTGAATCCTCCGCTCATTGTCATAGCCATGCGCCCTGCCGGTCATGGGCGCAATCGCCGGGGTGAATCCGGCCGGCGGCCGGGGATTTCATTGACTCTTGTAGCGGCCGCTGGTACCGGCCACGCTTTCCCGAAGCTTCAATAATCATACGGAGCGACACATGGCGCGCGTTACCGTCGAGGATTGCGTCGACAAGATTCCGAACCGGTTCGATCTGGTGCTGTTGGCAGCCCAGCGTGCGCGCCAGATTTCCGGCGGTGCGGAGCTGACGCTCGATCGCGATCGCGATAAAAATCCGGTGGTCGCGCTGCGCGAGATCGCCGAACAGACCGTAACCCCGGTCGATCTGCACGAAGCGGTGGTGTCGAACCTCCAGCGCGTGCGCGTGGACGATGAAGATGCGCCGGATGAAGTCGGCTCGCTGGCCGCGTCGGCCGAAGCGCTGCGGCTCACCGCCGCTGCGCCCCCGCGCAACCAGAATATCGGCAGCGATTACGAATAAGCCCTGCTCGGGGAGGCCCTGCGTCTCCCCGGCCAAAGCGATCCGTGCAGCCGGTGGTTGCGCGAACGGATAGGAAATAGGGAGGCCATTGCGGTCTCCCTATTTTCGTTTGGGCGGCTTTCATATGGTTCGCCGCGGTTCGACCGGCCTATTTCGCGCCGATCGGTTCACCCGTGTAGATGCAGCGGGCTTCCGCGCGTTCGATATCGGCGCGATCCACCCAGCGCAGATCATGCAGGCCAAGCGGCCTGCCATCCTGCGCGCGGACCAGGATATCGGCGACCGGCTTGCCCTCCTGCGCATCCACCAGCACCGGATTGTTGGGTGTGCCCGCTTCCCATTTCTCGCCCCATTGGCGCAGCGCGATCAAGGTCGGCAGCAGGGCTTCGCCTTTGGGGGTCAGCCGATATTCCACCTTGCGGCGATCATCGTCACAGGCCCGCCGTTCCAAAATGCCATGATCGACCAGCCGGGTGAGCCGGTTGGCCAGAATGTTGCGGGCGATGCCCAATGTTGTCTGGAACTGTTCGAAATGGCTGAGGCCGTTGAACGTCGCGCGCAGGATCATGAACGACCAGCGTTCGCCCATCGCCTCCAGCGCGGCGGGCAGGCTGCACTGGATTACGGTTCGCTTGAGATGTTCGATCGGGGCCATCGCCAAGAAATAGGCCTTTCCGCAGCGTCTGGCAAAGGCTCGTCGTCATCCGCCGCATTTAAGTTGCAAAACGCAATTTAATGACATAGGTTGCATTTGGCAACTTACAGGAGGTTCCGATGTTGCGCTTCGCCCTTCTTCCCCTTGCTTCGCTCATCGTCGCGGCGTTTCCGGCGCAGGCACAAGTCCAGCCGATGTACCGCGCGGCGCTCGCCACCCCGATCACCGCCACGCTCGTCGTCAAGGATCTACGCTGGTCCTGCGGGGGCGACAGCTGTTCGGCGCTCCGCACGGGGAGTTCGCCCGACGCGAATGTCTGCGCGGCGGTCGCCAGGAAACTTGGTCCCGTCACCGGTTTTTCGGCAGGCTCCAACATGTTCGATGCCGCCGCACTCGAAAAATGCAACGCGGCCGCCAGGCGCGGTTGACCCGAATTTTCACCGGCCCACCCCTGCCGCCTCTGCCGTTCGCTACGGCAGGGGCGGTTTCTTGACCGGCGGAATAGCTTTCTTTGTTGCAAAGCAGCGCAACCCCGCCACATCATGGGTGGGTGCTGCGTCAATATGAACTAGTCGATCGGGTCCTGAGCTACGATCCCGAGGCCGATGAGGCCCTCATCAACCGTGCTTATGTGTTTTCCATGCAGGCGCATGGCAGCCAGAAGCGCGCATCCGGCGATCCCTATTTCAGTCATCCGATTGAAGTGGCCGGTATCCTTACCGATTTGCGGCTGGATGACGAAACGATCGTGACCGCGATCCTCCACGACACGATCGAGGATACGGTCGCCACGCCCGAACAGATCGAAAAGATGTTCGGGGCCAATGTCGCCCGGCTCGTCGATGGCGTCACCAAGCTGTCGAAGATCGAAGCCCAGACCGAAAATGAACGCGCGGCTGAAAATCTGCGCAAATTCCTGCTGGCGATGTCGGGCGATATCCGCGTTCTGCTCGTGAAGCTGGCCGATCGCCTGCACAATATGCGGACGCTCCACCACATCCCCAATCCGGACAAGCGCCGCCGGATCGCGCGCGAGACGATGGATATCTACGCGCCGCTCGCCGAACGCATCGGCATGTATGAATTTATGAAGGAGATGCAGACGCTCGCCTTCCGCGAACTTGAGCCGGATGCTTACGCTTCGATTTCGAAGCGCCTGGAACAGCTTCAGGATGGCGGCGGCGATCGTATCGCGCGGATCGGATCGGGTATCCGCCTGTTGCTTGGCCGGGCCGAAATGCAGGCCGAGGTCACCGGGCGCGAAAAGCATCCTTATTCTATCTGGAAGAAGATGGCCGAACGGCACATCAGCTTCGAACAATTGTCCGATATCATGGCCTTCCGCGTGATCGTCGCGGACGAGGCGGAATGCTATCGGGCGCTGGGGATCATTCACCAGAAGTGGCCGATGGTGCCCGGTCGCTTCAAGGATTATATTTCGACGCCCAAGCGCAACGGATATCGTTCGCTCCACACATCGGTGATCCACAGCGAAAAGGCGCGGATCGAGATTCAGATTCGTTCGGTCGATATGCACGCGCAGGCCGAATTCGGCCTTGCCGCGCACTGGGCCTACAAGCAGGCGAACGGCCAGCCGGACGCGCAGGCCAACTGGATTCGCGATCTCCTCGAAATCCTCGAACATGCCGAATCGGCCGAAGAGATTCTCGAACATACGCGCATGGCGATGTATCAGGATCGCATCTTCGCCTTCACCCCGACCGGTGAACTGATCCAGCTGCCGAAAGGCGCGACCCCGGTCGATTTCGCTTATGCGCTGCACACCGATCTGGGGGATCAGACGGTGGGTGCCAAGATTAACGGCCGGGTCGTGCCGTTGCGCACCGCGATCGAAAATGGCGATCAGGTGCAGATCCTGCGATCCAAGGCGCAGGAGCCGCAGCCCGGCTGGCTGGGGTTTGTCGTCACCGGCAAGGCGCGTGCCGCGATCCGCCGCTTCGTGCGCCACAAGGAACGCGACGAAATGATCGCGCTCGGCCGGAAATTCTATGACGAGATCGTCCAGCGGCTGCCCGCGCAACTGGGGCAGGAGGCTTTGTCCTCGGCGTTGAAGCGGCTCAACCTGCCCGATCAGGATGTGCTGATGGAGGCCATCGCGCGCGGCACCATGTCCGATGGTGAAGTGATGGAAGCGCTGATGCCGGGCGCGGGCGGTGGCGATGTGGCGGGTGGACGGCCCAAGCCCCAGCAGCGCGAGGCGATTTCGATCAAGGGTCTTACCCCCGGCGTCGCCTTCACCCTGGCATCCTGTTGCAATCCGGTGCCGGGAGATCGCATTGTCGGCCTGCGCCGGCCCGATGAGGCGGTGGAGGTGCATGCGATCGATTGCGCCAGCCTGGCCGATGGCGTCGATGCCGATTGGGTCGATCTGGCCTGGGGCGATGGCAGCGACGGCGGCACGGCGCGGCTGGTAGTGATCGTCAAGAACGAGCCGGGGTCGCTCGGCGTGATGGCCAGCATTTTAGGGGCGCAACAGGCCAATATCGTCAATCTGTCGCTGGTGCACCGCGACTCGAGCTTTCACACCTTCAATCTTGCGATCGAAGTGCATGATGTGACGCATCTGATGCGGATATTGGCGGCGCTGCGGGCCGCCGATGCCGTTTCGTCGGCGGAGCGCGTCTAGCTGACGGCACAGCGCGCCGCTGGCCGGCTTACTTGTCGGCGAGTGCGTCCGCCAGATCGTCGCGAATCGCTTCCAGCTCACTCATAAGCGAATCGTCGTCGGCGGCAGCGGTCATGCTGGCCGGCGGCGCGGTCACCTCGGTTTCGATGGGGCTTTTGTCGCCGGCGGCGAGCAGTTGCTGCACACCCCGAATCGTATAGCCTTCATTGTTCAGCAATTCATTGATGCGGCGCGCGAGGGCCACATCCGCCGGGCGATAATAACGCCGGTTGCCAGCGCGTTGCAGCGGGCGCAGCTGGGGGAAACGTGTCTCCCAGTAACGCAGCACATGCTGCGCCACATCCAGCTCGCTCGCCACTTCACCGATCGTGCGAAAGGCGGAATCGGCCTTGGTCACGCGATCGTCAGTTCCCATTCCGTCGCTCAGCTCGCCTTGACGATGCGTTCCCGCATCATCTGGCTGGCGCGGAAGGTGAGCACCCGGCGCGGTGCGATCGGCACTTCTATGCCGGTCTTTGGATTGCGGCCCATGCGTTCCCCCTTGTCCCGCAGCACGAAGCTGCCGAAACCCGAGATCTTCACATTTTCACCGCGCTCCAGCGCCTTGCTCATATGGTCGAGAATCTGTTCCACCATCGTCGCCGATTCGGCCCGTGAAAGGCCGATATTGCGATGAACGGCTTCAGCCAGGTCGGCTCTGGTCAAAGTACCTGCCTCGGTCATCAACGTCCCCTATCGTTAAGTCCGTAGGGGCGTGATCATACGCCTGTCGATAACGGTCGCAAAGCCCTGATTCTGTATGAAGACGCGTCTCAATACCGGACGGCCGCAGCACCCCAGGTGAAGCCGCCGCCCATCGCTTCGAATACGATCAGGTCGCCGCGCTTGATGCGTCCGTCGCGTACCGCCGCGTCGAAGGCCAGCGGCACCGAGGCGGCCGACGTATTGGCGTGCTGATCGACGGTCACGACCACCTTTTCCGGCGCCAGCCCCAGCTTGCGGGCGGTGGCGTCGAGGATGCGGCGGTTGGCCTGATGCGGCACCACCCAATCGACATCGGCGATCGACAGGTTGGCCTTGGCCAGCGTTTCGCCCAATACGGTCGCCAGATTGACGACGGCATGCCGGAACACTTCCTGCCCCTTCATGCGCAGCTTGCCGACGGTGCCGGTGGTTGACGGTCCGCCATCGACATAGAGCAGCTGGTTGTGCCGGCCATCGGCGTGCAGCGCGACGGACAGGATCCCTGCGTCGCCATTTTCCTCGGCCTTCAGCACCACCGCGCCCGCGCCATCGCCGAACAGCACGCACGTGGTGCGGTCTTCCCAGTCGAGGATGCGGCTGAAGGTTTCGGCGCCGATCACCAGTGCGGTATTGGCGCTGCCGCTGCGAATCATGCTTTCCGCCACCGACATGGCGTAAAGGAAGCCCGAGCACACCGCCTGCACGTCGAACGCGATGCAATCGTTGATGCCGAGCGCTGCCTGCACCTTGGTGGCGGACGAGGGGAAGGTCTGGTCCGGCGTTGCCGTGGCGAGTACGATCAGATCGATCGCGGAGGCGTCCATGCCAGCGGCGTCAAGCGCGCGGCGGCTGGCGTCGGTCGCCAAAGTCGAGGTGGTTTCGCCATCGCCGGCGATGTGACGGAAACGGATACCGGTACGCTCGACGATCCATTCGTCGGACGTGTCGACCGTTTCTGCCAGTTCCGCATTGGATACGCGCCGGGCCGGCAGGGCCGATCCGGTGCCCGCGATTACAGCCCGCCGGGTCATGCCGTCACCTCATGCGCGCGAATCTGGTCGAGATCCTCGGCGATTCGCCGTCCCAGATCATTGCTCACCAGCCTTGCCGCCACGCCGATTGCATTCGCTACACCTTGTGTATTGGCGCCGCCATGGCTTTTCACGACGATGCCGTTAAGTCCCAGAAACACTGCGCCATTATGATTGTTGGGATCGAGATGGTGGCGCAGCAGATCGGTTGCGGGGCGCGAGATCAGAAAGCCGACCTTCGACCGGATCGAACTGGTAAAGGCGCGCCGCAGCAGATCGGTGACGAAGCGGGCGGTGCCCTCCATCGTCTTCAGCGCGATATTGCCGGAAAAGCCATCGGTCACGACGACATCGGCCTCGCCCCGGCCCAACCGGTCGCTTTCAATAAAGCCTTCGAATTGCAGGTGAAGGTGGCCTTCGGCGCGCAGCCTTGCGGCGGCATCGCGCAACTCGTCGGTGCCCTTCAATTCTTCGGTGCCGATGTTGAGCAGGCGGACGCGCGGTCGCTCGATGCCCAGCGCGCAGCGTGAATAGGCCGCGCCCATCACCGCGAATTCCACAAGGTTGCGGGCATCGCATTCGGTGTTGGCGCCCAGATCGAGCATCACCAGGTCATTGTCGCCCAGGGTCGGCAACAAGGCGGCCAGTGCCGGCCGGTCGATGCCCTTCATCGTGCGCAGGGACAGCTTGGACATCGCCATCAGCGCGCCGGTGTTGCCCGCGGATACGGCGGCATTGGCCGCGCCCTGCTTCACCGCCGCGATCGCAAGGCCCATCGATGTCGTCTTGGCGCGGCGGATGGCCTGGCTTGGCTTGTCCGCACCGCTGATCGCTTCGGGCGCGTGCGCGACGTCTGCCCGGTCGTTCAGGATCGGATGCTTCGCCAGTTCGGCGCGAATCAGCGATTCGTCACCGAACAGCGTGAAGCGAAGCGCCAGATCGCGCGCGGCGGCAAGCGCCGCGCCTTCGATCATGGTCGCGGGGCCACCGTCGCCGCCCATCGCGTCGATGGCGATTTGCGGCGTTCCTGCCATGCCCCTTACTCCGATGCCCAGATCTTGGTCGGTGGATAAGAGCCTGATTCACGCCTTTGACGGAAGCGCATGGCGCATCCACCGCAGAGGATCAGGCTCTTGAGGATCAGGCCTCGACCGGAACGATTTCACGGCCGTTATAGTGGCCGCAGGCGTTGCACAGGTTGTGCGGACGCTTCAGTTCGCCACAGTTCGGGCATTCCTGGAAGGACTCGACCGAAAGCGCGTCGTGGCTGCGGCGCATGTTGCGCTTTGACGGCGAAGTTTTTCTCTTGGGGACTGCCATCTCGGCACCTATTCCATCTATGCAAAAAAAGAATAAGCGACGAGTTCTGCCGCTGGCGATCCATTGCTCCGGCTGGAGCAGGGGACCGAGCGGACTGGCTCGTCGCGAACGGCCTGCCCTATAGCGGATTCAGGCCGTGTTGCAACCCGCCGCGCGCCATGCGAGTCAGTCCATCCACAAATCAAGGGGATGAACGGATGGTGATCCTGCCGATCACGCTTACCATCGCGGCGGCCGCGGCGCTTATCAATATCTGGCTGGGCAGCCGTGTCGGCCGTGTGCGGATGGCGGCTAAGGTGCTGACGGGCGACGGGGGCCATGCGCTGTTGACCGCGCGGATGCGCGCGCAGGCCAATTATGTCGAGAACGCGCCGTTCTTCCTGATCCTGCTCGGCCTGATCGAACTGGCGCGCGGCCAGGCGCTGTGGCTGTGGCTGGTGGGGATCGGTTTCATCGTCGCCCGCATCCTCCACGCCTTCGGCATGGACAGCCTGGAAAAGCCGGCCAAGACCCGGATGATCGGCATCATCGGCACCTGGCTGCTGATGCTGGGCCTGGCCGTTTACGGGCTGGTGATCGTCTATGCGCTGCCGGGCGCGGCGGCGACACAGACGGTGATCGGTTGATTCGATCCCGCTGGCGCGCCGGTTTCAGCCGCGCGCCAGCACGCCATCGGCGACGAACGGGTTGGTCTGCCGTTCATGCGCGAAGGTCGACATCGGCCCGTGGCCGCAGACGAATGCGGTTTCGCCGCCCAGCGGCCACAGCTTGCGCGTGATCGCGTCGATCAGGTCGGCGTGATTGCCCATCGGGAAATCGGTGCGGCCGATCGATCCCTGGAACAGCACGTCGCCGACGATGGCGAGGTGCGATGGCGCGTGGTGGAACACGACATGGCCGGGCGTGTGGCCGGGGCAGTGGATCACGTCGAGCACCAGATCGCCCACCGTCACGGTATCGCCATCCTGCAACCAGCGATTCGGTTCGAACACGCGGCCTTCAATACCGTAATTGCGGCCGTCCTCGTCCAGCCGGGCGATCCAGAATCGATCGGCCTCGTGCGGGCCTTCGATCGGCACGCCGAGTTGTTCGGCGAGAATGCCGGTGCCGCCGCAATGATCGATATGGCCATGGGTGACGAGCAGCTTTTCGATCGTCACGCCGGCCTTTTCGGCCGCGGCCACCAGCCGGGGCAGATCGCCGCCGGCATCGATAAAGGCGCCGCGCATCGTGGTGGTGCACCAGATCAAGGTGCAATTCTGCTGGAGTGGCGTCACCGGCAGGATCGCGGCGCGCAAGGGGGGATTGGCGTCTGTCATCGTTGGGGGTTTACGAAAGCCCCCCCGGCGCGGCAACAGGCGGCGTGACGATCGATACCAGCCGCCCTTTCATCCTTCTCGACGACGCGCGGCAATGCGGCGCGGGGCCGGCCCGCCTGTATGTCGATCCGGTGGAGGTGATCGCAGCGGATAGGCTGGATGGCGTGCGGCCTGCCCTGGAACGATTGCGCGCGGCGCAGGCGGCGGGGTGCCATGCGGCGGGGTTCATCGGTTATGAAGCGGGGTTGGCGCTCGAAGGACGGCTGGAAGGGCTGCCAGTTCGACAAGGCGGATGCGCGCCGCTTTTGTGGTTTGGCCTGTTCGATCGATTCGCCAGCCTCGATTCCGATGGCGTCGCCGCGCTGCTGCCTGATCCGGCAGGTGCATGGGCAGGGGCGCCGCGCCCGCGAATCAGCTATGCGGATTATGCCGCCGCGTTCGATCGGGTCAGCGGCCTGATCGCATCGGGCGATATCTATCAGGCGAATCTCAGCTTCCGTGCCGATGTCGCTATCGCGGGCGATCCGCTCGCGCTCTACGCCGGGCTGCGCGGCACCAGCCATGGCGGGTGGGGCGGGGTGGTGTTCACCGAGCGGCACTGGCTGCTGTCCTGTTCACCCGAACTGTTCTTCACGCTCGACGATGGCGCGCTGACGGCGCGGCCGATGAAGGGCACCGCGCGGCGGGGCGTGGACGCTGCAAGCGATAAGGCGGCGGCCGCGGCGCTGGCGGATGATGCCAAGGAGCGCGCCGAAAATCTGATGATCGTCGATCTGCTGCGCAACGATCTCGCCCGTGTCGCGCAGGCCGGCAGCGTCGCGGTGCCGGCCTTGTACACGGTCGAAACCTATCCGACGATCCACACGCTCACCTCCACGGTCACGGCCCGGCTGGCGGACGGGCGGGATGCGGTGGATGTGCTGGCCGCGATCTTCCCCTGCGGATCGGTAACCGGCGCGCCCAAGATCCGCGCGATGGAGATCATCGACGGGGTGGAGGCGGATGCCCGCGGCGCGTATACGGGGTCGATCGGCTGGCTCGATCCGGCGGGCGACGCGGCGTTCAACGTCGCGATCCGCACGCTGGCGCTGGAACAGGGGGGCAGGGTTGCGGAACTGGGGCTGGGATCGGCGGTCGTTGCCGATTCGACTGCGGATGGCGAATGGCGCGAATGTCTGGCCAAGGGCGCGTTCGTGACCGCTGCGGCGCGTGCCTTCGATCTGATCGAAACGATGCGATTCGATCCGGCGCAGGGGTTGATCGAACTGGATCGGCATCTGGCCCGCATTCAGGCGTCCGCCGGCCAGTTCGGCTTTGCCTATAACCGGCACGATGCGCGCAATGAATTGCAGGCCGCCACCTTCCGCCTGCGCGAACCCCGGCGGGTGCGGTTGCTGCTGGCGCCCAGCGGGGCAATGGCGGTGGAGGTGCGGCCGCTGCCAGCCAATCCCGCTGTGGCGATGGTCGTCCTCGCACCGCGGCCCGTTGCCGGTGATGATTTCCGCCTGTGCCACAAGACCAGCGATCGCGGCTTTTACGATGAAGCGCGCCGGGCAGGCGGCGCGTTCGAGGTCGTCTTCGTCGATGCCCAGGGCTTCCTTACCGAAGGCAGTTTTACCAACATCTTCGTTGAACGCGACGGTGCCCTCGTCACCCCGCCGCTGGCGCGCGGATTGCTGCCCGGTGTGCTGCGCGGCGCCCTGATCGCCGAAGGCCGCGCGGTCGAGGGCGACATCACCCCCGCTGATCTGGCGGGAGGATTTTTCGTCGGCAATGCCTTGCGCGGGCTGATCCCGGCGCGGCTGGCCTGATGTTTTTCCGTTGCAGGCGGGGTGCCGTGCGCAATCGGCCGGTCGCATCGCACAGAATTAGTTGTCCGATGTTGCGCCGCACCAGTTGAGGAATAAACCCACCGGGGCTATAGGCCGCGCGCCTATAATTCCGGGGACACGATCCATGACCTTCACGTCCGCCGCGCTCGGCCGCATCAAGCCGTCCGCCACCCTCGCCATGACCAGCCGCGTTCTGGAGCAGAAGGCCAAGGGCATCGACGTGATTGGCCTGTCGGCTGGCGAGCCCGATTTCGACACGCCTGATTTCGTGAAGGCGGCCGCGATCGAGGCGATCAATGGCGGCAAGACCAAGTACACCAACGTCGATGGCACCGCCGAACTGAAGGCCGCCATCGCCGCCAAGTTCAAGCGCGACAATGGCCTCGCTTACGAAGCGTCGCAGATCAGCGTCAATGTCGGTGGCAAGCACACCTTGTTCAACGCCCTGGTCGCCACGGTCGATCCGGGTGACGAAGTGATTATCCCGGCCCCTTATTGGGTCAGCTATCCCGATATCGTGAACTTCGCCGGTGGCGTGCCGGTGATCATCCAGGCGGGTGCGGCGCAGGCCTACAAGATCACGCCCGAACAGCTGGACGCGGCGATCACGCCCAAGACCAAGTGGGTGCTGCTCAATTCGCCGTCGAACCCGTCGGGCGCGGCCTACACCGAAGCCGAACTGAAGGGCCTGGCCGAAGTGCTGCGTCGCCATCCCCATGTGTGGATCATGGCCGACGATATGTACGAACATATCGTTTATGACGATTTCCGCTTCACCACGATCGCGCAGGTCGCCCCCGATCTTTATGATCGCACCCTCACGGTGAACGGCTGTTCGAAGGCCTATTCGATGACCGGCTGGCGCATCGGTTTCGCCGGTGGCCCGACCTGGCTGATCAAGGCGATGGCCAAGCTCCAGTCGCAGTCGACGTCGAACCCCTGTTCGATCGCGCAGGCGGCGGCGACCGCGGCGCTCAACGGCGATCAGGGTTTCCTCAAGGATCGCGCCCGCGCGTTCCAGGTTCGCCGCGATCTCGTCGTCGGCCGCCTGAACGCGATCGACGGCATCGATTGCCCGACGCCCGAAGGCGCCTTCTACGTCTATCCCGATGTGTCGGGCCTGATCGGCAAGTCCACGCCCGCCGGCCTGAAGATCGAGAATGACGAGATGCTGATCGGCTACTTCCTCGACGAAGGCCGCGTCGCCGCGGTCCATGGTGGCGCGTTCGGCCTCGAACCGGCCTTCCGTGTCAGCTATGCCACGTCGGAAACGATCCTGACCGAAGCGTGCGATCGCATTGCCGAGGCGTGCGCCGCACTCAAATAAGTTGCATCTCTCGGGGGCCGCCCCACCTATCTCCCGTCGCAGCAGGTGCGAGGGATTCTGATATGGCCGGCCCCCGTTTCAACTGGATCGCAGCAACCCTTGCGACGGGTGTCGCGCTGGCCATGCTGATGCCGATCGCGCGGCCTGATGTGGCTGTCGCTGCTGCGGAGACGGCGGTTCGCCTGCCCCCGCCCACCTTCGATCCCCCGTCATCCGCCCGGTCCGAAACGGCAATCGTCGCCGGGGGCTGCTTCTGGGGCGTGCAGGGTGTGTTCCAGCGGGTGCAGGGCGTTACCTCAGCCGTGTCGGGCTATGCCGGCGGCACCAAAGCCAACGCCCGATATGATCGGGTCGGCAGCGGCACGACCGGCCATGCCGAAGCGGTGCGGATCACCTATGATCCCACCCGGATCAGCTATGGCCGTCTGCTCCAGATCTTCTTTGCAGTGGTGCACGATCCGACCCAGATCAACCGGCAGGGACCGGACATCGGCCCGCAATATCGTTCGGCGATCGTGCCCACCAGCGATGCGCAGCGCCGGGTTGCGGCGGGCTACGTCGCACAATTGGGCAAAGTGAACCCGTGGGGCCGGCCGATCGCGACCCGGATCGAGCCGGATCGCGGTTTCTTCGCGGCCGAGGCCTATCATCAGGACTATCTGACCCTGCACCCCGACCAGTTTTACATCCGCGTCAATGATCTGCCCAAGATCGCCGCGCTCAAGCAGCATTTTCCCGCACTGTATCGGGCCAAACCCGTGCTGGTGAACGCGCGCTGACGGGGGCAGGTCAAGCGCCGCTCCCCCGCGCTTATTCCTGCCCCTTGGCGTCGTGGCCCTTCAGTTCGTGGCCGGTCAGGCGCACGACATGGAGCACGTTGGTCGATCCCGGTGTGCCAAAGGGGACGCCGGCGGTGATGATGATCCGGTCGCCCGCCTTGGCGATGCCGTGGCGCAGCGCCATGCGCTTGGCCTTGCCGACCATTTCTTCGAAATCGGCGACGTCGCGGGTGTGGACCGCGTGCGAACCCCATAGCAGGCCCAGGCGGCGTGCGGTCGCAAGGCTGGGCGTCAGTACCAGCAGCGGCACGTTCGGCCGTTCGCGCGCGATTCGCCGCGCAGTGGATCCCGATGTCGTGAAGCAGATGATCGCGGCGGCCGAAACGGTGCGCGCGATCGTGCCCGCCGCTTCGGCAAGCGCATCGGCGGTGGTGGGGTCGGCCGGCGTTTCGGTGAAGTGCAGCCGGGCATAATAGCCGGGATCGCCTTCGACCGAGATGGCGATGCGGTGCATCATCGCGACCGATTCTTCGGGCCAGCTGCCCGCCGCCGATTCGGCCGACAGCATCACCGCATCGGCGCCGTCATAGATGGCGGTGGCGACGTCGGACACTTCGGCGCGCGTCGGCGATGGCGACTGGATCATCGATTCCAGCATCTGCGTCGCGACGACGACCGGGCGGCCCATCCGCCGCGCGGCTTCGACGATGCGCTTCTGCGCCGGTGGCACCAGTTCGGGCGGCAGTTCGACGCCGAGATCGCCGCGCGCAACCATCACCGCATCGGCCTGTTCGAGAATCTCATCGAGCCGTTCGAGTGCTGCGGGCTTTTCGATCTTGGCGAGCAGCGCCGCCTTGCCGCCGATCAGCCGGCGCGCTTCGGCCACATCCTCGGGCCGCTGGACAAAGCTCAAGGCGATCCAGTCGGCGCCCTGTTCGAGCGCGAAGGCGAGGTCCTTGCGATCCTTTTCGGTCAGCGCCGCCATCGGCACCACCACGTCGGGCACGTTCAGGCCCTTGCGATTGGATAGCGTGCCGCCAACCTCGACGATCGTTTCGGCGCGTTCGTCGGCAATGTCGGTGACGCGCAGCACCAGCTTGCCATCATCCAGCAGCAGCCGCGCGCCGGGCTGCAATGCTTCGAAAATCTCCCGGTGCGGCAGCTGGACGCGGGTCGCATCGCCCGGCGCGGGATCGCGATCGAGGATGAAGCGGTCACCGGTGTGCAGTTGCACTGCGCCATCCGCGAAGGTGCCGACGCGCAGCTTGGGGCCTTGCAGGTCGAACAGGATCGTCGTCGGGCGGTCGAGCTTGGCTTCCAGCGCGCGGATCGCGGCGACAAGCGCGGCTTTGTCGTCATGCCCGCCATGGCTCATGTTGATGCGGAACGCGTCCGCGCCGGCAAGGTAGAGCTTGCGGATCATCGCGGGGGTGGCGCTCGCCGGCCCGAGCGTTGCGAGAACGCGGACCTTGCGCTCGCGGGCGTGGGCAGCGAACTTATTGGCCATGACGATGCGCCTTCTTCCTTGCGGGATGAAGTCGGCTGGTTAGTGCCTATTTGCGACAGATCAAGTTGGGAGTTTGCGCCATGATGTCCACAGAAACGGCCACCCGGCCCGAAGACGCGATCGATGATGCGATCGCGGCGGCGGCATTTCGCCGGCTGTTGCGCCATTTGCGCCATCGCACCGATGCCCAGAATATCGATCTGATGGGCCTTGCGGGCTTCTGCCGCAACTGCCTGGCCGATTGGGTGGAGGAAGCGTCGGACGGCCGATTTGATCGCGAAACCGCGCGCTACCTTGTGTACGGCATGCCGTATGGCGAATGGAAAACACGCCATGTCGGCCAAGCGACGCCCGAACAGCTTGCCCGCATGGAAGCCAGCCTTGCGCGCAATCCTACCGCTGCGCAAGAGGCGCTCGACGCGGAACTGGATGAGGCGCTGGACGATAGTTTTCCCGCCAGCGATCCGCCGTCGATGACGGATCCGTCGCGCTGAACCAGGCCGGCGGCGCGGTGGCGGATTGACCCCGAAATGTGTCGGGAATGCTTACACTGCGGTTGTTTGCAATCTGTTAACCTCAGTTAAACCAGACTTGGCCCGAACCTTGCTTAACCCTCCAACGCATTCATTTGGATGGGGATAGTAGAGTGAAGTCAGCGATTTTGAAGTTTGCAGCAGTGGCCAGCCTTGGTCTCGCTTCGGCGGTGCCGGTGCAGGCGGCAACGACGTTCCAGGTCGATACCAGTTCGGCAAACACCTTCGTCACTTACACGCCGGACACGTCGTGGTTCAGCAACTTCTCGGCCAGCCTGTCGGCGCTGCCGTCGGGTCTCAAGTCGCTGGCGGTTGGCGAAAGCTGGACGTTCGATTTCATCGATATCACGATCACCGGCATCGGTTCGTCGGATATCGCGCTGGAAAGCCAGCTTTCGTTCCTCAGCCCCGGCGGTTCGACCGCGGGCAGCGCCAGCGGCTGGTATTCGAAGGGCGTGTTCACCACCTCCGGCGAACTGACCTGGGATGCGACCTCGCCGGTGACGGTGAACGGCGCCACCTATCTCGTCACGTTCGAGAATCTGTCGGGTCTGTCGTTCGAGCATCCGGTGACGGAAACGATCTCGGCCACGGTGACGCTGGTTGGCGAAGTGCCTGAACCGGCGACCTGGGCGATGATGATCGCGGGCTTCGGCCTGGTCGGTACGTCGCTGCGTCTGCGCGCACCGCGCCGCACGGCTGCCCGCGCCGCGTAACGCTTCCTGGCGTTTTGAACGGGATGAACGCCGTCGGCCGCAAGGCCGGCGGCGTCGTCATGTCCGGCCGCTTGCGCTGGGCCGGCGGCGATTCTCGTGCGCCGGGCGATGGCATCGGGCCGGGAATCCCTCCGGGTCTGGGATGGCGAGAACCTGATTCACGCTTTCGGCGGAGGCGATGAGGCTTTAGAGCCTTCGCTTCCATCGAATCAGGAGTGAACGACCGGATGAGCGAACCCAATGTCGCGGCCGATCAGCTGAGGCTGTTCATCGAGCGCATCGAACGGCTGGAAGAAGAGAAAAAGGGCATTTCGGACGACATCAAGGACGTCTATCTGGAAGCCAAGAGCCAGGGCTATGACGCCAAGACGATGCGTGCCATCGTCCGGCTGCGGAAGATGGAAAAGCATGCTCGCGATGAGGCCGAAGCACTGCTCGAAACCTACAAGGCGGCGCTCGGCATCGCCTGATCCCGTTTTGCACCGGGCCGGGCAGTGAAGCTCTATGGCGTCCTCTTTTCGCCCTACGCCCAGCGCTGCCTGATGGTGGCGCGGGCCAAGGGGTGCGAACTTGCGCTGGTTTCGCCGCCGCCCGACGGCAATTGGCGGTCGCCTGAATATCGGGCGATCAACCCGCTCGCCCGTGTTCCCTGCCTTGATGATGATGGCTTCGTGCTACCCGAATCGGGGCCGATCGCCGATTATCTCGATCGGGTGCTGCCCGGCCCGTCCCTGTGGCCCGCCGATCCGCGCGCGCACGCCCGCGCCGCGTTTGCCGCGCGCATGGTCGATATGGAAATCGGCCCTGGCGTGACGATGATTCTGGGCCATGCGCTGTTCGGTTTCGGTGGTGATGACGCCCCGGCAAGGGGGGTGAAACGGGTTGCCAAGGGATTGGCGGCGATCGCCCATTTTCGCGATGGGGCGGCTTCATGGGTGCAGGGCGACCGCTTCGGCCATGCTGATGCGGCGCTGCTGCCGATGCTCGCCATCTGCGACTATTTCAGCCTTGACGCGGCGATCGCTGCTGATCCCGGCCTTGCGACTTATTGGGGCCGTGCGCGATCGACCGAACAGGGCACCCGGCTGATCGCTGAAACCCATGCCGCGCTGACGGCCTTCCTGGCGCTGGCGAGCCGCGACCGGATCGGGCAATAGAACCGCAATTATCTGGAAGGACCGCCATGATCGTCACCACCACCCCGCAGATCGAGGGCCGTCCGGTCCGCGACTATCTGGGCGTCGTCACCGGCGAAGTGATCGTCGGCGCGAACATCTTCAAGGATCTGTTCGCGTCCGTGCGCGATATCGTCGGCGGCCGTTCGGGTGCTTATGAAAGCGCCCTGCGCGATGCCCGCAGCACCGCGTTCGATGAACTGGCGTCGGAAGCGCGCGATCTGGGCGCGGACGCGGTGATCGGCGTCGATATCGATTATGAAGTGCTCGGCCAGAATGGTTCGATGCTGATGGTTTCGGTCAGCGGCACGGCGGTGAAGCTTTGAACGTGCCGGCCATCGAACCTTCGATTCAGGGCATTCGGCGTGCGGTGATCGCCCAGCTCAAGCCGCCGTCCATGCCTGCCGAAATGTGGTTGGCGGCGCTTGCCGTCACCACCGCCGCCAACCTGATCGATTTTGCCGTGGTGCCGATGGTCGGGCAGGGTGGCAATGCGCCGCTGATCGCCGCGGCGGTGGCGCGCGTCGTCGCCGTCTTCTGGATCGGTTTTGCCATCGTGCGTCGCATGGCCGGGGTGCCGCGCCCATTTGCGCCAGACATGTCGCTGCTGCGCTATTTCGCGCTCACCTTGCTGCTGGCGATCGGGTTCGGCCTGTTTTCGCAAATCGCCAGTGTCGCGGCCGGCGCCGAGGCGGAGATGGCGGATATCTGGGTGGCGCATATTCTGGCATGTGCGATCTGGTATGCCTTCACCATCGGTTTGCTTGCGTGGCAGGCGGCGCTGGCGGTGAATGACGGCACGTTCCGGTTGAAGGGGCTGTTCGTTCGCCAGCAGGGCCTGCTGACGCCGCTCTGGCTGGCTTATGTCGCGCTGATCCTGCCCTTTGCGGCGATTCACGCCGCACTGGCGCTGGTTGGTGCAAAGCTCGCGCTGCCGGCCAAGGCGCTGGCCGCGCTGGCGCTGGTGGATGGGGCGGTTTCGGCGGTCCAGCTGGTCGCCACCTGCGCGCTGGCGGTCGTTGCATGGCGGCTTGCGTCGCCGTTGCGCGAAGGGGCCGCAGCCCGCTAAAGAGCGCACACAATTTTCAGACACAACAGCACAGGACCGCGACGGCAATGGCCGGCCATTCCAAATTCAAAAACATCATGCACCGCAAGGGTGCCCAGGATAAAAAGCGTTCGGCGCTTTTTTCCAAGCTCAGCCGCGAAATCACGGTGGCCGCCAAGATGGGCCTGCCCGATCCGGCGATGAACGCCCGGCTGCGCGCCGCCGTTATCGCCGCGCGTGCCGGCGGCATGCCCAAGGACAATATCGAACGCGCGATCAACAAGGCGGCCGGCAGCGACGGCGAGAATTATGAAGAGATCCGCTACGAAGGCTTTGGCCCTGGTGGCGTGTCGCTGATCATCGAAACGCTGACCGACAATCGCAATCGCACCGCGACCAACGTGCGCACCGCTGTCGCCAAGAATGGCGGCAATCTGGGTGCGGGCGGATCGGTGAGCCACGGGTTCGATCGGATGGGCCTGATCACCTATCCGGCCAAGGCGGGTGATGCCGACACGGTGTTCGAAGCAGCCCTTGAGGCCGGCGCCGAGGATGTTTCGTCATCCGAGGACAGCCATGAAATCTGGACCGCGACCGATAATCTGCACGGCGTCGCCAAGGCGCTGGAAGCGGTGCTGGGCGAAGCGGAAGGCACCAAGCTGGCCTGGCGCCCGCAGACGATGGTTTCGGTTGGCGAGGCGGATGCGGCAACGCTGTTCAAGCTGCTCGACGTGCTCGACGACGATGATGACGTGCAGACCGTCTGGGGCAATTACGACATCTCCGACGATGTGATGGAGAAGCTGGGCTGATCCTGATCGGCCTTGATCCCGGGCTTGGCACCACCGGCTGGGGCGTGATCGCGGCCGATGGCAATCGGCTGAGCCATATCGCCAATGGGCAGGTGCGGACCGAAGTGGCCGCACCGCTCGCTTTGCGGCTGGTGGCGCTGCACGATGCGCTGACGGATGTGCTGATCGCCCACAGGCCCGATGGCGCGGCGGTGGAGGAAGTGTTCGTCAACACCAACCCGCAATCGACGCTGAAGCTGGGACAGGCGCGCGGTGTGATCCTGCTGACGCTGGCGCGACAGGGGCTTGCGGTTGGCGAATATGCGGCAAGGCTGGTGAAGAAAGCGGTCGTGGGCACGGGCGCGGCTGACAAGACACAGGTCCATGCGATGGTGTCGCGCCTGCTGCCGGGGGTGAAGATCGCCGGCGCGGATGCGGCCGATGCGCTGGCCGTCGCGATCACCCATGCGCACCATCTGGCCAGCGCCAGGGCTTTGAAAAGGATCATTGCATGATCGCGCGACTGACCGGCATCCTTGCCGAAACCACGGCCGATCATGCCGTGCTGGATGTCGCCGGGGTCGGTTATCTGGTGCAGGCATCGGCGCGCACCCTGGCGGCGATCGGGCCGATCGGCGGGCAGGTGATGCTGTTCACCGAAATGCAGGTCCGCGAAGACGCGATGATCCTGTTTGGCTTTGGATCGGCCGGCGAGCGCGACTGGTTCCGTTTGTTGACCAGCGTGCAGGGCGTTGGCGGCCGGGTCGCGCTGGCGATCCTGTCGGTGCTCGCGCCCGATGAACTGGTCCGTGCCATCGGCAGCGGCGACAAGGCGATGGTTGCGCGCGCCAATGGCGTCGGGCCGAAACTGGCGATGCGCATCGTCAACGAACTGAAGGACAAGACCGGCGGGCTTGTGATTGGGCCGGCGGGCGGCGGTGCGCCGGTTGCCGCCGGCAGTGCTGCGGCCGACGCGCTCTCCGCCCTCGCCAATCTCGGTTTCCGCCCGGCGGACGCGAACGCGGCGGTGGCGGCGGCCGAGGAAGAACTCGGCGCTGGCGCGACGCTCGATGCGATGGTGCGGCTGGCGCTCAGGAAGGCGGCGCGCTGAGAGAAGGTCATGGTGCAGGCTCTCAAATTTGGACGATACACCACATGAGCGATCTTAAATTATTTCGCACTGAATCAACCGGCGTGATCGAACTTGCCGGTGGCGCAGTGTCGCTCGAGAAGTCATTGCAAACCCTATTTGAAGCAAATCTGGAAGCGTTGCTGGGTGTGCGTTTTCTTGCATCCGAATTTACCACCAATGAAGGTGGTCGAATGGACACACTTGGTATCGACGAAAATAGCGCGCCAGTCGTTATTGAGTATAAACGCTCATCGAACGAAAATGTTATCAATCAAGGCCTGTTTTATCTTGATTGGCTCATGGGGCATCGCAAGGATTTTGAGTGGTTGGTGCTTGAGAAGCTTGGCGCCGATATCGCAAAAAAGGTGGATTGGTCCGGATCGCGTCTGATCTGCATCGCCGGCGATTTCGGCAAATATGATGAACATGCCGTAAAGCAGATGAATCGCACAATCGCGCTGATCCGCTATCGTCGTTATGCGGGTGATTTGCTTCTTCTGGAGCAGTTAACCGCGACAACAGCCAAACCCATTAATGGGGCCCAGATGGTCAGTCCCATGCAAGCCGGCGCAGGGGGGAGCAAGAAATATAAAACGACCAGCGAACATATCGCCGAAGCCCCATCTGCGGTGCTCGATCTCTATCATGCGGTCAGCGCTTATCTCGAAGCTGTTGGCGACGATGTTCAGGTAAAAATGAATGACAATTATGTAGCATTCCGTCGCTTGAAGAATTTTGCCTGCGTAGAATTACGAAATCAACTCGGCAAGCTATTGGTCTATGTCCGTGTGAACCCTGATGGCGTGGCGTTGGAGGCCGGATTCACGCGTGATGTGCGTCAGATAGGCCACTATGGCACCGGTGATCTTGAAATCACGCTTCAGTCCATGGACGATGTGGAAAAAGCGAAGCCGTTGTTTGATGCCAGTTATCAGAACGCCTGACGAAAATTCACTTTGCTTTATATCATGTTCGTTTGCTCGCTAGGGTAATCGTTCCCGTTCCCGCCACTGGTAAAGTTGGAATCGAACTGGCAGCGTGGCGCGCGATGATCCCCGCTTGCGCCTCGTTTGATCCATTTTCCCCAGCGGTCTTTGCGTGCCGCTATGTGGAGGCGATGGCAATCCTCAACTTCCTCAACTTAAGGTCTGGCGCGCGCCCTCGACAAGCCGCGCCCGACATGGCTACGGCAGCTTGGTGACTGACGCCGACCGCATCCTGACCGCCGCCCGCCGCCCCGAAGATGTGGATGCGGCGCTGCGTCCCAAATCGCTCGACGAATTTGTCGGGCAGAAGGCCGCGCGCGAAAATCTGCGCGTGTTCATCGAAGCGGCGCGCACGCGCGGCGATGCGCTCGATCATGTGCTGTTCTTCGGGCCGCCGGGGCTGGGCAAGACCACCCTGGCCCAGATCATCGCCAAGGAAATGGGATCGGGGTTCCGCGCCACGTCCGGCCCGGTCATCGCCAAGGCCGGCGATCTGGCCGCCCTCCTCACCAATCTTGAAGATGGCGATGTGCTGTTCATCGACGAGATTCACCGGCTCAATCCGGCGGTGGAAGAGGTGCTCTATCCGGCGATGGAGGATCGCGCGCTCGATCTGATGATCGGCGAAGGGCCATCGGCGCGATCGGTGCGGATCGATCTGCCGCGTTTCACGCTGGTTGGGGCGACGACGCGGCAGGGGCTGATCACCACCCCGCTCCGGGATCGTTTCGGCATTCCGGTGCGGCTGCAATTCTACACGGTCGACGAACTGGAACATGTCGTACGCCGCGCCGCCGATCTGCTGGGTCTGGGTATCGCCCCTGATGGCGCGGTGGAGATTGCCCGGCGCGCGCGCGGGACGCCGCGGATCGCCGGACGGCTGCTGCGGCGGGTGCGCGATTTCGCCAATGTCGCCGGGGTCGATGTGGTCGATCGCAAGGCGGCGGATGCGGCGCTCAACCGGCTGGAGGTCGATCATCGCGGGCTTGATGCGATGGACCGGCGTTACCTGATGATGATCGCCGATATCTATCGTGGTGGCCCGGTGGGGGTGGAAACGCTGGCGGCCGGCCTGTCCGAGCCGCGCGATACGGTGGAAGAGGTGATCGAACCGTACCTCATCCAGCTCGGCCTGATCGCGCGCACGGCGCGGGGGCGGTGTCTCAATGCGCTCGGCTGGAAGCATCTGGGTCTTAATCCCCCGCCGGGCGCGGAAGCTGGGCTATTCGACGGAAAATAGGCGCGACAGCCCGCGTATGGGGGGTTCCTGTCGCGAATCGGAGCGGCTAGACCTTTGCCGATGGTTAAGGACGTGCAGGATCGGCCATATGAAGGCCGCTTCGTCGGCCCGGAGCATCGTTTCGCGGTGCGTGTCTATTTCGAGGACACGGACCTGACGGGCGTGGTGTATCACGCCAATTATCTGCGCTTCATGGAACGCGCCCGCAGCGATATGTTGCGCGCCGCCGGGATCGATCAGGTGGCCGCGCAGGATGCGGGCGAGGGCTATTATGCGGTATCGGATCTCGCCATTCGCTACCACCGCCCCGCAAAACTCGACGATGCGCTGCTGATTTTATCCGAAGTGCGGGAAATTCGCGGCGCTTCGTGCGTCATTCATCAAAGAGTCATGCGGGGTGATGAGGTAGTCGCGGAAGCGGATGTGACTGCGGCCTTCATCGCCCCCAACGGCAGGCCACGGCGACAGCCGCGTGGCTGGATCGCCATTTTCGAACGGCTAAAAGGGAATTCTGACCAATCATGACCATCGCGCCGACGGAATCGCTGCTTTCCCCCGTCACCTTGTTCATGCAGGCCGATTTCGTCGTGAAGGCGGTGATGATCGGGCTGGTGCTGGCGAGCATCTGGACGTGGACGATCATCATCGCCCACGGCATGCGGCTGAAAAGCGTGGCCAAGGCCAACGACGCCTTCGAACGCGATTTCTGGAAGGCCGAGGATATCGACCGTTTCTATGACGGCCCCGGCCGCGCCGATCTGCCCAGTGCCAAGGTGTTTTCCGCCGGCGTCACCGAATGGCGGCGATCGACCAAGGGCGGCAGGATCGACCGGGAAGGCACGCGCGCCCGGCTGGCGACGACGATGGGGGCTGCCGTGGCCGCCGAAATCGATCGGCTGTCGGATCGGCTGAACATTCTCGCCACAGTCGGTTCGGTCGCCCCGTTCGTCGGGCTGTTCGGTACGGTGTGGGGCATCATGCGCAGCTTCACCAGCATTGCCGCCCAGCAGAACACGTCGCTTGGCGTTGTCGCCCCCGGCATTGCCGAGGCGCTGTTCGCCACCGCGCTCGGCTTGTTCGCGGCCATCCCGGCGGTGATCGCCTATAACCGGCTGAGCCATGTGCTGAACCGGGTCGAAGCGCGGCTCCACCGTTTTGCCGATGGCTTTCATTCGACGTTGAGCCGCGAACTGGAGAACGAGGCGTGAGCGCGCGGACGGATATTGCGACCCGCATGCCGGATCGCGTCTGATGGCGATGGGGCCTATCCAGGGACGCGGCCACAACGGCCGGCGCGCGCCGATGGCGGAAATCAATGTCACGCCGCTGGTGGATGTTATGCTGGTGCTGCTGATCATCTTCATGATCACTGCGCCGTTGCTCGTTGCCGGGGTGCCGGTGAACCTGCCGGATAGCCGGGCCGGTGCACTCGACCAGAAAGACCAGCCGATCCAGATTTCGCTCGATGAAACGGGCAAGGTGTTCCTCGACGATCAGGAAGTGGCCGAGGCCGCGCTGGCCGATCGGCTGACCGAGCTCGCCACGACACGGGGCACCGGCAAGGATGCCCCTCAAATCTACCTGCGCGCCGATCGCGGCCTTGATTATGGCCGGGTGATGCGGGTGATGGGCGAACTGAACCGTGCCGGCCTGAACAAGGTGGCGTTGGTCACGATGGGCGAAGAGAAGCCGTGATCGATCGTGCGGAGAAGGCTGGTTTCGGCGTTGCGCTGGTGGGGCATGCCGCCCTGTTCGCGGTGCTTTCGCTCGGCCTCGTCTCCACGGCCAAACTGCCGCCGATGGTGAATGAGCCGATGGACGTGATCCTGACCGATGAGGTCGGCCTGCGGTCTGCCGTGCCCAACCCCGCGACCGAGGCACCGGCACCGTCCGAAGCCCCCGAAATCGCTCCGCCCGAAGAGCCGGCTCCGGCCGAACCCACGCCTGTGACACCCGAACCGACACTCAAACCGAAGACTTCCGACGCACCGGCGCCCAAGCCTGCCGATAAGCCTAAACCGATCGAAAAGCCCGAACCCGCCGCCAAGCCCGCGCCCAAGACGGAACCGCAAGATATGAGCGACCGGCGTCGCCCCGATCGCGAGGCCAGGGGTAAGGCCGAAAAGGCCGGCGGAACCCGGCTGGGTGCGGATTTCCTGAAGGGGATATCGGACGATCCCAAGGGCAAGGCGAAGACGCCGCGCGCGGCGGTGAGCGGGGCCGCGATGCAGGGGCTGGCAGCAGCACTCGCCCGGCAGTTCAAGCCTTGCTACGAACTCGGCTCGCTGGAAGGGACGGCGGCGATGAGCATCGTGACGGTGCTGCGCTTGCGTTATAAGCCCGATGGCACGGTTTCGGTCGCCCCGGAAGTGGTGGAGCAGACCGGGATCAACGACGGCAATCGGTCCTACGCCCGCCAGATGAGTGATGTCGCACGTCGCGCGGTGCTGCGCTGCACGCCGGTCAAGCTGCCGGCTGAATTGTACGAAGGTGGCTGGAATGATTTCCAGCTGCGTTTCATCCCGAGCCAGATGGGGTGACATGGCGCACGCTCACGGCCTTGACCCTCGCTCTCGGCGCCTGCGCCACGCCACCGCCGATGGCGGCGGCGCCTGCGCCCGATCGCGCCGCCGTATTGCGCGCGACGCAGCGCGCGGCCGATCAGGTGAAACGCTGTTATCGCCACCCCAAGGTGAGCCGTGCGGCGCGCCTGATCGCGACGACCTTGCATGTCAGCTACGCGGCCGACGGCACGTTGATCGGGTTGCCGGAGGTGGTCGGCCAATCGGGCGTCACGGACGAAACGGCGGTGCAGGCGTCGCTGATGGCCGAAGCGGCCCGGCTGGCGGTGATCCGCTGCCAGCCGATCAGCTTGCCGCCCGAACTATATCAACGTGGGTGGGACGATTTCGAACTCACCTTCAGGCCGGCGGGTTTCGCATGAAAATGATCCATCGGGCGCGGAATAACGGGAGACGATGATGAAGCTGTTGCAAACCCTGCTGCTGGCCGTGGGCGTGGCGGCACCCGTGCCGGCGCTGGCGCAGTCGATCACCGTCGATATCACCGGCGGCATATCGTCGCCGATGCCAATCGCGATCCCGTCGATGCCGACGCCGGCGATCGTGCCGACGGCGGCGGGCGATACCTCCGCGCTCGGCCGGCAGGTGGCCGAAGTCATCACCAATGATCTGCGCAACAGCGGCCTGTTCCAGCCGATCGGACCAAGCGCGCTCGGCCAGGTGAGCTTCGCGCAGGTGACGGCACCGGATTATCCCCATTGGGTCGGTACAGGTGCGCAGGCGCTGGTGCAGGGCTTCGCCCAGGCCAATGGCGATGGCACGATCACTGTTGGCTGTTACCTGTACGACGTCTTCGCCAAGACCGAACTGGCGCGGCAAGGCTTTGTCGTTTCGCCCGCCAACTGGCGGCGGGCCGCGCACAAATGCGCTGATACCGTTTATACGCGGCTGACTGGTGAAGGCCCCTATTTCGATAGCCGCGTCGTCTATGTTTCGGAGACGGGGCCCAAGCTCAAGCGGATCAAGCGGCTGGCGATCATGGATCAGGATGGCGCAAACCACCGCTTTCTGACCAACGGCCAGAATATCGTGCTGACCCCGCGGTTCGCGCCGAACCAGCAGTCCGTTGTCTACATGTCGTTCGTCAACGATAAGCCGCGTATTTATGTCTACGATATCGGATCGGGCCGGCAGCGGCTCGTGGTCGACCAGCCGAACATGACATTCGCGCCGCGTTTTTCGCCCGATGGCCGCTTCATCGTCTTTTCGATGGCGGTGAACGGCAACACCGACATTTATCGCGTTCCCGCGAGTGGAGGCGCGGCGACGCGGCTCACCACGTCACCCGGGATCGATACGGCGGCCAGCTACTCGCCCGATGGTAGCCGGATCGTCTTTGAAAGCGATCGCGGCGGCACCCAGCAAATCTATGTGATGAGCGCCGATGGCTCCGGCCAGCAGCGGATCAGTTTCGGATCCGGCCGCTATGCGACGCCGGTGTGGAGCCCCAAGGGTGATCTGATCGCCTTCACCAAGATCGGTGGGGGCTTCCGCATCGGCATCATGGCGCCGGATGGATCGGGCGAAAAGACGCTGACCAACGCTTGGCAGGATGAAGGGCCAAGCTGGTCGCCCAACGGCCGTGTCGTCATGTTTTTCCGTACCGCGCAGGGGTCCGGCAAGGCCGATCTGTGGTCGGTCGATCTCACCGGCGTGAATGAAAAACGCGTTCCGACACCGCTCGATGGATCCGATCCGGCCTGGGGGCCGTTACTGCCCTGAAACGGGGTTGACCTTAGCCTGCCTTACCGTTCATCGTTCAAAAGTACCGTTTCGTCGTTAAATGTTTAAGGAGACCGACATGCCAAACCTGACGACCAAGCTGCTGATGGCCGCAGCCCTCGTCGCCGTTGCCGGCTGCGCCAAGAAGCCGCCGGTCGAGCTGCCGCCGGCTCCGCCGACCGAAACCGCGCCGCCGGTGCAGACGCAGCCGGAAGCGCCGGTGACGTCGACGATCGTTCCCGGATCGAAGGAGGATTTCCTCCAGCAGGTCGGTTCGGACCGCGTATTCTTCGGCACCGATATTTATGATCTTGACGCCGAGGCGCGTAGCATCCTCGATCGTCAGGCTGAATGGCTGGCCAAGTATCCGAACGTCCGCATCACCGTCGAAGGCCATGCCGACGAACGCGGCACGCGCGAATATAACCTCGCGCTGGGCGATCGCCGCGCCAATTCGGCGAAGAACTATCTGGCGTCCAAGATCGACGCGAGCCGCATTTCGACGGTCAGCTACGGCAAGGAACGCCCGGCTGTGGCCGGTTCGGACGAAAGCGCCTGGGCGCAGAATCGCCGCGCGGTGACGGTTGTCATCACCGGCATGTAATCGGAAATGAGCGAGGGGGAGGGATCGCAAGGTTCCTCCCCTTTCTTCTGGCGGGTGTCACCCGCGCTTGAACGGTCCCATTTCCGCCAGCACATCGATCTCCTGGGCAACCGCGCGGCGTTCAGCGTCGAGATAATCGGCCACGGCGCGGCGGAACCCGGCATCGGGGATGAAATGGGCGGACCAAGTGGCCACCGGCTCATAGCCGCGCGCCAGCTTATGGTCGCCCTGCGCCCCGGCCTCGACGCGGGTGAGGTTGCGGGCGATGGCGGCGTCGATTGCCTGATAATAGCACAGCTCGAAATGGAGGAAGGGCACCTCCTCCGCCGCGCCCCAATAGCGGCCATAGAGCGCGTCCGCGCCGATCAAGTTGAGCGCGCCGGCGATGGGCCGCCCATCGCGCAACGCGAGGATCAGCAGCACCTTGTCCGCCATCCGTTCGCCGAGCAGCGAGAAGAAGGCGCGGGTGAGATAGGGGCGGCCCCATTTGCGCGCGCCGGTATCCTGATAGAAATGCCAGAAGGCGTCCCAATGCGCCTCGGTCAGCGCGGCGCCGGTGAGGTGGACGATCTCCAGCCCGGCCACGGCGGCGGCGCGTTCCTTGCGGATCGCCTTGCGCTTGCGGCTGGCGAGGGCCGCGAAAAAATCATCGAACGATCGATAGCCATGGTTGGCCCAGTGGAACTGGCGGTCGGACCGGATCAGCCAGCCGGCGGCTTCGAACAGGGGCACCTGCTCGGCTGCGACGAAGGTGGCGTGGGCCGAGGAGAGATTGTTCTGGCGGACGACCGTTTCGATCGCGCCGATCAATGCGGGGGCGAGTGCGGGGTCGCGCAGCAGCAGGCGGGGGCCGGGAACGGGGCTGAACGGCGACGCGATCTGGAGCTTGGGATAATAGCGCCCGCCGGCCCGCTCCCACGCATCCGCCCAGGCGTGATCGAACACATATTCGCCCTGGCTGTGGCTCTTGGCATAAGCGGGCGCGATCGCGGCGGGGTGGCCATCGGCGCCGTCGACCAGGATCGGGATCGGTTGCCAGCCGGCGCGTGAACTGACGCTGCCCGATTCTTCGAGCGCGGACAGGAAGGCGTGGCTGACGAAGGGGTTGTCGCCGCCGGCGCAGGCATCCCAATCGGCCGCAGGGATCGCGCGGACGCCATCGGCCATGCGGGCGACGATATCGTGATCAGCCACGGGGCAGCTCGTAGATCGGTGCGTCGGCGTGCGCGGCGACGGTGGCGTGATCGGCGGGGCTGCGCACCGTCCAGCTCAACACCGGCAGGCCGCGTTGGCGCTGGGCGGTGGCAAAGGGGGACGGGAGATCGCGGACGTCATAGGCGAGGAAATCGGGCTTCGCGCGCCAGAGGGAGAGGTGGCGTTCCCATGCGCCGCGACAGCCGGCTTTGCCGTCTTCGGTGACGACGAGGCCGCGTGTCGTGGCGGGGGCGTGGCGGGCGAACCAGTGGGCGACTTCAGGGTTGAACGACATCACCGCGACTGGGCCGGTATAGCCCGCCAGCGCCTGATGGACGGCGACGCAGAGGGTGGTCGGATGGCGGTCCTTGCTTTTCACTTCGATCAGCAACGGCACGCGGCCGGCGATGAGGTTGAGGGTCGTGTTGAGGCCGGAAAGCGTTTCAGCGGTGTTGGACAAGGCGATGCCCGCAAGCTGGGCGGCGGTGTAATCCAACAGCGGGCCGGTGGCCGCGGTCAGCCGATCGAGCGTGGCATCGTGAAACACGATCGCCTGCCCGTCGCGGCTGAGCTGGACATCCAGTTCGATCCCGTCGCCCTGTTGGATCGCGGCGAGAAAGGCGGCGCGGCTGTTTTCGACCACGCCCGCGCCATGCAGCCCGCGATGCGCGAACCGCCCGCCTTTCAGAAAGGCGACGCGGCCGGCGGCAGGCGCCGGCGCGAACAGCGGATCAAGCAGGCCGAACGGCAATGATCGCATCAACCTCGACCGCGGCGCCCAAAGGCAGGACGGGCACGCCAACGGCGCTGCGGGCATGGCGGCCGGCATCGCCGAACACATTGGCCATCAGTTCGGATGCGCCATTGGCGACCTTGGGCTGATCGATGAAATCGGCGGTGGACGAGATGAACGCGCCGAGCTTGACGATGCGCACGACGCGATCGAGATCGCCGCCCAACGCCGCCTTGATCTGCGCGATCAGCATCAGGCCGCAGCGTTCGGCCGCCGCCCGGCCGCCTTCGGCATCCATATTTTCGCCCAGCCGCCCGGTGATCAGCGTGCCATCCTCGCGGAATGGCAACTGGCCGGAAATGTGGAGTAGCCCGCCTGCTTCCACCGCCGGCACATAGGCAGCGACGGGGGCGGCGGGCTGGGGGAGGGTAAGGCCGAGTTCGGCGATGCGCGCTTCGATGCTCATCCCCGTCTCATCCGCCCGCAGGACAAAGGCGTCAAGAGGGTGTCCCGTTGCGGTGGAGAAGGGCCGCCATCAGAATACCGGCAAGGATCAGCGCCATCCCGACGAGATGATAGGGATGGAGCGGTTCACCCAGCAGCAACGCGGCCAGCCCCGCGCCGAACAACGGCATCAGGCTGATCGTCTGCCCGGCGCGCGCCGCGCCGATGGTCGCGACCGCCGCATTGAACAGGAAATAGGCGATCACCGACGGCAGGATCGCGACATAGGCGAAAGCGCCGATCACCGCCGGCCGCCAGTCGATCGCGGCGATGGCACGCGATTCGCCGATCGCCAGCGGCAGCATCGCCAAGGCCGCGATCAGAAAGGTAACAGCCAGAAAGGCGAATGGCCCGACTGCGGGCCGGATGCGCAGCAGGCTGGTGTAGAGCGCCCAGCCGAGCACGCCGATCAGGATGAGGCCGTCGCCATAGCCCAGCCGCAACCCCGCCAGCACGGCCCAATCGGCGCGAACGATGACGAGGACGACGCCGACGGTGGACAGGATGACCCCGGCAATCTGCCACGGGCCGGCACGCTCGCGGAAGAACCACATGTTGAACCCCAGCACCATCGCCGGAATCAGCGCCTGGAGCAGCAGGCCGTTGGTGGCGGTGGTGTGATGCAGCCCCCAATAGAGGAAGCCGTTGAACCCGGCGACACCAACCAGCCCGAGCAACAGGATCGGTTTCCACCCGGCGAGCAAGGCCGCGCGATCGCGCCGCAATTCGCCCCATGCGAAGGGCAGGAGAATCAGCAGTGCGCCCGTCCAGCGGACGAAGGCGAGCGTGAAGGGGGGGATATCATCGCGTACCGCCCGGCCGACGATCGCATTGCCCGCCCAGAACAGCATGACGAAGGCGAGCATCACATAGGCACGGATGGCGGGGGACATGCTGGTCATCAGCTTGTCGTAGCGGCGGAATCCCGCATGGGCCACCGTCGCCAACGGGCGGGGGGGCGGGACCGGCCTTCATGCCCGGCCCCGGCCACCCCGGCATTGATCGGGGATGGCCGCCAAGCAGATGTGCATTCGTCGTCAAATTAATGTTTATGAACGATAAATATCGAACAGTTCGACTATGATTCTAACCTGCCGTGCCCGTTTCTTGAAGAACATATCCATTGATTAACGTGAGTTATTCAAAATCGATTGGAAAAACCATCCAGTATGAACTTGGTGTGGGGGTGAGGATTGCATCGGCTCGTCGCACGATGCGCTCCAATTGGCTGCACAACTGTTCGCGATGCGCGTCTGTTCATCTGCCAGAAAGGTTAATCTGAACAGGCAGGCCGTCCATGGCGCGCATCCGCAGCGCCATGCGGCACATCTTACGACGGTAAACGGAGGGGGTTCTGACAGCCGAAGACGCCATCATGCGGCCGGCAGTCGGACGAGAAGCTGCGGTCATGCAGGCCCGACTGATCGATTTTTGAAGGAGTAGCGTGATGCGTGTCATTCCCCAGGGTTCAAAATTTCTCTTGTTGGCTGCCCTGCTGTCCGGGGCATCGTCGGGCAGCGTGTTCGCACAGACGCAGGAGCCGCCGGCGGCCGACGTCTCGGCAACCTTTTCTGCCCCGGCGCCGTCCGAGATGACGGCTGGTCCCGAGATCAAGGGCATCATTTCCGCCCGCAGCGGCGACAAGATGCAGGTCACGGCCGCCGACGGCACCAAATCCGTGATCGTCATCAACGATGCCACCCGGATCAGCGCCAGCAAGGGATTCTTCGGCCTCAACCGTAGCAAGCTGGCCGCAACCTCGCTGCTCAACGGCCTGCCGGTTGCCGTCAAGACATGGCAATCGGGTGACGGACTGGTGGCAAGCCAGATCAACCTTCAGAACAAGGACATCAAGACCGCGTCCATGATCCACAACGGCACGGCGCAGCGTTTTGACGAACAGACCGCGGCAACCGAGGCGCTGCGGGGCCGGATGGGCGAGATCGACCAGTATAATGTCAAAAGCACGACGAACGTGAATTTCGACACTGGCAAGGCGGCCCTGTCCGCCGAGGCGAAGAGTGATCTGTGTGCCGCGGCGGCCACCGCCGAGGGGATGAGCAACGCCCTGCTGCTGGTTGTCGGCTATACCGATTCCACGGGCGACGAGGAGTATAACCAGACGCTGAGCGAAAAGCGCGCCGGCCGCGTCGTCAATTATCTTCAGCAAGTCTGCGGCTGGAAACCCTATCGCATGCTGACCCCGACCGGCATGGCCGAAGCCGATCCGCTGGCCAGCAACGACACCATCGAAGGCAAGGCGCAGAACCGCCGCGTGGCGGTGAATATTCTGGTCAGCAAGGGCCTGGACGGCCTTTAAGACGCGCGGGGTGGGCGTTTGCCCACCCCCGTTTTTTCGATCCGGTATCGCCCGTGCGAGCGTGACCCTGATCCCCGAACCCTTATGCCACCGCGCGCATGGCGAAGCGATCGAGCACCCAATCCTGCGCGGTCGCCCAATCATCGATGCGGGCATGGGCATCGGGCGCGGGGGGGATGTGCGGGGCCATGATCGGTTCGGCGACAAGGTGCAGCCGCCACACATCGGGGGCGTGCTTGGCCGCCGACTGGTGGTGCACGGCGAGATCGTCGATGAACACCGCGCTGCTTGGGCGCATTTCTTCGATCAGGCGGGCGACGGGAACCCCCTTGCCGCCGCGATTGCACAGGACGCGATGGCGGATGCCGACCGATTCAAGCTGGGCGACGCGGCGCGCATGGTGATCCGCGCCGACATTGGTGAGGATGACGATATCGGCATGGTCGGCAATCCGCGCCAGCGCATCGAGCGCGCCGGGCACCGGCGTCTGGCGGTGCATTTCGGTGGTGAAGAAGCTGTCGAGCAACGCCCAGGCCGCGTCGGCCGGAACCGGGCTGCCATCGGCCCGGCGGGTCATCGCATTGGCGGTGTCGTGCCGGTCGAGCGCGAACTGGATGCCATGCGCCTCTTCCAGCCACATGCCGAAATGGGCGGCCATGTGCAGCAGCACTTCATCGCAATCGGTGATCAGCAGCGGTCGGTTCATATGTCCATTTCCATGCGGGCGCGCACCAGCGCCTGGGGGGATAGATCCAGCGCTTCGGCGCAGGCGATCAGATCGGGTTCGTGGTTTTCGAGAAAGCCGAGGGCGGCGGCGAGCATCGCGGGTTCGGTGAGGCGGCTGCGCAGTTCATCCGGGGTAATCCCGGTGAGCGCCAGGAAGCGTTCGGCGCGCGTGGGTTCGCCCAGCGCCCATGCCAGCGCCTGAAGCCCGATCGCGGCGGGGTCTCGGTTTGTTTCCGGTCTCGGCATCGTCTACACACAGCAACGGTAGCGTAAGTGGGGAGCCTGTGTCCAAGAAAGTGCTCGTTGTCGAGGACAACGAACTCAACCTGAAGCTGTTCTGCGATCTGTTGCGGGCGCACGACTTCACCGCAGAGCCGGTTCGCGATGGGCGCGAAGCGGTGACGGTGGCGCGCGCCTTCGAACCCGATCTCATCATCATGGATATCCAGCTGCCCCATGTCAGCGGGCTGGAACTGATCGAACAGCTGAAGGCGGATGAGGCGCTGCGCACGATCCCGATCATGGCGGTGACGGCCTATGCGGGAAAAGGCGACGAGGATCGTATCCGCGCCGCCGGGGCCGAAGCCTATGTATCGAAGCCGATTTCGGTGATGCGCTTCGTCGAAGCGGTCGAAGCCCTGCTCTGAAATCGCGGTGCGGGGCCGGATATGGCGCGGCCGCAGGCACAGGCGGCCGAAAGACCGGCCGGCCTGTCATATCGGGCGTTCAGCGCAAAAGGCGCCCGATGCAAACGGGCGCGAGATAGCCGTGGCCAGCGCTGGCGCGCGGCCGGAAGCGGACCGCAGTCCACCCAAGCAGATCCAGGCGGACGAATGCCCGCCCGACCATTACTTGATCTTGGCTTCCTTGAAATCGACATGCTTGCGCACGACGGGATCATACTTGCGGAAGCTCAGCTTCTCGGTCTGGGTGCGCGGGTTCTTCTTCGTCACGTAGAAGAAGCCGGTATCGGCCGTGCTGACGAGCTTGATCTTGACGGTGGTCGGCTTGGCCATGACCCTGGATCCTTCGAATTCTGCTGCTGCGTGCCAGTGGCACGAAAAAATAAGGCGACGTCGCCGCCGCCCGATTCCATCGCGGGGCCATTGGGACAGGCCGGGCTGAAAGTCAAGCCGATGGCACGGGGCAAGGCAGCCGAAATGCCATTCACCGGCTTAATCTGGCGCTAATCTTCCTGTGGCCATGATCGCGGCCGGGAGAAGACGATGACCGCGATGCACCGAATCGAATCACTGGCCGAATCACCGGCCGGCACCCCCGTCCACGACGAGCTTTGCGCGCGAATCGCCCAGCTCGACCGGGATTTTCGCGCATTGTCGATCGGCGAACTGGGCCGGCGGGTGGACGCGATCCGCAAGATCGCGCGCACCCACGGGCTGGAACCGGTGAGCCGGCTGGCGGCGGGGCTGGGCGACATGCTGGCGCGCGGCGGCCGTGGCCCCAGCGTGCGGCCCTATCTGGATGGCCTGCGCGATGCGGCGGGATGCCCGCAGCAGGATGAAGCGACGGCGCGGGCCTTCATGGCGGCGGTGCATCTGCGCCTGGTGGGCTGATCCACCGGCGGGATCATGGGCCGGCGCAGGCGGTGACGGAGCCGTCGGCCTTGATTTCGCGGGTGGCGATCGTCGTCGTGAAGCGTTCGACGCCGGGCAGCCGCCACAACTGACCGCGCAGGAAATCATCGAGGGCTGCGAGATCGCGCGCCAGCACGTGCAGCAGATAATCGCTCGCCCCCACCGTTGCGTGGCAGGCCAGGATCATCGGGTGGCGGATCACCGCGGCCTCGAATGCGTCGTGCCGGTCGAACGCGATGGTGACATGGACGAAGGCGCTGGTCGTCAGGCCAAGCGACGGGGGATCGACCACCGCGCGGTAGCCGCGCAGGGCGCCCGTTTCCTCCAGCGCCTGCACCCGTTTCCAGCAGGGCGATTTGGTCAGCCCGGTGCGTTCGGCGAGATCGGCGAAGGACAGCCGCGCATCGCGTTCGAGCAGACTGAGCAATTGTCGGTCGATACGGTCCATTCGGTCTGCCTGTTGCCGATGATGGGGCACGTTTGCCGTTAAGGTAAGCATAATGGGAAACGATCGCCGCGAAAAGCGCGGTCGGATGGATGCTTCGCGGACAATGTTTCGCGGCGGCGCTGCTAGGTTGGCCGATCACGATAGTCAGGCGAGGATGGCATGGACCGGCAGGCTTTTTACGCGCGGATGCAGGCGCCGGCGGCGCTGGATTATGAACTATATCTGGATACCGGCACCTTGCTTGGCTGCCAGAAGGACTTTGGCGAGTTCGTGAACCGCGACGAGCTTCAGTTCCAGATCGTCCACCAGGTGGAAGAATTGTGGATGAAGCTGATCGCCTACACCCTGCTTGATGTGGACGATTATTTGCAGGTGGCTAACACGCATCGGGTGGTGACGCTGATGGGCCGCGCGCACCGCCTGCTGCGGCTGATGACCGACCAGCTCGACCTGCTCGAAACCATGTCGCCCAAGGAATATCAGCAGATCCGCCTGCAACTGGGCAATGGCAGCGGGCAGGAATCACCCGGGTTCCGCACGCTGCTTACGATGCCGCCGCATCTGTGGGCGAGCTTCGTCGCGGCCTATCTGGCGCCGGCCGGACGGACGGTGCGGTCGATCTATGACGAAGGTTACGCCCATGACGCGGCCTATGTGGTGGCCGAGGCGCTGATCGAGTTCGACGAACTGTTCGGCAAATTCCGCTGGCACCACCTGTTCCTGATCCACCGATCGATCGGGATGGGGGCCGCGTCGCTGAAAGGCCGGTCGGTCGATCTGTTGCAGGCCGGCGCCAAGCACCGTTTCTTTCCCGAATTGTGGGACGTGCGCGTGGCAATGACGGATGCGTGGGGCGGCGATTATGGCCGGGTGCGCGAAAGCCTGTCGCACCATGGCTGAAGGCTGGGGCTAGGAACTGGCGGCTGAGGCCGCCGCTTATTCGTCGCCGTAGATCGCGATTTCGGGCGGGGCATCGTGGGTGGCGATGGCGCGGTACATGCCCGGCGTGTTGAAGGCCCAGCCGCCCGATCCATCGGCGGAGACGACGATCACCCCGCCCTTGCCGCCCATGTCGCCAAGTTCCGAGATGAGGGCGTCGGCGGCATCGTCGATGCTGGCGCCCGCCAGCCGCACGCGGGCCGTGATTTCGTGGGCGAGGCCCAGCCGGATGAAAAATTCGCCGGCCCCGGTGCAGGAAACCGCGCAGGCGCGATCATCGGCATAGGTGCCGGCCCCGATCAGCGGCGAATCGCCGACCCGGCCCCATTTCTTGCCGGTGAGGCCGCCGGTGGAGGTGGCGGCGGCGACATGGCCATGGGTGTCGACCGCGACGGCACCGACCGTGCCGTACTTCATCGCCGAATCGAACGGCGCATCGGGGTTGGCGAGAATTTCGTCGAGCTGGCGGCGGCGTTCGGCCGTTTCGAACCATGCCGGATCGGCCGATTCCACACCATGCGCGCGGGCGAAGGCATCGGCCCCCGATCCGGCGAGGAAGACGTGGTGGCTCCGTTCCATCACCGCGCGGGCCAGGGTGATCGGATTGCGGGTGGCGCGCACGCCCGCGATCGCACCCGCATCCAGCGTCGCCCCGTCCATGATCGCGGCATCGCATTCGATATGCCCTTCGGCGGTGTAGACCGATCCGCGCCCGGCGTTGAAATGGGGATCATCCTCCAGCAGGCGGACGGCGGCCTCGACCGCATCGAGCGCGCTGCCGCCTGCGGCAAGGATGGCCGATCCGGCTTCGATCGCGGCCTTCAGCCCGGCGCGCCCGGCCCTGTCGTCGGCATCCGACAAGTGCCCGCGTCGCATCGATCCCGATCCGCCGTGGATGACGAGGGTCCAGCGTATAGCGGTCATCGCGGGTGTCCTTCATATCTGCGCCGGGTGCAGCTATAGAGGGTCGCATACCCAACCGCGAAGGCTTTCAATGTCCATCCGTCCCTGGCGCGATATCGCGCGGCGCGAATCCCGCCAGATCATGATCGGCAACGTCCCCGTGGGCGGTGGCGCGCCCGTCACCGTGCAGACGATGACGAACACGCCGACGTCCGATGCCAAGGCGACGATCGACCAGATCCGCCGGTGCGAGGAAGCCGGCGCGGACATCATCCGCGTATCCTGCCCCGATGTGGAATCGACGGCGGCCTTCCGCGAGATTACCCGCGCGGCCAAGGTGCCGATCGTGGCGGATATCCATTTCCACTATAAGCGCGCGCTGGAAGCCGCCGACGCGGGGGCTGCCTGCCTGCGGATCAACCCCGGCAATATCGGATCGAACGAACGCGTGGCCGAAGTGGTGCGCGCGGCCAAGGCGAATGGCTGCGCGATCCGCATCGGCGTGAACGCCGGCAGCCTTGAGCGCGACCTGCTGGAAAAATATGGCGAGCCGTGCCCCGAGGCGCTGGTGGAAAGCGCGCTTGATCATATCAAGCTGCTGCAGGACCATGATTTCCACGATTATAAGGTCGCGGTGAAGGCGTCGGACGTGTTCCTCGCGGTGGCGGCCTACATGCAATTGGCCGACGCGGTGGATTGTCCGCTGCATCTGGGGATCACCGAGGCCGGCGGCTTGATCGGCGGTACGGTGAAATCGGCGATCGGCATCGGCAACCTGCTGTGGGCAGGGATCGGCGATACGATCCGCGTTTCGCTTTCGGCCGAACCCGAAGAAGAAGTGCGGGTCGGATACGAGATTCTGAAGTCGCTCGGCATCCGCAGCCGTGGCGTGCGCGTCATTTCCTGCCCGTCCTGCGCGCGGCAGGGGTTTGACGTGATCCGCACGGTGGAGAAGCTGGAAGAACGGCTGAAGCATATTGCGACGCCGATGTCGCTGTCGGTGCTCGGCTGCGTCGTCAACGGCCCGGGCGAAGCGCGCGAAACCGATATCGGCATCACCGGCGGCGGCAATGGCAAGCATATGGTGTATCTGTCGGGCGTGACCGACCATCATGTCGAGGATGCCAGCATGATCGACCATATCGTCAAGCTGGTCGAGGCGAAGGCCGCCGAGATCGCGGCGGCGGACGCGGCAGGCGAGGCGGCGCAGGCGGCGGAGTGACGCCGACCCGGCCCGCCACCGCCTTTGCCGTCGCGACGCTGGGAATCGCGGTTTTTGCATCGATGGACGCGCTGATGAAGGGGCTGACCCTTGAGATCGGCGCGTACAACACGATGCTGTGGCGATCGCTGGCCGGTGCGCTGATCGCGGCCGTGCCGCATTTCCTGCGGCGGCCGGGCTGGCCCGATCGATCGACCTTGCGGCTGCATTTCCAGCGCGGGCTGGTGGCGACGGCGATGGCGATCCTGTTTTTCTGGGGGCTGGCGCGGGTGCCGATGGCGCAGGCGGTAGCGCTGACCTTCATCGCGCCGCTGATCGCTTTGTTTCTGGCGGCCTGGCTGCTGCATGAGCGGATCGATCGCAGCGCGATCGTGGCCTCAGGCGTCGCCTTTGCCGGGGTGCTGGTGATATTGGCGGGCCAGTCGCGCGCCGAACTGGGGCATGATGCGTTTCTGGGCGCGATCGCGATCCTGGTTTCGGCGGTCTGCTATGCCTATAACATCATCCTGATGCGGCGGCAGGCGCTGGTGGCCGATGGCCGGGAAGTGGCCTTTTACCAGAATGTGACGGTCGCCATTTTCCTGATGCTGGCGGCGCCCATGCTGGCGGTCGTGCCCGATGCGCGGCATGCGCCGGGCTTGCTGGGGGCAGCGGCGCTGGCCACCATATCGCTGTTCCTGCTGACCTGGGCCTATGGCCGGGCGGAGGCCAGTTATCTTGCGCCGGTGGAATATACCGCCTTCGTGTGGGCGAGCCTGCTTGGCTATCTGGTGTTCGGCGAACATGTCGGCCCGCTGACCGTGATTGGCGCGGCGCTGATCGCGGGCGGCTGTTTCATCGCCGCGCGGCGCAGGCCCGTGCCGATGGGCAATCTGGAAGGAGCAAGCTGACCGTGACGACCGTTGTGCGCCCTGCTGTTCTTACCGACGCACCCGAAATCCTGCGGATGATCCGCGCGCTCGCCACCTATGAACGCGAGCCGGATGCGGTGAAGGCAAGCGTGGAATCGCTCACCGAAATGCTGTTCGGGGCCGATCCCAAGGTGTTCGCGCATGTCGCCGAGGTGGATGGCCGGCCGGCGGGGCTGGCGGTGTGGTTCCTCAATTTTTCCACCTGGACCGGGCGGCATGGCCTGTATCTGGAAGATCTGTTCGTCGATCCGGCGGTGCGCCGGAATGGGGTGGCGCGGGCCTTGTTCGGCGCGCTGGCGGCCGAAGCCAAAGCGCGGGGGTGCGCGCGGATCGACTGGGCGGTGCTCGACTGGAACGAGGATGCCAAGCGTTTCTACCGCACGCTTGGCGGCTATCATTCGACCGGGTGGGAACCGTGGCGGATCGACGGCGACGCGCTGGTGGCGTTGCAGGGGTGAGGCAAGCGTGAATTAGGCTTAGCTGCCCAGCACGTTGATCGTGAAGGCCAGCACCCCGATGTTGAAGAAGAAGGCGGCCAGCGTGTGGGCGGTGGCGACGCGGCGCACCGCGCGATCGGCGATCACCACGTCGGATGTCTGGAACGTCATT
The DNA here is from genome assembly GCF_002151445.1 of Sphingomonas sp. KC8. Lineage (GTDB taxonomy): Bacteria > Pseudomonadota > Alphaproteobacteria > Sphingomonadales > Sphingomonadaceae > Sphingomonas_E. The sequence goes on from NZ_CP016306.1 coordinate 3,197,846, forward strand.
CCCAGCGTGAAGGCGAAATAGGTGAAATCCCAATAATCGGGTTCGTGCGTATGGGGGAATTCGATCCCCCCGCGATCGCCGCCGCCCGCCGCCTGCCGGTAGAACATGTGCGCATAATGCAGCGTGTAGACGAAATTGCTGAACAGCCAGGCGATCACGAGGGTCGCGACGATCAGCACCGCGACGCCGGGCTGGGTGGCCTGTTTCAGCGTCAGTTCGGACGCGATCGCGACGAGGATCACCAGCATCACCGCCCCGGTGACCGCCAGCAGGCCGGCGCGGTTGGCGTCATTCTGCTCGGCGGAGGCGCGCATGGCATCGGCCTCGCGCCGGAACAGCGGCAGGCAGGACAAGAGGAAGAGGATCGCGGCGCCGTCGAACGCCAGCATGATCGCCTGTCGCCATTCGACGAAGGTCGCCGCGGTCGTCCCGCCGGCGATCGCCAGCAGCGCGAACAGCAGGAAACGGGCCGGCGCGATGCGGTTGCCGATCGCCCATTTGCCCTTTGTGCCCCCATTTGCCATGGCCGGGACAGTATCGCAGGTCGCGATGGTGTTGGAGCAAAATCAATGGCGTGGTTCTGGCTGATCCTGGGCGGGTGCTTCGAGGTGGGGTTCACCACCTGTCTGCGCTTCGTCGACGGGTTCAAGAATGTGCCATGGACCTTGGGCTTCCTTGCGTCGGTGATCCTGTCGATGGGGTTGCTGGAACTGGCGTCGCGATCGATCCCGATGGGCACGGCCTATGCGGTGTGGGGCGGCATCGGCGCGCTGGGCACGGTGATCGTCGGGATGATCTGGTTCGGCGAGCCGATTAACGCGCTGCGGCTGCTGCTGATCGTCGGGTTGGTCGGCTGCATCGCCGGCCTGAAACTGGCGCATTGAAATGAGCGATATCATCGCCTGGATCGAAGAGGCGCTGGCGCCGGTGGGCGCGGTGACGAGCCGGGCGATGATGGGCGGGCGGACGGTTTATTGCGACGGCATCGTCTTTGCGATCGTCGCCGATGATGAACTGTGGTTCAAGGCGGATGCGACGAGCGACGCGATCTGGGATGAAGCGGGCTGCGACCGCTTCACCTATCAAATGGGCGAAAAGACCGGCACGATGAACTATCGCCGCGCGCCGGGCGATGTGCATGATGATCCGGACGCGATGCGCCACTGGGCCAAAATCGCGATCGCGGCGGGGGCGCGGGGCCAGTTGAAAAAGGCGAAGCGGCGATGACGACCGACCTGCCCGTCACCTTCACCGATATCGCGGCCGCCGTGACGCGGATCGAAGGCCATGTCCACCACACGCCGGTGCTGACGTCGCGCCGGCTGGATGCGATGCTGGGCGCTGAAATCCTGTTCAAGTGCGAGAATTTCCAGCGGATCGGCGCGTTCAAGGCGCGCGGCGCGCATAATGCGGTGCTGGCGCTGGACGAGGCGATGGCCGCACACGGGGTCGTCACCCATTCGTCGGGCAATCATGCGGCGGCGCTGAGCCTGGCGGCGGCCACGCGCGGCATCCCCGCCTTCATCGTCATGCCCGAAAATGCGCCGCTGGCGAAAATCGATTCGGTCAAACGACTGGGCGGGCAGGTGGAATTTTGTGCACCGACGATCGCCGCGCGCGAGGCTGCGGCCGATGCGATCGTGGCGGCGCGCGGCGCCACCCTGGTCCACCCTTATGATGGTCCGCTGGTGATCGCGGGGCAGGGGACGGCGGCGCTGGAACTGCTGGATCAGGCCGGCCCGCTGGATGTGATCCTCGCCCCCGTCGGCGGCGGCGGGCTGATGGCGGGAACGGCGGTCGCCGCGCGCTACCTGCAACCGCGCATCCGCATCATCGCGACGGAACCCGAACAGGCCGACGATGCGTATCGTTCGTGGAAATCGGGCGTGCGCACGGCGGGCGACCCGCCCGACACCATCGCCGATGGCCTGCGCACCACTTTGGGCGCGAACGGCTTTGCGATCCTGACCGCGTTGCTCGACGATTTCGCCACCGTCAGCGAAGCCGCGATCGTGGATGCGATGCAGCTGGTGTGGGAAGTGATGAAGATCGTCATCGAACCGAGCGCGGCGGTGCCCGTCGCCGCCTTGCTCGAACGCAGGATCGACGTGGGCGGCGCGCGGGTGGGCGTGATCCTGACCGGCGGGAATGTCGATCTTGATCGGCTGCCCTGGCAGCGGCCCTAAGCGAACACCCAGCGGCGGTTGAGCCAGAACACGACAAGCGGGGTGACCGCGACCATGAACGGCATCGGCCACCAGGTTTGTCCGCCCAGCCGTTCGACCAGCAGCCACACCCAGAAACTGTTGAGGCCCAGGCTGACCAGCGAGACGGCGACGAAGCGGCCGCCGGTGCGGGCAAGATTGTCGCGCTGGCCATGGCCGCGGAAGCTCCACCGGCTGTGGATGACATAGCCGACGATGACCGCGCAGACATAGCCGACCAGATTGGCGATCAGCGGGGCGACATGGGCGATTTCCGCCAGCGACCAGTAAAGCCCCAGATGGACCACCGAGGCGATGCCGCCGGTGATCGCATAGCGGATCAGCTGCCCCAGCAACTCGCGATAATAAGCCATGCGGCCGTTGGTGCTGTTCATGTCTGTCCGCTTGCCCTTTGTCCGCCAGCCACTAATGGCGGGAAGCACCTATGGGAAGCGTCCACAACGATCCGATCAGCCGCCACTGGCTGCGCTGGCTATTGCTGTTCTGGGCGGTCGCCGCCTTCATGCTGATCGCGTGGAAATGGAGCGCGATCCACTGGTTCGCGCTGGGCGATACCGACGATAATCTGCGCATGGCCGAAGTCCGCGCCTGGCTCAAAGGGCAAGGCTGGTACGACCTCAGACAATATAAGCTCGATCCGCCGGGCGGCGCGAACATCCATTGGTCACGCCTTGTCGACCTGCCGATCGCGGGGCTGATATTGGCGATCAAGCCGTTTTTCGGCGGGGTTCTGGCCGAAAAATGGGCGGTGGCGATCGCCCCGCTGCTGGCCCTGGGCACGGCGATGGTGGGGCTGACGCTGGCGGTGCGCCGGCTGGTTGCGCCTGCCGCCTATCCGCTGGCCATCCTGATATTGGGATGCGCGGCGCAGGCGCTGGGGATGGTGGACGCCGCTCCGGATCGACCATCATGGCTGGCAACTGGCGTTCCTGATCCTTGGCGTCGCAGGGATCGCCGATCCGAAGCCGGCGCGCGGCGGGCGACTTTGGGCATCGCGACCAGCCTGTCGCTGATCATCGGGCTGGAACTGTTCCCCTATCTGGCGCTGGCCGCCGGGATCACCGGCCTGCGCTGGGTGGCGGATGGCAACGAGGCGCAGCGGATGCGGGCCTATGGCGCGACGCTGGCGGCGGGCTGCACCATCGGCTTCCTGCTGTTTGCATCCTATGCCAATCGTGGCCCGGTGTGCGACGCGCTGTCGCCGGTATGGCTGTCGGCGGCGCTGGGCGGCGGCGCATTGCTCGTCGGCCTGTCGTTCGTGAAGGCGCGGGGCTGGCCGGCGCGGCTGGCGCTGGCGATCGTCGCAGCGGCGCTGATCGGCGGATGTTTCGCGCTGGCCTGGCCGCATTGCCTGTCGCGCCCCGAAGGCGTGTCGCCCGAACTGGATCAATTGTGGCTGAGCCATGTGCGCGAGGCGCGGCCCATCTACACCCATGGCTGGCGGGTGGCGGTGCCGATCGCGGCGCTGCCGGTGGTCGGCCTGATCGGCAGCATCTGGGCGCTATGGCGTGCGCGCGGGACGGCGGCGTTCATGCCATGGCTGGGCACCACGCTGATGGTGCTGACCGCCTGCCTCTTGCTGCTGTGGCAGTTGCGCGCGGCGGCGGCGTCGCAATTGCTGGCGGTGCCGGGTGCGGTGGCGATCGGCTGGGCTGGACTGGGCTGGATCAAGCAGCATTCATCCGCGATCGTGCGGATCGCCGGCCCGATCATCCTGCTGGTTGTCGTGTCGGGCGCAATCGGGCGGATCGTGGTGGATGCGATTCCGGCAAAACCGGTGACCACCTATCGCAAGGTGATCAACACCGCGAACAGCCGTTGCCCGACCTTGCCGGCGCTGGCGCCGATCGCCCGGCTGGCCCCGGCGACGATCCTGACCTTCGTCGATTTTGGCCCGCGCCTGATCGCGGTGACGCCGCACAAGGCGCTGGCCGGCCCCTATCATCGCAACGGGCAGGCGATCCTCGACGTGCAGCACGCGTTTCGCGGAACGGCGGACAATGCACGCGCGATCATCCAGCGGCATGGCGTGTCGCTGGTGCTGATCTGCCCGGGCATGTCGGAATCGACGATCTATGCGTCGGAAGCCAAGACGGGCTTTTACGTGCAGCTGCGCAACGGCCGCGCGCCCGACTGGCTGGAGCCGGTGACCTTGCCCAAGGGATCGCCGTTCAAGCTGTGGCGGGTGAAGGGGTAAGGGTGTCGGGCCGTTGGTTGGCGGCGATAGCGCCTGTTCGATGACCGGAATGGTCCTTGCTGGAGTAGAAGCGGACTGTCAGGACGCGCCGGGATTGCGGGCGTCCTTCTCCCCTCCCTGAAAGGGCGGGGAGGACGAAAGGCTGACGTCCGCATCCCCCGACAAACTCGTCGTCCAGACCGTTCGGTGCTGCGCCTAAACCGAGCCGAACGCGCCCTGAATGCCGTTGATCACGAACTGCGCGGCCAGCGCCGCCAGGATCACGCCCAATAGCCGTGTCACCACCGCTTCGACATTATGGCCCACCAGCCGCATCAGCGGCCCGGCAGCGAGAAGGGCCGCGAGCGTGAGCGCCAGAATCGCGGCCATCGCGCCGAGCACGACCGCGCCTTCGGCCCAGCCGTCGCTTTTGCCGATGGCCAGCATGACGCTGGCGATCGATCCCGGCCCGGCGATCATCGGGATCGCCATCGGGAAGATCGAGACATCCTCGACATGATCCTGGCGGACCTTTTCGGCGCGGTCCTCGCGGCGCTGGGTGCGCTTTTCGAACACCATTTCCAGCGCGATCAGGAACAGCATGATCCCGCCGGCGATGCGGAAGGCATCAAGGCTGACACCCAGTGCGCGCAGGAAATCTTCGCCGAACAGGGCAAAGACCAGCAAGATGCAGGCGGCGACCGCAACCGCCCGGATCGCCATCGCCCGGCGCTGCGCCGCGCCCGCACCCGATGTGAGGCTGGCGAAGATCGGCGCGCAGCCGGGGGGATCGATCACCACGAAGAAGGTGACGAAGGCCGAGACGAACAGTTCGATCATGGCTGCGTCATCCCCCCGGGAGCGGTTTCGAGCCGGATGGCATCATCCGGCGATTCGGAAATCGCGGCGTATTTAGCAACGCGGCAATCGGAAAATTATCAAAGCCCCGCGGGTGGGGCGAGGCCGGCGCGGCGGTGGGCGGCGACCACCGTGTTACGCAACAGCACCGCGATCGTCATCGGCCCGACGCCGCCGGGAACCGGGGTGATGGCGGAGGCGACTTCTGCGGCGCTGGCATAATCGACATCGCCGACCAGCTTGGTCTTGCCGGCTTCCGATCCGGCAACGCGGTTGATGCCCACGTCGATCACCACCGCGCCGGCCTTCAGCCAATCGCCCTTCACCATTTCCGGCCGGCCGACGGCGGCGACGACGATATCGGCGCGGCGGACGACGGCGGGCAGATCGCGGGTGCGCGAATGGGCGATGGTGACGGTGCAGCTTTCGCCCAGCAGCAATTGCGCCATCGGCTTGCCGACGATGTTCGACCGGCCGATGACCACCGCTTCGAGGCCGGAAAGATCGCCGATCCTGTCCTTCAGCAGCATCAGGCAGCCGAGCGGTGTGCAGGGCACGAAGCCGGGCTGGCCGACGGCGAGGCGGCCGGCATTGGCGATGTGGAAGCCATCGACATCCTTGTCCGGGTCGATCGCGGCGATCACCGTCTGTTCGTCGAGCTGCTTGGGCAGCGGCAACTGCACGAGGATGCCGTCGACCGCATCGTCGCGGTTGAGCTGGTCGATGATGGCGAGCAATTCGGCCTGCGTGGCATCAGCCGGCAATTTATGTTCGAAACTGGCCATGCCGGCTTCGACCGTGGCCTTGCCCTTGGAGCGGACATAGACGCTGCTGGCCGGATCTTCGCCCACCAGCACCACGGCCAAACCGGGCACCCGGCCGGTGGCGGCGGTGAAGGCGGGCACCGTCGCCGCCAGCCGTTCGCGCAACCCGCCTGCAAAGGCCTTGCCGTCGATCCGATCCGCGCTCATCCCGCTTGTTCCAGTTCTAAAAGTTTCGTCGCCAGGGCCGCGGGATCACCCGTCAGCCAAAATCTCTTTTCGCGCGCGGTCGCGCCATGGGCCAGCACGACAGCGCCGCGCGGCAGCCCCAGCCGCTTGGCCAAAAGCGCGCGGACGGCATCGTTCGCAGCCCCGTCCGTGGGCGCCGCCGCCACCTTGACGGCGAGATAGCATCGCCCGGCGGCATCGCGCCAGAGGCCGGCGACGCAATCGCGCCCGGCACGCGGGGTGACCCGGACAGCGACCTGAACGCCGCCGTCGGCCGCGCTCCAGAAGGCCGAATCAGCCGCCGTAGAACGCCTGCATCGCCATGCCGGCGAGCAGCTTCTGGATGATGACAAGGCCGAGGATCAGCACCATCGGCGAAAAATCCAGCCCGCCCAGATCGGGCATGAAACGCCGGATCGGCCGCAGCAGCGGTTCGGTGACGCGGGTCAGCGTTTCCATCAGCCGACGGACAAATTCGTTATAGGTGTTGACCACGTTGAACGCGACCAGCAGCGATAGCACCATCTGGACGATGAAGATCGCGACCAGAATATTGATCAGAAGATCGATGACGCTCAACAGCGCCCCTACGAGATACATCAGGTAGCATCCTAACCCGCTGGTGGACCCCCCGATTAGCCGCCGGGGGCGCGGCGGGCAACATATGGGATGTCAGCCGGCCCTGACGAGGGTGCCGGCGCCGCGCTTGGTGAAAATTTCCAGCAGCATGGCGTGGGGCACGCGGCCGTCGAGGATGACGGCGGCATCGACCCCGCCTTCGACCGCATGAACGCAGGTTTCCAGCTTGGGGATCATGCCGCCCGAAATCGTGCCGTCGTGGCGCAGCGTTTCGATCCGGGCCGGCGACAGATCGGACATCAGCTTTTTCTGCTTGTCGAGCACGCCGGGCACGTCGGTCAGCAGGAACAGGCGGGCCGCCCCCGTGGCGATCGCGATCGCGCCAGCCATGGTATCGGCGTTGATATTATAGGTTTCGCCATCCGCGCCCACGCCGATCGGGGCGACAACCGGGATCATGCCCGCCTTGGAAATGGTGTCGAGCAGGCGGGTATCGACGTCGGACGGTTCGCCGACGAAGCCGAGATCGACGACGCTTTCGATGTTGCTGTCGGGATCGCGCGTGGTGCGGTGGACCTTTTCAGCGGTGACGAGCCGGCCGTCCTTGCCCGAAATGCCGACGGCGCGGCCGCCCGCGCGGCCGATCCACGACACGATTTCCTTGTTGATCGAACCCGACAGGACCATTTCGGCCACCCGCGCGGTTTGCGCATCGGTGACGCGCAGGCCATCGACGAAGCGCGTTTCGACGTTCAGGGTTTTCAGCATCGCGCCGATCTGCGGGCCGCCGCCATGCACGACGATCGGGTTGATGCCGACCGCCTTCATCAAGACGACATCCTCGGCGAAATCGCGCGCGGCCTCCGGATCGCCCATGGCGTGGCCGCCATATTTCACGACGAAGGTCTCGCCGGCATAACGCTGCATATAAGGCAGCGCTTCGACGAGGGTTTCGGCCTTGAGCAGCAAAGCGGGGTCGATGGCGTGATCGGTCATGGGCGGCCCCATAGCGGCGTTGGGCGCGTGCGTCGAGCGGCTCGCCGTTGCGCGGCGGGCGCGGGCATGACAGAGCGGGCAAATGCTATCTGATCGCGTTCTTTTTATCGATGCCGAAGCCTTGGTGGTCGACAAGCCCGCCGGACTGCCGGTGACCGAGGTCCGCGATGGATCGCTGAGCGTGGAGAATCACCTCGATTCGCTGCGCTTCGGGTTTCAGCGGCGGCCGGCGATCGTTCACCGGCTGGACCGGGATACGTCGGGCTGCCTGCTGCTGGCGCGCAATCCCAAGGCGCAGAAGCGGTATAATGCCGCATTCGAAACCGGGCAGGTGCAGAAAACCTACTGGGCGGTGGTAAGCCCCGTGCCGGCGGACGACAGCGGGACGATCGACATGCCGCTGCTGAAGGTATCCACCCGCGAAGCCGGCTGGCGGATGATCGTCGATCCGCGCGGCAAGGCATCGCGCACGCACTGGCGCAAGCTGGCCGAAGCGGACGGACGCGCGCTGATCGAATTTTCGCCGGAAACCGGGCGGACCCACCAGATCCGCGTCCATGCGGCGACCGGGCTGGGCGCGCCGATCGTGGGCGATCCGATCTATGGCACAGGCAGCCAGGAAAAGGGCGGGCAGCCGATGCTGCTCCATGCCCGGACGTTGACCGTGCCGCGCGAAGGCAAGCCGCCGATCGTGGCCAAGGCCGACGCGCCAGCCAGTTTCGGGGTGTTCGCAGCCCATGCCGACGCCGCCTGACAGCTGGCCGATCCCCGAGGATGCGCTGGAGGAAAAGTTCCTCGCGGCGACGGGACCGGGCGGGCAGAATGTGAACAAGGTGGCGACGGCGGTGCAGATCCGGCTGGATGTGTTCGCACTCGGCCTTGCCCCCGATGTCTATCAGCGGCTGAAGCTGCTGGCCGGCAGCCGGTTTACCGCCGACGGCGAAATCGTGCTGGTCGCCCGCACCCACCGCACGCGCGAGGCGAACCGCGCCGACGCGCGCCAGCGGCTGGGCGAAATGCTGGCCAAGGCGCATGTCCGCCCGATCCGCCGGGTGAAGACGAAGCCCGGCAAGGCCGCCAAGGCGCGCCGGCTTGACGGCAAGGCGGCGCGTTCCGACATCAAGCGCGGGCGCGGCAAGGTTTCGTTCGACTGAAGGAGCGATCATGTACCAGTTCGCCATCGCCGATGGACAGGATAAGCCGGCCTTGTACCGCGAGATCGCCGGGGCGCTGGATGCGCTGACGGCGGGCGAGGCCGATGGAATTGCCAACATGGCCAATGCGGCGGCGTTGTTGTGGAAATATCTGCCCGACCTCAACTGGGCCGGTTTCTACCGCGCGAAGGGCGATGAACTGGTGCTCGGGCCGTTTCAGGGCAAGGCGGCGTGCATCCGCATCCCGTTCGGCAAGGGCGTGTGCGGCACCGCGGCTGAAACCGGCACGGCGCAGTGCGTGGCCGATGTCCACGCCTTCCCCGGCCATATCGCCTGCGATTCGGCATCGGCGTCCGAACTGGTGGTGCCGGTGGTGCGCGATGGCCGGGTGATCGCGGTGATCGACCTCGACAGCCCGACGCCGGGCCGGTTCGACGCCGACGACGAAGCCGGGGTTGCCCGGCTCGCCGCGTTGCTGGCGGATCGGATCGGCGAATAAGCCTGCCGTTCAGCTCAGCCGGTCAAGCGCCTCGTCGCTGAGCGATCCGGGGATGATCATCACCGGGCAGGGCAGCTTGCCCGCATCCGGCCCGGCAAAGTGGGCGACGAGCGGGCCGGGCGCGCCGGCGGCGGCGGCACCCAGCACCAAGGCGGCCGTTTCCGGGCGTTCGGCCAGCATTTCGCGGACGACCGCCACCGGTTCGCCGCGGCGCACGGTGATCGACGGGCGCAGGCCGGTTTCTTCGATCAGTTCACCGGCGGCCTGGGCGACCAGCGCTTCGGCACGCAGGCGCGCTTCTTCGTCCATTGCCGCCTGAACCCCGCCCCACTGGACAAATTCGGGCGGCGGAATGAGCGCGACGATTTCCACCGCACCCCCGGTCTTGGCCGCGCGGCGTGCGGCAAAGCGCAGCGCCACGCGCGATTCATCATTGTCGTCGATCACCACCAGATAGGTGCGCATCGCCCATTCTCCCCTGTTGGCGGCAGAGATGCGAGATAAGCGCCGCGTGCGCAAGCGCGACGGGAGTGCCCGACGCCCTTGACCGGCAGAACGGCTTGGCCGACAGACGGGCGCAAGACCTGTCTGCCACGCACATGAGGCCCGCCACATGCCGATCGAGCTTAAGATGCCCGCCCTTTCGCCGACCATGGAGGAGGGGACATTGGCAAAATGGCTGGTGAAGGAAGGCGATACCGTAAAGTCCGGCGATCTGCTGGCCGAAATCGAAACCGACAAGGCGACGATGGAGTTCGAAGCGATCGACGATGGCGTGATCGCCCGGATCGTGGTGGCCGAAGGCACCGACGGGGTGAAGGTGGGCGAAGTGATCGCGCTGATCGCCGGCGAAGGCGAAGATGCGTCGGCCGTGCCGGCCACACCCAAGGCTGAAAAGGCCGCTGCGGCGGCGTCCGCACCGAAGGCTGAACCCGAGGTTGCGGCGAAGGCGGCCGTGCCGGCGGCACCCGCTGCGCCTGTCGCATCGGGCGATCGGGTGAAGGCGACGCCGCTTGCGCGCCGGCTGGCCGAGGCACAGGGCGTGGATCTCGCCAGCATCAGCGGGTCCGGCCCGAACGGCCGTATCGTCAAGGCCGATCTTGCGACCGCGAAGCCCGGTGCAGCGGCCCCGGCCGCTGCCGCGCCCGCCGTGAAGGCGGCCGCGCCGGCTGCTGCGCCCGAAGGCATTCCTTCGGAGGTGATCAAGCTTTCGAACATGCGCAAGACGATCGCCAAGCGCCTCACCGAATCCAAGCAGACGGTGCCGCATTATTATCTGACGATCGACTGCAACCTCGACGCGCTCTTGAAGCTGCGCGGGGACCTCAACGCCGGTCTGGAAGGGCGCGGCATCAAGCTTTCGGTGAACGATCTGCTGGTGAAGGCGCTGGGCGTGGCACTGGCGGAAGTGCCAGATGCCAATGTCCAGTTCGCGGGCGATACCCTGATCAAGTTCCACCGCTCCGACATTTCGATGGCGGTGGCGATCCCCGGAGGCCTCATCACGCCCGTGATCACCGATGTCGTCAACAAGCCGCTGTCGCGGATCGCGGCGGAAGCCAAGGATTTGGCAGCCCGCGCGCGCGACGGAAAGCTGGCGCCCGAAGAATATCAGGGCGGCACCGCGTCGATTTCCAACCTCGGCATGTACGGGATCAAGCAGTTCGATGCGGTGATCAATCCGCCGCAGGGCATGATCCTGGCGGTCGGCGCGGGTGAAAAGCGGCCTTATGTCGTGAATGACGCGCTGGCGGTTGCCACCGTCATCACCGCGACCGGCAGCTTCGACCACCGCGCCATCGATGGCGCGGTCGGCGCCGAACTGATGGCGGCGTTCAAGCGGCTGGTGGAAAAGCCGCTGGGGATGCTGGCCTAAGTGGTGGGTGACCTTCCTTCTAGCCCCTCTCCCCTTGCGGGAGAGGGGTTGGGGAGAGGGGAGCGGGCGTCCGTCAGGACGGGCGCGCTTGGCAATGCCAGGCATATGCGGTCGGAACCGACCGAGGCCGAGCGCCACTTATGGCAACTGCTGCGCGCCAAGCGCCTGTCGGGATGGAAGTTTCGTCGTCAGCAGCCGATCGGTCGCTACATCGTCGACTTTTATTGTTCGTCGGCGAGGCTGATCGTCGAGGCCGATGGCAGCCAGCATCTCGACAGCGTTTATGATGCCGAACGTGACGCATGGCTGGTGGCACAAGGGCTGACGACCCTGCGTTTCTGGAACAACGACATTCTCAACAATCCCGAGGGCGTCCTCGCCGGCATTCTTGCCGCTCTGGAGGCGTCCCGCCCGGCATCGCGCCGGACCGGACGCACCCCTCTCCCCAACCCCTCTCCCGCAAGGGGAGAGGGGCTCGAACGGAGCACTCATGGCTGACACCTACGACCTCATCGTCCTCGGCTCGGGCCCCGGCGGCTATGTCGCGGCGATCCGCGCGAGCCAGCTTGGCCTGAAGGTGGCGATCGTCGAGCGCGAGAATCTGGGCGGGATCTGCCTCAACTGGGGCTGCATCCCGACCAAGGCGCTGCTGCGCACGTCGGAAATCTACCATTATATGACCCATGCCGACGCCTATGGGCTGACGGTGGACAAGCCGGGCTTCGATCTGGCCAAGGTGGTGAAACGCTCGCGCGGAGTGGCTGGCCAGCTCAACGCCGGCGTCAAGGGCCTGATGAAGAAGAACAAGATCACCGTTGTCGAAGGCAATGGCACGATCACCGCCAAGGGCAAGCTGACCGTCGAAAAGGACGGCAAGACGACCGAGTTGGTGGCCAAGGATATCATCATCGCCACGGGTGCCAGGGCGCGCGACCTGCCGTTCGCCAAGGCCGATGGCATCCGCATCTGGACCTATCGCCACGCAATGGTGCCGGCCGAAATGCCGACCAAGCTGCTGGTGATCGGATCGGGCGCGATCGGGGTGGAGTTCGCCAGCTTCTATTCGGACATGGGCGCGGAAGTGACCATCGTCGAAATGCTGCCGCGCATTCTGCCCGTCGAGGACGAAGAAGTGTCGGCGTTCATGGAAAAGGCGCTGACCAAGCAGGGCATGACGATCCTGACCGGCGCTGGCGTCGAAAAGCTTGAAGCGGGCGCGAAAGGCGTGACGGCCGCGATCAAGACCAAGGACGGCAAGGTCGTCACCGGCGAGTATAGCCATGCGATCGTCGCGGTCGGCATCGTCCCCAATACCGAGAATATCGGGCTGGAGGCGCTGGGCGTGAAGACGACCAAGGGCCATATCGATACCGATCCGATGGGCCGCACCAATGTTGCCGGCCTGTGGGCGATCGGCGATGTCACAGCCCCGCCCTGGCTGGCGCACAAGGCGAGCCACGAAGGCGTGATCGCGGCCGAAGCGATCGCCGGCAAGCACCCGCACGCGATGGACAAGCGCAACATCCCCGGCTGCACCTATTCGCGCCCGCAGGTGGCTTCCGTCGGCCTGACCGAAGCGAAAGCCCGCGAAGAGGGGTATGAGCTGAAGGTCGGCAAATTCCCGTTCATCGGCAACGGCAAGGCGATCGCGTTGGGCGAGGCCGAAGGCTTCATCAAGACGGTGTTCGACGCGAAAACCGGCGAATTGCTGGGCGCGCACATGGTGGGCGCCGAAGTGACCGAACTGATCGAGGGCTATACGGTCGCCAAGCAGCTGGAGACCACCGAAGCCGAACTGATGGACACGGTGTTCCCGCACCCGACCCTGAGCGAAATGATGCACGAAAGCGTGCTTTCCGCTTATGGCCGGGCGCTGCATTTCTAGGCGCTGGGCGCAAGCAGGGTGATGGCGGGACGGTGATGGCCGGATTCGACGCCGCCCTGCTCCACGCGCTGGCCGCCGAGCCCGGATCGCCGGTGGCGCATGTCGCGCTGGCCGTCACGCGATTCGGCGACGCGGAGCCGCGCATCTTCATCATTGCCGCGCTGGCCGGGCTGATTGGCTGGAAGCGCGGCTGGCGCGCCGCCCTGCTGTTCGCGGGGATCGTCGCAGGTGGGGCGCTGCTGATCGCGACGCTCAAGGCGGTGATCGGCCGGCCCCGGCCCGATCTGCTGCCGCATCAGGATCAGGTGACGTCGGCGAGCATGCCGAGCGGCCACGCGGCCAATAATCTGATCGTCTGGCTGGCGGCGGCGCGCTTGTGGGCGCCATCCTGGGGGCTGGCCGGACTGGCGGTGCTGCTGGCGATCGTGATCGGGGTGACGCGGGTGATGCTGGGCGTCCACTGGCCGAGCGATGTGATCGCGGGCTGGGCGATCGGCCTGGGCTGGGTCGCGGGGTGCCTGATGCTCGCGCGGCGGGGTCGGTTGCGGGCGTAGCCGGGGCGGGTTACGCTTCGGCCACGCCAAGGGGGGGACTTATGAAACAGGGGCTTACCGCGCTCGCCGCATTGCTGCTTGCGACCGTCGCCGCGCCGGCTGCGGCCGGAACCGTCGTCGTCACCGCTGCCCATATGCTCGACGTGAAGACCGGCAAGCTGGTCGACGAACCGGTGGTGGTGATCGTCGACGGGCGCATCCAGTCGGTCGTGACGCGGGGTGGCGCGCGGCCGGTGATCCCCGACGGCGCCAGGCGGGTCGATCTGGGGGCGATGACGATCCTGCCGGGGCTGATCGACATGCATGTCCACCTCGATTCGAACCCGGTCTATGGCGGCTATACCGGCCTCCAGTTCACCGACAGCTTCTGGACGGTGCAGGGCGTGGCCAATGCCAAAGCGATGCTGGACGCGGGTTTCACCACCGTGCGCAACGTGGGATCGGCCAATTATTCCGATGTCGGCATGAAGCAGGCGATCGACGCCGGGCTGGTGATCGGCCCGCGGATCGTGCCCGCCGCGCACGCGCTGGGCGCGACCGGCGGCCATTGCGACGAAACCTATCTGCCGCCGTCCTTCCACGCCAAGGGTGAAGCGGTGGGCGATTCGGTCGACGAACTGCGCCAGCGGGTGCGCGAACAGCGCAAATATGGCGCGGAGGTGATCAAGGTCTGCGCCACCGGCGGCGTCTTTTCGCGCAACACCGAACCCGGCCAGCAGCAACTGAGCGAAGCCGAACTGAAGGGCATCGCCGACGAAGCCCATATGTGGGGCCTGAAGGTGGCGGCGCATGCGCATGGTGTTACGGGAATCAAGGCGGCGATCCGCGCGGGCATCGACACGATCGAACATGCCAGCCTGATCGACGATGAAGGGATCAGGCTGGCGAAGGAACGTGGCGCCTATCTGGCGATGGACATTTTCAACACCGATTACACCCAGGCCGAAGGCGCCAAGAACGGGGTGATGGAAGATAATCTGCGCAAGGATCGCGAGGTTGCCGACATCCAGCGCGAGAATTTCCGCAAGGCCCATGCCGCCGGGGTGAAGCTGGTGTTCGCCACCGATGCCGGGGTGATGCCGCACGGCACGGCGGCCGGCCAGCTGGCGGTGATGGTGCGCTATGGCATGACGCCGACCCAGGCGATCCAGGCCGCGACGGTGACGGCAGCGGCGGCGCTGGGCCGCGACGCCACGGTGGGTTCGATCGCGCCGGGCCGCTATGGCGACATCATCGCGGTGGCCGGCGATCCGACCCGCGACGTCCGCCTGCTCGAATCCGTGCCGTTCGTGATGAAGGGCGGCGATGTGGTGAAGACAGCGAACTGACGCCATTTTCTGCACGAAAATCGCCGTTGGGGAGGGATTCATTAATCGTCAGCTGTCACCGTTTTCTGCGCTGATCGGACGGAATATCATTTGACCAAGCTGTTGATCCCGGATGCCGCAGATGCCCTGCGTCGCAACAATTTCGATGCAATCCGGCTGGCGATGGCGCTGCTGGTCATCTGGTCGCATTGTTTCGCGATCTATTATGGCAGCGAGGCCAACGAACCGATCTCGCTGTTGCTGGGCGGGCATTACAATGCCGGCAAGGTCGGCGTCTGGGTGTTCTTCATCATCAGCGGGTTTCTGATCACGCACAGCTATGTGCGGTCGCCGGATATCCGGACCTATCTGAAGCGCCGCGTTCAGCGCATCCATCCGGGCTTTGTGGTGGCCACTTCGATCTGCGCGTTCCTCGTCGTGCCCTTGTTTTCGACGCAGGGCTTTGCGCTGCTCAGCGCCGGGGAAGTGGCGCGGACGATCGGCTGGAACCTGTTGCTGCAGGGTTATATGCCGCCTTCGGATGCCTTTGCCGGCAACCCGGTCCACGCGGTCAATGGCGCGTTGTGGAGCATATCGTTCGAATTCTGGTGCTATCTGGCGGTCGCGGCTTTCGGGGTTGCCAGGCTGATCAACCGGCGTGTCGCGCTGGTGGTGGTGCTCGGCCTGATCATGGCGGTGCGCATATGGCTCGACCTGACTGGCCGGAAACCGGGTGGCGGCATCATCGGCGACATCATCGGCTGGCCCTATCTGTGGTTTTCGGTCGCGCCCTGTTTCCTCACCGGGATGCTGGTCTATCTTTATCGCGATCGGCTGCCGCGCAGCCGGGCGCTGCTGGTGACATCGCTGGCCGCGCTGGTCGCTGTGGCGCACCTGCCGCTGCCCCCTGTCGCATCGAAAATTCTGTGCGATATCCTGTTCCCGACAGTGACGGCCTATGCCGTGTTCCACCTGGCATTCAGCGACCGCATTCGCCTGCACCATGCCGCGCGGTACGGCGATTTTTCCTATGGCACCTACCTGTATGGTTTTCCGATCCAGCAGATGGTGATGGCGGGCTTTGGCGCGGTGCTACCCTTCTTCCTTTATGTGCCGGTGACGATGGCGTTATCGCTGCTTGCCGGCGCGCTCAGCTGGCATCTGGTGGAACAATGGTTCCTGCCGCGATCGCGTCGGACGCGCGAGGCACCCGTGGCGACAGTGGCGCTGCCGGACGTGGCGCTGGATCGGCCCGCCCGGCTGCAGGTGCCCTGACCCAACGGTTCAGGAGCCGGGGCGCCCCAGCACCGAAACCACGGCAGTGGCGAGGCGGCGCGCGGCTTCCTGCTGGCCCGCCGCGTTCAGGTGGCAGCGGTCGGCCTGGCGATATGACATGCCGAGCGAATCCATATCGACATCGAGATGCACGTCGGGCGTGATCGCGGCAAAGGACGCCCGGGCGCGATCCAGCATCGGGCTGCGCACGGGGCGGTAGGTACAAATCGAATTGGCGGTGACAATCCACGGTGCGGGCGGGAAGCGGCTGTGGAGGGCGCGCAGTTCGTCGGCATAGCGGGTCGCGGTCATGTTCGATCCGGTATCCGCCTCGCCCTGCATCCAGATATAGACCGAAGGCGCAAGGCCGGCGCGACGGGCCTGCGCCAGACGATCGAGCAGCGCGCGGGCAAAGGGCGAATCGGCCGGCGTCCATTGAAGGATCGAACTACCGCTGACGGCGCCGGCGATCATCACGACCGGCCGATCAAGGGCTGTGCTTGCCAGCAGGGCGAGCGGCGGCCCCACCGATCCGCCTTTGCCCGTCGCTCCGGGCATCGGATCACCGAGCGGATAGCAATGACCGCCGTGGAAGATGTAGGTCGACGTCAGCCCCCCGCCACGCCCGGCCGCGGGATAGACAAAGGCGCCGCTGTTGGCGGCCAGCGATTGGCCGAACAGCACGACAACGGCGGCGTTCGCAGGGCAGGGCAGGGCGCTGTGCCCTGCGTCGGGCGTATGGGATTGCGTCGCGCCATATTGCACGCGCCCTTCGTTGCGCCCGGATGCCATCCAGCCCGCGGCGACCAGCAATACCGCGCCGGCAAGCATGATCATGGCAAATGAGCGCGGCGGGGAAGGCTTCATGGCGGTCGATGTGGTAGCGCGTGGCGGCCGCGCATGCACCCCCGTTGACCCGTCCCGACTCTCTCTCTATAGCGCGCCCCTGCTCGTTCGCCGGGTTTCCGTCGGGCGGGCTAGCTTGAACATTGCTGATGCACGCAATGGCCTGGGGGGCCGAATCGGCCGCCGGGGCTTTTGCGCATTCCGGGAACGTCTTCCTTCTTGGGGGCGATCCGGGGCAATTCGGGCATCGGTAAAGTAACCGCCGGTCATTCCGGCAACAAAAGGTGAAGGGCTTCATGCCGACGATCAATCAGCTGATCCGCAAGGGTCGCGAGCCTCAGAAGGCAAAATCCAAGGTTCCTGCGATGGAGCAGAACCCGCAGAAGCGCGGCGTTTGCACCCGCGTCTACACGACCACCCCGAAGAAGCCGAACTCGGCGCTTCGCAAGGTCGCCAAGATTCGCCTGACCAACCAGCGCGAAGTCATCAGCTACATCCCCGGCGAGGGCCATAACCTGCAGGAGCACTCGGTTGTGCTCATTCGCGGCGGCCGTGTGCGCGATCTTCCCGGTGTGCGCTACCACGTGCTGCGCGGCGTTCTCGATACGCAGGGCGTGAAGGACCGCAAGCAGAGCCGTTCGAAGTACGGCGCCAAGCGTCCTAAGTAAGCCGGTTTGATCTGCCCGGTGCGGCCCGTTTCGTGGCCCCGGGTACAAGATAAGGAAGTAACGAGATGGCTCGTCGTCGTCGTCCAGAGAAGCGCGAAATCCTCCCTGATCCCAAGTTCGGGGATATCGTGCTCAGCAAGTTCATGAACTCCGTCATGCTCGACGGCAAGAAGTCGGTTGCCGAAGGCATCGTCTACAGCGCGCTCGACGTGGTCGAAACCCGCGCCAAGCGCGATCCCATCGGCGTGTTCCATGACGCGCTCAACAACATCAAGCCGGGCATCGAAGTCCGCAGCCGCCGCGTCGGCGGTGCGACCTACCAGGTTCCGGTCGAAGTGCGCCCCGAGCGTTCGCAGGCTCTGGCGATTCGCTGGTTGATCTCGGCCGCCCGTGCGCGCAGCGAAAACACGATGTCGGGGCGTCTGTCGGGCGAACTGCTCGATGCCGCCAACAACCGCGGCAACGCCGTGAAGAAGCGCGAAGACACGCACCGCATGGCGGAAGCGAACCGCGCCTTCTCGCACTACCGCTGGTAACAAACCGTCCCCATATAGCCGGGAGCAGCCGCAAGGCTTCTCCCGGCATCGGAGTTTAAGATCATGGCCCGCAGCCACCCGCTCGCGAAATATCGTAATATCGGCATCATGGCGCACATCGACGCCGGCAAGACGACGACGACCGAGCGTATCCTCTATTACACCGGCAAGTCCTACAAGATCGGCGAAGTGCACGAAGGCACCGCGACGATGGACTGGATGGAACAGGAGCAGGAGCGCGGGATCACGATCACGTCGGCTGCGACGACCTGTTTCTGGAACGATCACCGCATCAACATCATCGACACCCCCGGCCACGTCGACTTCACCATCGAAGTCGAACGTTCGCTGCGCGTGCTCGACGGTGCGATCACCGCGTTCGACGGCGTTGCCGGCGTGGAGCCGCAGTCGGAAACCGTGTGGCGCCAGGCTGACAAGTATCGCGTGCCGCGCATGTGCTACGTCAACAAGCTCGACCGTACCGGCGCAAGCTTCGAGCGCTGCGTGCAGATGATCAAGGATCGTCTGGGTGCGCGTCCGGCCGTGCTGTATTTGCCGGTCGGCATCGAAAGCAGCTTCAAGGGTCTCGTCGATCTCGTCGAGAACCGCGCGATCATCTGGCTTGAAGAAAGCCTGGGCGCGAAGTTCGAATATCAGGACATCCCGGCCGACATGGCCGACGCGGCTGCGGCTGCACGCGGCGAGCTGATCGAGCTTGCCGTCGAGCAGGACGATGCGGCGATGGAAGCCTATCTCGAAGGCAATGAGCCCGACGTCGCGACGCTGAAGGCGCTGATCCGCAAGGGCACGCTGGCGTTCGATTTCGTGCCGGTGCTGTGCGGCTCGTCGTTCAAGAACAAGGGCGTTCAGCCGCTGCTCGACGCCGTGGTCGATTATCTGCCCAGCCCGCTCGACATCCCGCCGATGGAAGGCGTGAAGATGGACGGCGAAACCGTGGAAACGCGTCCGGCTTCGGACGATGCCCCGCTTTCGGCGCTGGCGTTCAAGATCATGAACGATCCGTTCGTCGGTTCGCTCACCTTCGCGCGCATCTATTCGGGCAAGCTCGAAAAGGGCACGGTCCTGAACTCGGTGAAGGACAAGAAGGAAAAGATCGGCCGCATGCTGCTGATGCATGCCAACAGCCGCGAAGACATCGAAGAAGCCTTTGCGGGCGACATCGTGGCGCTTGCCGGTCTCAAGGAAACGACGACGGGCGACACGCTGTGCGCGCCGGCCGCGCCGATCATCCTTGAACGCATGGAATTCCCCGAGCCGGTTATCGAAGTCGCGGTGGAACCGAAGACCAAGGCCGACCAGGAAAAGATGGGCATCGCGCTCAACCGCCTGGCCGCCGAAGATCCCTCGTTCCGCGTGACCACCGATCACGAATCGGGCCAGACGATCATCAAGGGCATGGGTGAACTTCACCTCGAAATCCTCGTCGATCGCATGAAGCGCGAATTCAAGGTCGAAGCCAATGTCGGTGCGCCGCAGGTGGCGTATCGCGAATCGCTGGGTCGCAAGGTCGACGTCGATTACACCCACAAGAAGCAGTCGGGTGGTTCGGGCCAGTTCGGTCGCGTCAAGATCACGGTCGAGCCGGGTGAACGCGGCCAGGGCATCGTCTTCGTCGACGAGGTCAAGGGCGGCAACATTCCGCGCGAATATATCCCGTCGGTCGAAAAGGGTATTCGCGAAGTGGCGGCGACGGGTTCGCTGATCGGCTTCCCGATCATCGACTTCACCGCGACGCTGACGGACGGCGCGTACCACGACGTCGACTCGTCGGCACTGGCGTTCGAAATCACCGGTCGCGGCGCGATGCGCGAAGCGGCACAGAAGTCCGGCATCAAGCTGCTCGAACCGATCATGAAGGTCGAAGTGGTGACGCCGGAAGATTATCTGGGCGACGTGATCGGCGACATGAACAGCCGTCGTGGCCAGATCCAGGGCACCGACAGCCGGGGCAACGCCCAGGTCGTCGAAGCCATGGTGCCGCTCGCCAACATGTTCGGCTATGTGAACCAGCTCCGCTCGTTCACACAGGGGCGTGCGCAATACTCGATGCAGTTCTCGCATTATGACGAAGTCCCGGCGAACGTCGCGGAAGAGGTCAAGGCGAAGCTGGCGTAAACGCGAATTTGTGGTTATGGGCGCGTCCGCATCGGGCGGCGCGTCCGGGAATCGGTTTGAGAAGAAGGTAGGATACAATGGCGAAAGCTAAGTTCGAGCGGACTAAGCCGCACTGCAACATCGGTACCATCGGTCACGTCGATCACGGCAAGACCTCGCTGACGGCTGCGATCACCAAGGTCCTCGCCGAAACCGGCGGCGCGACCTTCACCAGCTACGACAACATCGACAAGGCGCCGGAAGAGCGCGAGCGCGGCATCACCATCTCGACCGCACACGTCGAGTATGAAACCGCCGACCGCCACTATGCGCACGTCGATTGCCCGGGCCACGCCGATTATGTGAAGAACATGATCACCGGTGCGGCGCAGATGGACGGCGCGATCCTCGTCGTTTCGGCCACCGACGGCCCGATGCCGCAGACCCGCGAGCACATCCTGCTCGCCCGCCAGGTCGGCGTGCCGCAGCTCGTCGTGTTCCTCAACAAGGTCGACCTTGTTGACGATCCCGAAATCCTCGAGCTGGTCGAACTCGAAGTTCGCGAACTGCTCTCGAAGTATGACTTCGACGGCGACAACATTCCGATCATCCCGGGTTCGGCCGTTGCCGCGCTGACCGACAAGACGCCTGAAATCGGCCACGACGCCGTGCTCAAGTTGATGGCCGCCGTCGACAGCTGGATCCCGCAGCCGGAACGTCCGCTCGATCGTCCGTTCCTGATGCCGATCGAAGACGTGTTCTCGATCTCGGGCCGCGGCACCGTCGTCACCGGCCGTGTCGAAACCGGCATCGTCAAGGTTGGCGAAGAAGTCGAAATCGTCGGCATCAAGGACACCCGCAAGACCACCGTCACGGGCGTCGAAATGTTCCGCAAGCTGCTCGATCAGGGCCAGGCTGGCGACAACATCGGTGCGCTGATCCGCGGCGTCGGCCGTGAAGAAGTCGAGCGTGGCCAGGTTCTGGCCAAGCCGGGCACGATCACCCCGCACACCGAATTCTCGGCCGAAGTGTACGTGCTGTCGAAGGACGAAGGTGGCCGTCACACGCCGTTCTTCGCCAACTATCGCCCGCAGTTCTACTTCCGCACGACCGACGTGACGGGCGAAGTGACGCTGCCGGAAGGCACCGAAATGGTCATGCCCGGCGACAACGTGTCGCTCGGCATCAAGCTGATCGCTCCGATCGCCATGGACCAGGGCCTGCGCTTCGCGATCCGCGAAGGTGGCCGTACGGTCGGCGCCGGCGTCGTCGGCACGATCACCAAGTAATAGCTTGCATGAGCCGGCCGGCTCCCCTAGGAGCCGGCCGGTATTTTTTCGCCCCCAAGATTCTTAAGAATCGGGCGGGGCACGGCTCTTTCGCATCGGTAGAGAAATGGAAACGCAGAACATCCGTATTCGCCTCAAGGCGTTCGACCATCGCGTGCTCGATCAGGCCACCGGCGATATCGCCGACACCGCCCGACGCACCGGCGCCCTCATCCGCGGTCCCATTCCCCTCCCGACGCGCATCGAAAAGTTCACGGTCAACCGTGGCCCCCACGTCGACAAGAAGTCGCGCGAACAGTTTGAAGTGCGCACCTACAAGCGCCTCCTGGATATCGTGCAGCCCACCCCGCAGACCGTCGATGCGCTGATGAAGCTCGACCTCGCGGCAGGTGTTGATGTCGAGATCAAACTAGCCTAATAGCCCGTCTCCCGTCGGGGCCGAATCGGTCGCGGCGCCTCATGCGATTGTCGATAATCGGCCATCGCATGACGGAAGAGTAGGGATACCGGCCAGCTTTCTTGCTGGCGCCCGAGTCCCCGTCTTTCGCTTTTAACGAAGCGGAAAAAATAGCCCTGACGGGGGCAAGGTTTCGTTGGGCTGGGCTTCGGCAGTTTGTCGGAGCCTTTTTCGTTGGCACGCTCCCCGCTAGCGGGAGCCTCTGTTGGAAGGAACGGATCATGCGCACTGGCGTGATCGCGAAGAAGATGGGGATGACCCGCCTGTTCCAGGAAGACGGCCGGCACGTTCCGGTTACCGTTCTGTCCCTGGAAGGGAACCAGGTCGTTTCGGTCCGCGACAAGGAGCGCGACGGCTATGTGGCCGTGCAGCTCGGCGCGGGCACCGCGAAGGTTAAGAACATTTCGAAGCCCGAACGTGGGCATTTTGCCAAGGCACAGGTTGAGCCCAAGGCGCGTCTCGTGGAATTCCGCGTGGCCGACGATGCGGTGCTTGAGGTTGGCGCGGAAATCGCCGCCGATCATTTCGTGGCCGGGCAGTATGTCGACATCGCCGGCCAGACGCAGGGCAAGGGCTTCGCCGGCGCCATGAAGCGCTGGAACTTCGGCGGTCTGCGGGCAACCCACGGCGTTTCGGTGTCGCACCGTTCGCACGGTTCGACCGGCCAGCGTCAGGATCCGGGCAAGGTCTTCAAGAACAAGAAGATGGCCGGTCACATGGGTGATCGCCAGCGGACCCAGCAGAATCTGGAAGTCGTTTCGACCGACGTCGAGCGCGGCCTGATTTTCGTCAAGGGTTCGGTGCCTGGTTCGAAGGGCGCGTGGCTGATCGTCAAGGATTCGGTCAAGGTCGCTCGTCATGCCGATGCGCCGTACCCGGCCTCGGTGAAGCAGGCCGGCAGCAACAATAGCGCTCCGCAGACCGAGGCTCCGGCCGAAGTCGCTGTCGAAGCGGCTGAAGGCCAGGAGGGCTGATCATGAAGGTCAAGGTTCAGACCCTCGACGCCAAGGCGTCGGGCGACATCGAACTCGCGGACGAAGTTTTCGGCCTCGATCCGCGTGCGGACATCCTGCACCGCGTCGTCACCTGGCAGCTCGAAAAGCGTCGCGGCACCGCCCGTGGCACGCGCGAGCGTTCGGATGTCGCACGGTCGGGCAAGAAGTTCGGTCGCCAGAAGGGCGGCGGTACGGCTCGTCACGGCGATCGCCGCGCTCCGGTGTTCATCGGCGGTGGTAAGGCTCACGGCGCCCGCGTCCGTGACTTCAACCCGTCGCTGAACAAGAAGGTTCGCACGCTCGGCCTGAAGATGGCGCTCTCGGCCAAGGCCAAGGACGGCAATCTGATCATCGTCGATGCGCTCGACGTGGCGGAAGGCAAGACCAAGGTTCTCGCAACGCAGCTCGAAAAGCTCGGTTTCGGCGCGAAGGCGCTGGTGATCGACGGCGACGCGCTGAACGTCAGCTTCGCGCTGGCATCGGGCAACCTGAAGGGCGTCAACCTGCTGCCGGCGATCGGCGCGAACGTCTACGACATTCTGAAGCATGACACGCTGGTGCTGACCCGCGCCGCCGTCGAGAAGCTGGAGGCGCGCCTCAATGGCTAAAAACCAGAAGGAAGCGGTGGCACTGCGTCATTACGACGTCGTCCTCGCTCCGCACATCACCGAGAAGTCGACCCTGCTCTCCGAGCATAATGCGGTGGTCTTCAAGGTCGCCGGCGACGCAAGCAAGCCGGAGATCAAGGCCGCGGTCGAAGCGTTGTTCAACGTTTCGGTCACGGGCGTGAATACCATTGTCCAAAAGGGCAAGACCAAGAAGTGGAAGGGCGCGCCCTACCGCCGCTCGGACGTGAAAAAGGCGATCGTGACGCTGGCCGAAGGCCAGTCCATCGACGTGACCACGGGGATCTGACGCCATGGCGCTCAAGCATTATAACCCGACCAGCCCGGCGCGCCGTGGCCTGATCCTCGTCGACAAGTCGTCGCTGTGGAAGGGTAAGCCCGTCAAGGCGCTTACCGAGGGCAAGCGCAAGTCCGGCGGCCGCAACAACCAGGGCCACGCCACCGCGCGCGGCATTGCGGGCGGCCACAAGCAGAAGTATCGCTTCGTCGATTTCAAGCGTCGGAAGTGGGATCAGCCCGCGACCGTCGAACGCCTGGAATATGACCCCAACCGTTCGGCGTTCATCGCGCTGGTGAAGTATGAAGATGGCGAACTCGCCTACATCATCGCACCGCAGCGTCTGGGCGTCGGCGATCAGGTTGTGGCCGGCAAGAAGACCGATACCAAGCCCGGCAACGCGATGGAAATCGGCCAGGCCCCGGTTGGCACGATCGTCCACAATGTCGAGATGAAGCCCGGCAAGGGTGGCCAGATCGCCCGTGCCGCCGGCACCTATGTGCAGATCGTCGGTCGCGACAAGGGCATGGTGATGGTCCGCCTGAACTCGGGCGAACAGCGCTATATCCGTTCGGATTGCATGTGCACGGTCGGCGCGGTGTCCAACCCGGACAACGCCAACCAGAACCTCGCCAAGGCCGGTCGTAACCGCTGGCTCGGCAAGCGTCCGCTGACCCGCGGTGTTGCGAAGAACCCGGTCGACCACCCGCATGGCGGTGGTGAAGGCCGGACCTCGGGCGGCCGTCATCCGGTCACGCCCTGGGGCAAGCCGACCAAGGGTGCGCGCACCCGCAGCAACAAGGCGACGGACAAGTTCATTATCCGTTCGCGTCACGCGAAGAAGAAGAGGTAAGCCATGGCCCGTTCCGTCTGGAAAGGTCCGTTCGTCGACCTGCACCTTCTGCGCAAGGCCGAGGCCGCGCAGGAATCTGGTGCCCGTGCGCCGATCAAGACCTGGTCGCGCCGCTCCACGATCCTGCCGCAGTTCGTTGGCCTGACGTTCAACCTGTATAACGGCCGCAAGTTCGTGCCGGTGTCGGTTAACGAGGACATGGTTGGTCACAAGCTGGGTGAATTCGCGCCGACGCGCTACTTCCCCGGCCACGCCGCCGACAAGAAGGGCAAGCGCTGATGTCGAAGCCTGCATCTCCCCGTAAGGTTGGCGAGAAAGAAGCGCTGGCGGTGGCTACCACCGTTCGCGGCTCGCCCCAGAAGCTGAACCTGGTGGCGGCGCTGATCCGCAACCGCAAGGTCGGCGACGCCCTCAACATCCTCGCTTTCTCGAAGAAGGCCATGGCCGTTGACGTCCGCAAGGTGCTGCAGAGCGCCATTGCCAACGCTGAGAACAACCACAATCTCGATGTGGACTCGCTCATCGTGAAGGAAGCATCGGTCGGCAAGGGCCTCGTC
This sequence comes from Sphingomonas sp. KC8, assembly GCF_002151445.1. GTDB lineage: Bacteria > Pseudomonadota > Alphaproteobacteria > Sphingomonadales > Sphingomonadaceae > Sphingomonas_E. The sequence goes on from NZ_CP016306.1 coordinate 3,223,438, forward strand.
ATGAAGCGCTTCGCCACCCGCGCCCGCGGCCGTTCCACCCGCATCATCAAGCCGTTTTCGCGGCTGCGCGTGGTCGTCCTCGAGCAGGCTGAGGCTGGAGAATAATATGGGTCAGAAGTCCAACCCGATTGGCATGCGGTTGCAGATCAACCGCACCTGGGACAGCCGCTGGTTCGCTGAAGGCGCCGATTATGGCCGCCTGCTGCTCGAGGATCTCAAGATCCGCAAGTACATCATGAAGACGCTGCCGCAGGCGGCGATCTCCAAGGTGGTGATCGAGCGTCCGGCCAAGCTGTGCCGCATTTCCGTTTTTGCCGCACGCCCCGGCGTGATCATCGGCAAGAAGGGCGCCGACATCGAAAAGCTGCGCAAGGCGCTGGCCAAGATGACGTCGTCGGACGTGAGCCTGAACATCGTCGAAATCCGCAAGCCGGAAATCGACAGCAAGCTCGTCGCCCAGGGCGTTGCCGACCAGCTCGAACGCCGCGTTGCGTTCCGTCGTGCGATGAAGCGTGCGGTTCAGTCGGCTCTGCGTCTCGGCGCGGAAGGCATCCGCATCACCTGCGCCGGCCGTCTGGGCGGCGCGGAAATCGCGCGCACCGAATGGTATCGCGAAGGCCGCGTGCCGTTGCACACGCTGCGCGCGAACGTCGATTATGCCGAAGCCGAAGCCCACACCGCTTATGGCGTGTGCGGGATCAAGGTGTGGATCTTCAAGGGCGAGATTCTCGGCCATGATCCGCTCGCCCAGGATCGGCTCATGATGGAAGCTCAGACGTCGGGGGTCCGGCCGGCGCGTTAAGTCTTCGGACTTACCTGCGTCGCCTGATCGACCGGACAATCGGTGTCAGAAGGCGATTAAGACATGCTGCAACCAAAGCGCACAAAATTCCGCAAGGCCTTCAAGGGCCGCATCCACGGTGATGCCAAGGGCGGCACCCAGCTCAACTTCGGGGCCTTCGGCCTGAAGGCGCTGGAGCCGGACCGGATCACCGCCCGCCAGATCGAAGCGGCCCGCCGCGCGATCACGCGCCACATCAAGCGCCAGGGCCGTTTGTGGATCCGCATTTTCCCGGACGTTCCGGTTTCGGGCAAGCCGGCCGAAGTCCGCATGGGCTCCGGTAAGGGTGCTCCCGAATTCTGGGCCGCCCGCGTCAAGCCGGGCCGGATCCTGTTCGAGCTCGACGGCGTTCCCGGTCCGCTTGCCCGCGTCGCTTTCGAGCGTGCGATGGAAAAGCTGCCGATCAAGACCAAGGTGGTCGCCCGCCTCGGTGAATCGATTTACGAGGCTGCGTAACATGGCCAAGATCAGCGATCTCAAGACGAAGACCGACGACCAGCTTTCCGATGCGCTGGGCGAACTGAAGCGGGAGCAGTTCAACCTGCGCTTCCAGGCCGCCACCAGCCAGCTCGAAAAGTCGTCGCGGGTGCGTGAGGTGCGTCGCACCATCGCGCAGATCAAGACCCTGCAGACCGAGCGTACCCGCTCGGCCGCCAAGTAAGGAGGTCCAGCCATGCCCAAGCGCGTGCTGACGGGAACGGTGGTCTCCGACAAGACCGACAAGACGGTGGTGGTGCTGGTCGAGCGTAAGGTGAAACACCCGCTCTACGGCAAGATCATCCGTCGTTCGAAGAAGTATCACGCCCACGACGAAGGCAATGTCTTCAAGGAAGGCGAGACCGTCCGCATCGAGGAATGCGCGCCGATCTCCAAGCTGAAGACGTGGCGGGTTCTGGGCAAGGTTGGGGCCGAAACCCCAGCCGTTGCCGGTTGAAGGAGGACTGACCCATGATTCAGATGCAGTCCAACCTCGACGTGGCCGACAATTCGGGCGCCAAGCGCGTCCAGTGCATCAAGGTGCTCGGTGGCTCCAAGCGCCGCACCGCGACCGTCGGTGACGTCATCGTCGTTTCGATCAAGGAAGCCGCGCCGCGCGGCAAGGTGAAGAAGGGCGATGTTCATCGCGCTGTCATCGTGCGCACGGCGAAGGATATCCATCGGGCCGACGGTTCGACCATCCGCTTCGACGGCAACGCTGCCGTTCTGATCAACAAGAACAGCGGGGAGCCGATCGGCACCCGTATCTTCGGCCCGGTGGTGCGTGAACTGCGCGCCGCTGGCCATATGAAGATCATTTCGCTCGCGCCTGAGGTGCTGTAATGGCCGCGTTGAAGATCAAGAAGGGTGACAAGGTCATCGTCCTGTCCGGCAAGGACAAGGGCAAGACCGGCGAAGTCACCAAGTCGCTGCCCAAGGAGGGCAAGGTGGTTGTGGCCGGCGTGAATGTCGCCACCCGTCACCGCAAGCCGACCCAGGTCAACCCGCAGGGTGGCCTGGAGCGCGTGGAAGCGCCGATGCACGTTTCGAAGGTTGCGCATGTGACCGCCGATGGCAAGCCGACGCGCGTCCGCTTCGAAATCAAGGACGGCAAGAAGGTCCGCGTGGCCGTGAAGTCCGGGGAGCAGATCAATGGGTGACGCCTACAAGCCGCGCCTGAAGAAGCTGTACGAAGACAGCATCGTCAAGGCGATGACCGAAAAGTTCGGTTACACCAACCCCATGCAGGTGCCCAAGCTCGAGAAGATCGTGCTGAACATGGGCGTGGGCGAGGCGACCCAGGACAAGAAGAAGGTCGAGATCGCCGCGCAGGAAATGACGATGATCGCCGGCCAGAAGGCCGTGATCACCAAGGCGAAGAAGTCGATCGCGCAGTTCAAGCTGCGTGAAGGCATGCCGGTCGGTTGCAAGGTCACCTTGCGCGCTGATCGCATGTTCGAATTCCTCGACCGCTTCGTCACGATCGCGCTGCCGCGCGTTCGCGATTTCCGTGGCCTGTCCAACAAGTCGTTCGACGGCCGTGGCAATTATGCTACGGGCCTCAAGGAACAGCTGATCTTCCCGGAAATCAGCTATGACAAGATCGACAAGATCCGCGGCATGGACGTGATCGTGGGAACGACCGCACGGACCGACGAGGAAGCGCGCGAGCTGCTCCGCCTGTTCGGTTTCCCGTTCCCGCAGCCGGCCACTGAAGAAAAGAAGGCGGCCTGATTTCCGTATGGAAGCAGGCTCGATCCGATAAGGAAAGAGAACTTAAGTCATGGCGAAACTGAGTTCGATCAACAAGAATGAGAAGCGCAAGAAGCTCGTCAAGCAGTATGCTGGCAAGTATGCGCGTCTCAAGGCGATCGCGAACGACGAAGGCAAGGACGAGACGGAGCGCCTGATTGCGCGCCTCAAGCTCGCCGAGCTGCCGCGCAATGCGAACCCGACCCGCGTTCGCAACCGTTGCGAACTGACCGGGCGTCCGCGCGCTTATTATCGCAAGTTCAGGCTGTGCCGCATCCAGCTGCGCGATCTGGCCAACAAGGGCCTGATCCCGGGCGTCACGAAGTCGAGCTGGTAAGGAACGAAGATGGCTCTGACCGATCCTTTGGGTGATCTGCTCACCCGCATCCGCAACGGCCAGCGCGCCCGCAAGGACAGCGTGCTTTCGCCCGCGTCCAAGCTGCGCGCCCGTGTTCTCGATGTGCTCCAGCGCGAAGGCTACATCCGTGGCTACAGCGCCGAAGATCTCGCCGGCCATGATGGCCTGCGCATCGAGCTGAAATATTTCGAAGGGCAGCCTGCGATCCAGCACGTCGCCCGCGTTTCGAAGCCCGGCCGCCGCGTCTATTCCGGTTCCAAGGAACTGCCGCGCGTTCGCAACGGCCTCGGCATCACCATCGTCTCGACGCCGAAGGGCGTTCTGTCGGACGCGGAAGCGCGCGAACAGAATGTTGGCGGCGAGATCCTTGCGGAGGTCTTCTGATGAGCCGCACTGGTAAGAAGCCGGTTCCCGTTCCGGCAGGCGTGACCGCGACGATCGAAGGCGGCCAGCTTTCGGTCAAGGGTCCCAAGGGCACGCTGAGCATCCCGCTCGCCGACGAAGTGGTCTATGCCGTCGAAGACGGCAAGATCGCCGTCCAGCCCGCCAACCAGACGAAGCGTGCGCGCTCCTTCTGGGGCATGCAGCGTTCGCTGGTGCAGAACCTGGTAACCGGTGTGACCGAAGGTTTCACCAAGACGCTGCAGATCACGGGCGTCGGCTACCGCGCGAACCTTCAGGGCAAGAACCTGAAGCTGCAGCTCGGCTACAGCCACGACGTCGATTTCGCGGTGCCGGAAGGCATCACGATCGTGACGCCGGACCAGACGACCGTGCAGATCAGCGGCATCGACAAGCAGCAGGTCGGCCAGGTCGCCGCCGAGATCCGCCGCTGGCGCAAGCCTGAGCCTTATAAGGGCAAGGGCATCAAATATGCCGGCGAGTTCATCTTCCGCAAGGAAGGGAAGAAGAAGTAATGGCCAAGCTCTCTCTTTTCGCGAAGCGGCGCCAGCGCGTCCGCACCGCGCTCCGCGCCAAGGGCGGCACCCGCCCGCGGCTTTCGGTGCATCGTTCGGGCCGTCACATCTACGCCCAGGTGATCGACGACGCAGCCGGCCGTACGGTCGCTGCCGCATCGACGCTGGACAAGGATGTCCGTGGCCAGACCGGCGCGACCGCCGATGCCGCAGCTGCGGTTGGCAAGCGTCTCGCCGAGCGTGCTTCCGCCGCCGGTGTCACCCGGGTCGTGTTCGACCGTGGTGGCTTTCTGTTCCATGGTCGGGTGAAGGCTCTTGCCGACGCCGCCCGCGAAGGCGGACTGGAGTTCTAATATGGCTGACGAAACCGAAATCCAGGCGGGTGCCTCCGCCGATGCGGCTCCCGCCGCTGGCAGCGCGCCGGAAGGCGAACGCCAGGGCCGTGGCCCGCGTGGTGGACGTGGCCGTGGCCCGGGCGGTGATCGTGGCGGCCGTGGCCGCGACGGCAACCGTGGCCGTCGCGACGATCGTCGCGGTGGCGCCGAGGAAGGTGGCGAAGAGCTGATCGAAAAGCTCGTGCACATCAACCGCGTCTCGAAGACCGTGAAGGGCGGTAAGCGCTTCGGCTTCGCAGCCCTGGTCGTCGTCGGCGACGGCAAGGGCCGGGCCGGCTTCGGCCATGGCAAGGCGCGCGAAGTGCCGGAAGCCATCTCCAAGGCGACGGCTGCAGCGAAGAAGGCGATGATTCGCGTTCCGCTGCGCGAAGGCCGCACGCTGCACCACGATGGCAACGGTCATTTCGGCGCAGGCCGGGTGACGCTGCGTTCGGCGCCGCAGGGCACCGGCATCATCGCGGGTGGCCCGATGCGCGCCATCTTCGAAAGCCTGGGCGTGGCCGATGTGGTGACCAAGTCGGTCGGCACGTCGAACCCCTATAACATGATCCGTGCGACCTTCGAGGCGCTTACGGAACAGACCAGCCCGAAGTCGGTGGCGCAGCGCCGCGGCAAGAAGATCGCTGACCTGCTGGGTCGTGGCGGTGCTTCGGCCGAGGTTGCCGAAGCCGAAGCCGCGGCTGTCACGGAGTAATCGGACATGGCGACCATCAAGGTGACGCAGGTCGGCTCGCCGATCCGCCGCACGCAGGACCAGCGCGCGACGCTCGTTGGCCTCGGCCTCAACAAGATGCACCGGACCCGCGAACTCGAGGATACCCCCGAAGTTCGCGGCATGATCCGCAAGGTGCAGCATATGGTGAAGGTCGAGGGCTGATCCCTTCGACCGTCCGGGTGGGGCTGGCGAAAGCCAGCCCTTTCCTTTTGCGGGAACCGGGCTAAAGAGACGGCCTTCCGGCTTATGCCGGTAATCAATCGACGGGGGCTGCCCCCGTCCGGCGCGACAAAAGCGAAAGCGAGTGCAAGACATGAAACTGAACGACATCCGCGACAATGAAGGCGCCCGCAAGGGCCGGGTACGCGTTGGACGCGGCATCGGTTCGGGCCTGGGCAAGACTGCCGGTCGCGGCCAGAAGGGTCAGAAGAGCCGCTCGGGCGTCTCGATCAAGGGTTTCGAAGGCGGCCAGATGCCGCTTCACATGCGGCTGCCGAAGCGCGGCTTCAACAACATCTTCGCCAAGGATTTTGCGGAAGCCAATCTGGGCGAGATCCAGAAGCTGGTCGACGCCGGCAAGCTGGACGCCAAGGCCGTGATCGATCACGCCGCCCTGAAGGCCGCCGGCATTGCCCGTGGCGGCAAGGATGGCGTGCGCATTCTCGGTAAGGGTGAATTGACCGCCAAGCTGTCGTTCAACGTTGCCGGCGTGTCGAAGGGCGCGAAGGAAGCGATCGAAAAGGCCGGCGGTTCGGTCGACGTGATCGCCGTCGTTCCGGCTGCCGAGAAGGCCGCTGCCAAGCACCGCGTGGTGCAGAAGGCACGCGCCGCCGACAAGGAAGCCAAGAAGGCGGCGGCGAAAGCCTGAGCCGCCTGACGGTTCCGGGCTGACAAGCGCGGGCCAGACACTATATGGGGCGGCGGGGGGCGTAAGGGCACTCCGCCGCTTTCTATTTTTCCGCCTGCATTTTTTCCGGGGTTGAAGATCACATGGCATCAGCAGCCGAACAATTGGCGGCCAACGTCAGCCTCTCGCAGTTCGCGAAAGCGACGGAGCTTAAGAGGCGGCTGTGGTTCACGCTGGGCGCGCTCATCGTTTTCCGCCTGCTCAGCTTCGTGCCGCTGCCGGGCGTGGATCCGGTCGCGCTTCAGGCGCAGTTCGACACCACCAAGGGCGGTGTCCTCGATTTCTTCAACACCTTCTCGGGCGGCAGCCTTGAGCGCATGAGCCTCATCGCGCTCGGCGTGATGCCATACATCACCGCCTCGATCGTCGTGCAGCTGGCGAGTTCGCTGTCGCCGACCTTGGCCGCGATCAAGAAGGAAGGCGAAAGCGGTCGCAAGAAGCTCAACCAGTATACCCGCTACGGCACGGTGCTGCTGACCGCGATCCAGGGCTATTTCATCGCCGTCGGGCTTGAGGCCTGGGGCGCGGATCAGGGCATGTCGGCGGTCGTCGATCCGGGGATGCTGTTCCGCATCACCACCGTGATCTCGCTGATCGGCGGCACGATGTTCCTGATGTGGCTGGGCGAACAGATCACCAGCCGGGGGGTTGGCAACGGCGTTTCGCTGATCATCATGGCCGGTATCGTCGCGTCGCTGCCGACGCATATCGCCCAGTTGTTCGAAGGCGGCCGTTCGGGTTCGATCTCGCCGCCGCTGATTCTGGGCGTGCTGGTGCTGATCGCGGGCCTGATCCTGTTCATCTGCTTCATGGAGCGCGCCCAGCGCCGCGTGCTGATCCAGTATCCCAAGCGCCAGACGGCGCGGGGCATGATGCAGGGCGATCGCAGCTTCCTGCCGCTTAAGATCAACACCGCCAACGTCATTCCGCCGATCTTCGCGTCGTCGCTGCTGCTGATGCCGCTGACGATCAGCCAGTTCGCCGGCCAGCGCGTGAATGACGAAACGATGTGGGGTTCGGTGCTGAGCTGGCTCAACCTGAACCTTGCCCATGGCGCGCCGATGTACATGACGCTTTATGCGGCAGGCATCATCTTCTTCTGCTTTTTCTACACCGCGGTCGTGTTCAACCCGGAAGAAACGGCGGACAATCTGAAGCGCCATGGCGGCTTCATCCCCGGCATCCGCCCGGGCAAGAGCACCACCGATTATCTGGATTTCGTGCTGACCCGCATCACCGTGGTCGGTGCTGCCTATCTGACGCTGATCTGTCTCGTGCCGGAATATCTGGCGTCGCAGGCGGGTATCAGTTTCGCACTGGGCGGCACCAGCCTGCTGATCGTGGTCAACGTCACCATTGACACGGTGACGCAGATCCAGAGCCATCTGATCGCGCATCAATATGGCGATCTGATCAAGAAGGCGAAGCTGAAGGGCGGCATTCGCCGCTAACGGCCAAGACCGGTACAGGGGGACGAGGGTCCGATGAATATCATTCTGCTGGGGCCTCCGGGCGCGGGCAAAGGCACGCAGGCCAGCCGGCTGGTGGCCGAACGTGGCATGGTTCAGCTGTCGACGGGAGACATCCTGCGCGCGGCCGTGAAGGAAGGCACCGAAGTCGGCAAGATGGCCGACGAGATCATGAAGGCCGGCAAGTTCTTTCCGGACGAACTGATGGCGCAGATCCTTGGCGAGCATATGGATGGCCTTGGCGCCGATGTCGGGATCATCTTCGATGGCTATCCGCGCACCGCGCGGCAGGCCGAACTGCTCGATGAACTGATGGCGGCGCGTGGCCGCAACCTCGATCATGTGATCGAGCTGGCGGTGGACGAGGATGCGCTGGTCGAGCGCATCACCGGCCGCTTCACCTGCGCGAAGTGTGGCGAAGGGTATCACGACCGGTTCAAGCAACCGAAGGTGACCGGGACCTGCGACGTCTGCGGCAGCGCCGAATTCAAGCGCCGCCCCGACGACAATGAAGAAACGGTGCGGACGCGGATGGCCGAATATCGCGCCAAGACCGCGCCGATCCTGCCGATCTACGAAGCCCGCGGACTGGTGTCGCGGGTCGATGGCATGGCGCCGATCGCCGAGGTCGAAACCGCGATCGAGGCGATCCTCGGCGCGAAGTGATACGGGGGGCGGGCGCCCCCTTCGTCATACGGATCACGCATGATAACATCCCCTCCGTCACGTCAGTGGGGGAGGGGATTTGTGCCGGCCATCCGAATCATCGCCGCCGCTGCCGCAGCGATAGCGCTGTTCCCATCATCGGCCCGTGGCGAAGTGGTTGCAGCCACCTCGGGCGGCTTTGCGGTTACCCGCACGGCGATCATCGCGGCTACGCCGGCCCAGACTTATGCCGCATTGGCGCGGATCGGGCAGTGGTGGAACGGCGAACACACCTATTCCGGCAAGGCCGGCAATCTGACCCTTGAGCCGCGCGTCGGCGGATGCTTTTGCGAAACGCTGCCGGATGGCGGTGCTGTCGAACATATGCGCGTCATCTTCGTCCAGCCGGGCCGGCTGATCCGGCTGACCGGGGCGCTTGGCCCGCTGCAAAGCGAGGGCGTCGCGGGTGCGTTGACCTGGACGATCGCGGCGGACGGCAAGGGCACGCGCATCACGCAGTCCTATGTCGTCGGTGGCCATGTTCGCGGGGGCGCCGACAAGATGGCAGCCCCGGTCGATCAGGTGCTGGGCGAGCAGCTTGATAGCCTGAAGGCTTATCTTGAAATGTCAGCGAAATAACGAAACTGTGTTGGGCAAGTAATGCAAGGCGGCCGATTCCGATAATCGGATCGTCATATAGGCAGGCGTGTTCGGATATTCTGTCCAGAAGGAGGGTGCCGATGTTATTGTCTGTGATGGTCGCGGCGATGCTTTCGCCCGCGGCAGCGGCGGCGCAGGAACGGGCCTGGCCGGGCCGCGATCCCGAAGCGACGATCTATCGCGATACCAGCTTTCGCGGGCCGGCAGTGGCGATCAATCGCGCCAACCCCAATCTGGGGCTGGCCTGGCCGGTGCGCAGCATCCGGGTGAAGAGCGGGACGTGGCAGCTGTGTCCGCAACGCAATTTCGGTGGCCGCTGCGTCACCGTAACCCGGGACACGGCCAATCTGGGCAACCAGCTGGGGGCGGGCAGCCGGCTTGTTTCGATTCGCCCGGTAGGGGGCGCCGTGGTTGAGCCACCACCCCGGCCCATGCCCAATCAATCGCTGCGCGGGATGGGATCCGAATTCTTCCCGGCACCCGCCCGCAATGGCCAGCGTGTCCAGTGCGCCGGTGGGCAATCGACGGCCAATTGCGCCAAGGTGGCGGCGGATCAATTCTGTCGCGCGTCGGGCTGGAATGGATCGGCGCACCAGACGCTGCAATCCGAAGGTCGCTGGGTTTATATCGCCGACGTGCTCTGCGTGCGTTCGGGCTTCTGATCATTCGGGGCGGGCGGAGGCGCTCGCCCCGCATATTACCTTTCCAGCGCGCGGATTTCGGCGTTCGCGATGTGGAGCCGTTCGGCCAGTTCGCCGGCCATGTTGGCAAGCAGGCGAACAAGGATCATCGGCCGTTCTACGCCAAGCGCCGTGATATCGGCGACGGTAAAGACGAACAGATCGACCGCGCCATCGGCCACCACATCGGCCGCGCGCGGGCCGCCATCGATCAGCGCGCGTTCGCCAAAGCATTGGCCGGGGCCGAGGACGCTGAGGCGCACGGTCTTTTGCCCGGTCGGGGTATCGACAGCCGCGGAGATGCTGGCGGCCCCGCGCGCCAGCACGAAAAAACGATCGGCCGCCTCGCCTTCGCGCGCGATCAGCGTGCCTGATGCGTGGTGCGCCGGCTGGGCGATGGCCTGCAGCCGGGCGATATCGTCGGCGGCGATGCCCCGGAACAGTTCATATTCGGCGAACGCCGGGGCGGTGTGACCGCCACTGGGCAGCACTTCGGCGATCAGCTGATTCTCGCAATATTCCAGCGCGTGATCGCGGCTGTCGAAGATCGTCGTCGCCAGATTATCGAGCGCGCGGTGAAGGTGGACGTGAAAGGCGGCCAACGGCCCATCGGCATCGAGATTGGCGAAGATCACCCGATCGCCTGTTATGCGCATCCGTGCATGGAAGTCTGCAAGCAAGGCAGCCGCTGCGGCATCGGCATGCGACACGCGGCGCATATCGAGCACGAGATAATCGGCCTCGGCGGCCAGCGCGCCTGCCCGGCGCAACAGCCGGTCTGTCGATCCGAAATAAAGCGCGTCCTGCACTGCGAGCAGCCGGATTCGTCGCCCCGCACGCGACAGGATATCCAGTTCGCGCAGCGTGCGCAGGCGTTTCGATCGCACCTGTTCGCCGTCCAGTTCGTAACGGATCACGCCGCGCGGATCGGGGTGGGTGGCAAACAGATGGAGGCCGTAGCGCTGGGCGATCCGCTTGCACGCGGCAAGGCCCCGGATGCTGTTGCCGTTGGCGTCGATCGGCGGCGAATAGATGGCGATCGCGGCTTGTCCGGGGATCACCGCCAGGATCGCGCCGGAAACCCCGCTCTTGGCGGGAAGGCCCACCTCATAGGCCCATTGCCCGGCATAATTATACATGCCGCAGCTGAGCATCACCGTCAGCACGTCCGGGGCATATTCGGCGGCCAGCGCGCGGACACCGGTGACCGGGTTGATCCCGTCATTCACCAGCGTGGCACCCATGATCGCCAGATCGCGCGCGGTGACGTTGTACGAACATTGGCGGAAATAGAGGTCGAGCACATCTTCGGGATCGCGGGTGAGCATCCCCGCCGACAGCATCATCCACGCGATCGCGCGATTGCGATGGCCGGTGGCTTTTTCCGACAGATAGGTCGCTTCGTCGAGCGCCAGCGGGCGTCCGGCGAAGCGTGCGAGTAGCTGCGCCAGCACGGCCTGTCGCGCGGGCGTATCCGCGCCTTCGATCAGTTCGGCCGTAGCGATCGCGCCCGAATTGACCATCGGATTGAACGGGCGCCGGTGGACGGTATCGAGAGCCATCGAATTGAACGAATCGCCCGATGGCTCGACGCCAACCTGGCGGAGCACGCGTTCGCGGCCATGCACTTCCAGCGCATGGCCATAGACGAACGCCTTGCTGATCGACTGGATGGTGAAGGGGGTGTCCCAGTCACCCGCCACATGCACTGCGCCGTCGACGGTGGCGATGGCGATGCCGCACAGATGCGGATCGGCCTTGGCGAGTTCGGGGATGTAGCTGGCTGGCGCGCCATCGCTGATCGCGCTGATCTCGCGGTGCAGTTCTTCGAGGAACGCTTTGATTGGGTCGTCCATGCGCAACTCCCCTGACGTGCCGGCAGGATAGAGTGAAAGCCGCGTGTCGGGCGATCCCTTATCGCCAGGCGATCAAAAGCCCGCCGATAATGCCGATGGCCATGGTTGCATAAGCGATGGTGGCAAGGCGGATGGCAAGCGCGCGGGAATACCATTGCTGCCGGCGAGCCAGAACCTGGCGATCGATCACGATGTAGGCAACCGCGGAAAACGCCACCGCGCCGGCATAAGCGATCATGGTTTCCACGATCGGCGAAACGGGGAAGTAATTCTTCGTCGCGCCATGAACGAAGGCGAGCGGCAGCCAGTGATTCAGATAGAGCGGAAAGGAAATGCCGCCGGCGAAGACCGCGGTGGCATAGCGTTTGCCCTCCACGGCCAGCAGCAGCACGGTGCTGATCGCGAACAGGCTGCGCAAAGCCGCCGAAAATGACGCAGCGGGCCATAGGAACAGGCTGCTCAGGCTGGCAATGGCGGCGATCAGCAAGGCCAGCCGTGCGCTGGCGGTGATGTGCCAGTCGCCAATGTCGCGCTGGAGGATGGCGGCGATGACGCCCAGTGCAATCGGTGCTGCATGCGTGCCGAGCATCAGGCAGACGACGGCAACCACCAGCCAGGGCCAGATCTGTTTGCCGGCGGGCACGAGGAACATGATGATCGGCGCGAACAGATAAAATTGTTCCTCGACCGCGATGCTCCAGAACTGGTTGCCCGATCCGCGCAGTGGCATTTCCTGGGCGGCGGCCGGGAAGATCGTGAACAGATTGTGGGTGAATGTTGCATCGTAGAAGAGATATTTGAACCAGTGGATGTCGATCCCTTCGCGCATGGCGGCGATCGTGTAGAGCAGGATCACCGCCGCCAGATATGGTATCCAGATTCGGGTGGCGCGGTTGAAGAAGAAGCGCGGCAGTTCGACACGCTGGGTGCGCAACAAGATGCCGCCGATCAGCCAGCCGCTCAACGCGAAGAAGACATCGACCGCCAGCCCGCCATTGATCGGGCCGGGGGGTAGTATCTGTGCGTGAGCGAGGACAACGACCGATGCGAGAACGAAGCGAAGCCAGTCGAACAGGGGATAGGATGCAATCTTTTCCGATTCCGGGTTCGCCCCGGTCATGACGCCACCACTCATTCACTTGCCCCCAAATCGGCTCGTCCGCCCCCGTGCATCCATTTCAAACAGGGTGACTTTCCACAAGCCCTTGCTGTCGCGCAGGGCATCTGTCCGATGTCATAACGCGCCGACGTTACGAAAACGTCCACGCGTCGGTATCTGACGTGTTCGATTGGAAAAGGGCTGATTCAGATTGACCGGACAGCCACCAGCTTCCCTTTTTGGCCCGGCGGCGCTAAGGCGGCGCGATTTTATTCGTTCGAATCAATTTTAAGGGGCCTGATGGCTAAGGAAGAACTGCTCGAAATGCGCGGGCAAGTGGTGGAACTGCTGCCCAACGCCATGTTTCGCGTCCGCCTGGAAAATGATCATGAGATCCTCGGGCACACCGCCGGCAAGATGCGCAAGAATCGCATCCGCGTGCTGGTGGGTGACGAAGTTCTGGTCGAATTGACCCCTTATGATCTGACCAAGGGCCGGATCACGTATCGCTTCAAATAAGGCGGCCGCCCGATGCGGCTGATCCTTGCTTCCGCCAGCCCGCGACGGCTGGAACTGCTTGCGCGTCTTGGCGTCGTCCCCGCCGCGGTCGATCCCGCTGAAATCGACGAAGCCGTCGGTACGGCCGAATTGCCCGTGCCGCACGCCCGGCGCCTTGCGGCCGAAAAGGCGGCGGCGGTTGCGCTGCGCCATCCCGGCTGCGTCACGCTGGCCGCCGATACGGTGGTCGCCGCTGGGCGGCGCATTCTGCCCAAGGCGGAAGACGAGGCGACCGCCCGGACTTGCCTGGAATTGCTGTCGGGCCGCCGCCATCGCGTGATCACCGCCGTCACGGTGGTCGATGAAGCGGGCCGGGCGCGGCACCGCGAATCCGTGTCGATCGTCGCCTTCAAACGCCTGACCGGGGCTGAGATCGACGGGTATATCGCCGGCGGCGAATGGCGCGGCAAGGCTGGCGGATACGCCATTCAGGGCCATGCCGAGGCCTATGTGCGCTTCCTGTCGGGCAGCCATTCCGGCGTTGTCGGCCTGCCCCTGTTCGAAACGCGTGCGCTGCTGGAAGCCAGCGGCATTCCCCTTGGCTGAATGGCTGTACGAGGACGGCATTGGCGAGGCACGCGCCGCGCTGGTGGACCATGGCCGCATCCTCGAAGCCCTGATCGAACCCGACGATGAAGGCCCGCGCGCCGGCGCGATCAGCCCTGCGCGGTTGACGCAGATCATCCAGCCCGGCCGCCGCGCAATTGCCACGCTGGACGATGGCGGCGAGGTGCTGGTCGAACCGCCACCGGGCGGCGTCAGCGAAGGCCGGCGCCTGCTTGTCGAAATCATCCGTGCGGCGATCCCTGAACCGGGCCGGGCCAAGCGCGCCACGGCGCGGGCCGCGTCTGCCGATGCGGTGGCGGCGCCCGGCCCCGATCTGCTGACCCGAATCACCGCAACCGGCGTGCCTGTCGTCCGGCTGGCGTCTCATGGCCCCGATCGGCTGGAGGCGGCGGGCTGGTCCGAACTGATCGACGAGGCGATGACCGGCGAAATCCTGTTCGCTGGTGGCGGCCTGCGCCTGTCGCTGACCCCGGCGATGACGTTGTTTGATGTGGATGGCGCGCTGCCGGTGACGGAACTCGCGATTGCCGGCGCGCGTGCGGCGGCCGAAGCGATACGGCGGATGGGGATAGGGGGATCGATCGGCATCGACCTGCCGACGATCACGGGCAAGGCGGAACGCCAAGCAGTGGCCGCCGCAGTCGATGCCGTGCTGCCCCAGCCATTCGAACGTACCGCCGTCAATGGTTTCGGTTTTCTCCAGATCGTCCGGCGACGCAGCCGGGCGTCGCTGCCCGAAATGCTGCGCAGCGACCCGGCCGCGGCGGCCGCGCGCGGCCTGCTGCGCCGTGCCGAGCGCACTGGCGGGGCGGGGACCATGCAAATCACCGCTGCGCCCGCCGTGATCGCGGCCATCGAACGTCGGGCGGACTGGCGGGCCGAATGTGAACGGCGGCGCGGCCTGCCGCTTGCCTTGCGAGCGGACGCCGCACTCGCCATATCGGGGGGACATGTCCATGTCGGTTCCATCTAAGCGCAAGCGCGGCGGCTGCCCGCTATGCGGCGCACCAGCGGTTTCCGCGCACGCCCCCTTTTGCAGCCAGGGCTGTCGCGATCGCGATCTCCTCAACTGGCTGGGCGAGGCATATCGCACCCCGGCCGCCCCCGGAGACACAGAAGCGCAAGAAATTGCAAATGATGGGCTGGACACCCCCTAGCAGCCTTGTCTATAGGCGCGCTTCCCAACGCTTCCTGCCCGGGTAGCTCAGTTGGTAGAGCACGTGACTGAAAATCACGGTGTCGGCGGTTCGATTCCGTCCCCGGGCACCATCGCCTCATTTCAAGAGGCCCCCCAACATCCCAGAATGATCAAAAAACCCCAGATTTCTGCGGTTTTTGCGTTCGTGAAGTTCCGGGAGGTCCGGTTGCATCCGAGCGGTTTATGAATATCTCTGAGGGTATCTGCTCCAGATGCCGCCAAGGAGATACCCTCATGGCTCTGAGTGCGACTTCGGTAAGCAACGCTAAACCCAAGGGAAAACCGTACGAGCTGCACGATGAGCGTGGCCTCTAACTGCTCGTCACCGAGCGAGGCTCCCGCTATTGGCGTTTTAACTATCGCTTTGAGGATAAAGGATAAACCCTGGCATTCGGCGTTTACCCGGATGTGGGTCTGGCCGATGCCCGTGCCAAGCGAGACGCAGTGCGCAAGATCATCGCGGCAGGCGACGATCCGCGGCTACACCGAAAAAGGAAGCGGTGGAGGCCCAGGCGCGCAAGAGCGAGACTTTTGACGAGTGGATCGCGCGGCTCGAAAGGCAGGGGCGCGCCGAAGCGACGCTGGCAAAGAATCGGTGGCTGATCGATTTTGCCCGCCCTGTCCTTGGTGAGCGTCCAATCTCAGAGACCACTGCGCTGGAATTGTTGGGGGTCCTCCAGAAGATCGAGAACCGCGGACGCTATGAAACCGCCAATCGTCTCCGCAGCACGTTCGGAACGATATACCGCTTTGCGATCGCCACCGGTCGAGCGCAGCGTGATCCTTCCTATGATCTGCGGGGCGCGCTGATTACGCCCAAGGTGACGCACCGGGCCGCGATTATCGACCCTAAGGAGGTGGGTTCCTTGCTGCGCGCCATAGACGGCTATGAGGGCCAGCCCGTGGTCAGACTGGCACTCCGGCTAGCCCCACACCTTTTCGTGCGCCCAGGAGAGCTGCGCTTGGCTGAGTGGCGCGAATTTGGGTTCGATGAGAAGGTTTGGATCATTCCGGCGCACAGAACGAAGATGCGTCGACCGCATCGCGTACCGCTATCACATCAGGTGATCTCCATGTTCAGGGAACTGGACGAACTGACCGGCGACGGGAAGCTTCTTTTTCCGAGCGTGCGGTCCGACAGTCGGGCCTTTTCCGACAACACCCTCGATGCAGCGCTTCGCAGGCTCGGATACGATAAGACGCAGATGACGGCGCATGGCTTCCGCGCAATGGCCAGTACGTTGCTCAACGAAAGCGGCAAGTGGCACCCGGATGCGATCGAACGGCAACTCGCGCATGTCGAGAGCAACGACGTTCGTCGGGCCTATGCCCGTGGCGAGCATTGGAGCGAGCGCGTCACGATGATGCAGGACTGGTCGGATTATCTCGACGAGCTGGGGGCTGGCGGGAATGTGGCACGGAATCGTTTTGGACGCGGCTGAACGTCTCAAATTGGCCGTTTTCTGACTGGCAGGTTCCGGGCGGCCTCGGTCGGAGAGCTGCCGTTCTTCCGCCTAGGATGCCTTCGACTGCTCGCGCCGACTTTTCGGACATTCCGCCTGCAAATTGCAATGCCTGCTTGCTGACATTCGTTCATGCTTTGGCAGAGGCTAACTCTGGGACAAACCCGTCGTTGACGAGCATGCCCGGGAGCGGCGGGTTTCGGTCGAAGCGGCCCTCGGCGGGTCGGTGGTAGCAGGCCTCGGAACGAGCAGGCCTGGCCGAAAGAGGCCGACCGATTTCCGTTGTCGCAGATGGAATAACTGCCATCCACCAAGTCCGATTTAAAGGTGACGATTGCCGCCTCTGAAGCGGACGTGTCGAGAAAAATTCGGCTTGCCTACAGCTGATGCATGTTCATATCGGCACGAAGGTGTGGCTAGGCGGGGCGAAGCGCAAGTTCGATATGTCACAACGTAAGGTGGTAATGAACGATTTGCTATGAAGATTGATAATCAGATTCAGGCGCTCTTAGATAATTCCAGTCGGATTCATAAGGCGATTGAAGTATAATAGCGAGATGCGCGCGGACCTTTAGGTATAGAAATAGATTTGTGATAATTGCATTGCAACCGTTGGAGCCATCATGAGTGTGTATGTAGATGGCACCATACACGATATGCGTGGAAGGCTAATGTGTAATATGTTATCTCCTAATATTTCTGAACTTCATGCTATGGCTGAACCAATAGGAATGCAGAGGCGGTGGTTTTAGAACCCGTTGACCATGCGTGTGTCATGGCCGCATTATGACATCGATAGGACTCGCCGTGTGCTTGCCATAAATTTAGGCGCTATTGTTTGCTACAGGTATCAAACGGTGGCGATGGCAGCGATCATTCAAGGCAGGCCGGACAAGGCATGAGCTTCTGCCGGTTCCGCGGACACCAAGTTAGGCTACATTAGCCTGCTTCTCGAAGTCCACGGGGCTGAGATAGCCCAAGGTCGAGTGCCTGCGGGTGGGATTGTAGAAGCGCTCGATATAATCGAACACCTCGGCCCTTGCCTGGTTTCGCGTGCGATAAGTTTTCCGGGCGATCCTTTCGGTCTTCAGCGAGAAGAAGAAGCTCTCCACCGCGGCGTTGTCCCAGACGTTGCCGGAGCGGCTCATCGAGCATGTGACGCCGTTGTCGGCCATCAGCCGCTGGAACTGCTCGTTGGTATATTGGCTGCCCTGATCCGAGTGATGCAGCAGGGCGTCGGGCTTTCCGCGCCGCCAGATTGCCATCATCAATGCGTCGGTCACGAGTTGCGCGGTCATCGTGTCGCTCATCGGCCAGCCGACGACGCGCCTGGAGAAGAGATCGATCACAGCGGCGACGTAGAGCCAACCTTCGGCCGTCCAGATGTAGGTGAAGTCGGCCACCCACTTCCGGTTCGGCGCGTCGGCCGTGAACTGGCGATCGAGCAGGTTGTCGGCGATGACCGAACGTTCGCCCGCATCCTTGGGCAGCCCGCGCCGCCGGGGACGTGCCTTGAGCCCATGCAACCGCATCAGCCGCTCGACGCGATGCAGGCCGCATGAAAGGCCTTCGGCCAGGATGTCGTGCCAGACGCGACGGGCGCCGTAGGTTCGATAGCTTGATACGAAACTCGCGCGGATCTTCGCGCCAAGCTCCTCGTCGCTACGCGCGCGGGCACTCGGCTCGCGGACGAGCCAGGCATGAAAGCCGCTGTGCGAAACACCGAGCGTCTCGCATATCCACGATACCGGCCAGACCCCCCGGTGCTTCGCGATGAACCCGAACTTCATATCGAGTCCCTTGCGAAGTAGGCCGCCGCTTTTTTTAGAATGTCGCGCTCTGCCTTGAGCTTCACAACCTCGCGGCGCAGCCGCTCAATCTCCTGCTGCTCTGCCTTCATCACGCCGTGGCCAGGAAATGCCGATCCCGGATCGGCTTCATGATCCCGCACCCATTTGCGCAGCACGTTCTCGTGCACATCGAGATCGCGCGCGGCCTGTGCCACCGACACCCCGCGTTCCCGCACCAGCTTAACTGCCTCGAGCTTGAACTCGCGGCTGAACTTGCGTCGTCGCATCCATACCCTCCGGTTCCAAAAAACACCTTATCTTGGTGTCCACGGAACCGGCAGCAGCTCACCCCAAGCGCCTTTCTTGTGATGAGGGGCGCGCAATCATCAGGCCCATAGACTTCGCAAAGCTCTGCGGTGTAGCCTGTCATCCTGTTTGCGGAGGTCGCCGCCGTACAGCTTGGCCCGGTGCCACTTTATGGAAGCAGGATGGAACACAGGGCATCCGATCAGCATTTGGGCGAGACGGAAAAGCATGATCGACGCTGGCTTGAGGCCGTGGCGCGTCGTTACACGCAGGCCCTTTCCCGTTTCTTTGAACGGCGTATCGACCAGAAATCCGATGTGCCGGATCTGGTGCAGGATGTTTTCTTGCGATTGTCCCGGCTAAACGACCATAGTGCCATCGAAAAACCCGAAAACTACCTGTTCAGAACCGCGTCGAACGCCCTGCGCGATCATTTTCGTCGCAATGCTGTCCGGCCGACGCATGCGGCCGAGACATTCCTGGAACATCATGGTGGTTCGGATTTTTCGCCGACAGACGTCTTGGAAGGCAGGCAATCCATTGTGGCTTTGCAGGCGGCCCTTCGAGAGCTGCCGGAAAGGACGCGCGACGTGTTCGTTCTGAAGATGCTCGAGGGGCACAAAACGGCGGATGTCGCGCGGACGATGGGTATTTCCACGCGAGCCATCGAAAAACATTTCGCCAAGGCACTGGCGCACGTTTCGCAAGCATTGGCGGCGTATCGTGACTGAGCCTGCTTCCCACCCCCGCGAGCAGGGCGCCGACGTTGCAGCAGCCCGCTGGTATGATCGGCTGCACGCGCACCCTACGTCCGCCGACATCGCTGCCTTTGAAGCATGGCGCGCCACCAAGCCGGACAATGCGAAGGCATATGCCGAGATCGAACAAAGCGCGACGCTGGTGCGCGATTTGAAGGACATGCCGGCCTTGTTGGTTCTGCGCAACGAAACCCTCAACCGGGTAGCGGCAAATCGTTCCGTTCGCGGCGGGCGATGGGCCATCGCAGCGGGTATTGCCGCCACACTCGCGATTGGCGGTTTCTGGGGGCTGGCACAGACTGCGGGCCTGTTTGGCGGATCGTCGGCGCCACAAATCGCTGCAGCGGACATCCAGACCTACCGTACCCGCCTTGGGGAGCGCATGAGCGTCACACTGGCTGATGGCTCGGTCGTCCATCTCAACACGCAGAGCATTGTCCAGGTGGGCTATACCAAGGCCGAACGGCGATTGACTCTGGTGGGCGGGCAAGCCTTGTTCGAGGTTGCCAAGGCGCCGCAGCGGCCGTTCATCGTCACGGCGCAGAACCGAACGGTTACCGCATTGGGCACCCAGTTCGACGTTCGCCTTGATCAATCCCGGCTTCAGATCGCGCTGGTCGAAGGGGCCGTGATTGTGCGGAACAGCCCGTCGCCGAACGCCGCCGCGACCAAATTGAAACCCAATGACGTCATGCGCTTTGCCGGAAATCAGGTTTCGCTAACCCATTTTTCAAGCCTACGCAGCCTGATCAGCTGGAAGGACGGGTTGATCCTGTTCGAAAGCACACCGCTGACAGAAGCCGTCGAGGAACTGAACCGCTATACACCGCATCCGATCCTAATCGGTGATGCCAAGGCCGGCGCGATCAAAGTCAGCGGTTCGTTTCCAACCGGAAAAACGGCCAACTTTCTCGAAGCAGTCCAGCTGCTATTTCCGGTTAAGGCCATGAAAGATAAAGATGATAATATCGTGCTGCGCTATGCGGGATAATAATATCCGCGCCTGAACGGCCATATTTGCGCGGCACATTTTGGTATTCGAATTTTTTTCGCCACATTTTTTGAAATGTGGTTCGGACTTTCTCGTCCCCTGCGTCTTCTCCGCCGAGGTCTGCAACAGGCCATCGTAAAAAAACGCTCAGGGAGGATAAAATGTTCAAAAGCCATCTGCTCGCAACGGCATGCAAGATGCTGATCGGAGTGGGGATCGCCAGCACATCCGTGATGGCCTACGCCGCTGAACCGGCGATCAGCATCAGCATTCCGGCCCAGGATCTGGCCACCGCATTGGCCCGGTTCGGCGAACAGGCCAAACAGCCGATCTTGTTCGATCCCGATCTGGTGAGGGGCAAGCGCGCGCATCCGGTGAACGGGATGCTCACCCCGCAGCAAGCGCTCGCCAAGCTGCTGGAGGGGACGGCGCTCTCTTACCAGCAGACATCGGGCGGCACGTTCGTGGTGAAGCAGCGGGCGCCCGTTGCCCGCCCCCAGCCCGTCGCCGCGATCGCCCCCGCGATCGCGGCAGCAACCAGCCCTGATGCGACAGATCAGGGGCTTGAGGAGATTATCGTCACAGCGCAAAAGCGCGCCGAAAATCTTCAGTCCACGCCTCTGGCGATCAGCGCCGTGACGCAGCAGACCATCGAAGCGCGTTCGATTTCGAGCGTGGCCAACCTCGGATCGATCGCGCCCAGCCTGGTTGTCAGCACGGCCACAGGGGCCCCGAACAACGCGGGCTTGTTCATCCGTGGCCTTGGTTCGAACGATCCGCTGCTCACCGCCGATAGCCCGGTTGGCTTATATGTTGACGGAGTGATTATCGCGCGTTCAGCCGGGTCGGCCTTTGAAATCGCCGATCTCGAGCGCGTCGAAGTGCTACGTGGCCCGCAAGGCACACTCTATGGCCGCAACACCATCGGCGGCGCCGTTAACTTGATCACGCGCAAGCCCGATGAGGAATTCGGCGTCCGCCAGAAATTCAGCGTTGGCAATTACGGCTATTGGCAATCGCGAACGGTGGTCGATACCGGCGAACTGGGTGACAGCGGCTTGCGCGGATCCTTCACCTACCTGCACAAGCAGCGCGACGGAATCATCAACAACATCAAGACGCCCGACCAGCGCGACCCCGGCGCCTACCGTGCCGATGGCGCGCGCGCGGCTATTATGTTCGATCGCAAAAGTGGATTTCGGGCGAGCTACACCTACGATTACAACCGCAGCAAGGCATTTTCGAATGCCTTTCAACTGACCGCGGCCCGGCCCGATCTGTTCGCTTTCTTCGCTGCTTCACCGGGCGCGGGTGGCGGGACGTTTACGGTGTCGCCAACCCGGCTCGATCAGATCAGCATCGATTCCGATGGCAAGACGATCGATAAGGTGCAGGGTCATACCCTTACCCTTGAAGTCGATATCAACGACGATACGACGCTCAAGTCGCTCA
Source organism: Sphingomonas sp. KC8 (assembly GCF_002151445.1). Taxonomy (GTDB): domain Bacteria; phylum Pseudomonadota; class Alphaproteobacteria; order Sphingomonadales; family Sphingomonadaceae; genus Sphingomonas_E. The sequence continues at coordinate 3,245,292 of NZ_CP016306.1, forward strand.
CGGGCTATCGTAAATGGGCGCAGGATGTGAACGACAGCAGTTACCAGGGGAATGCCGATTTGCTCGGCCGCCGTGTCGGGCAGGGCGCCACCCTGTTTCCCGTCAGTCTGTATCATGCGGCCGGGTTCCGGCGTCAGCGCCAATGGTCACAGGAACTGAACCTGATCGGCAAGATCGGCGACACCGTCGATTATGTGCTCGGCGCTTATTATTTCAACGAAAAGGGCCATGAAAACAGCCCGCAGGTGGTGGATTTCATCACCGCCGGCGGCGCCCTTCGTACCACTCCGCAATTGACCTACAGGTCGGAAGCAACGACCAAGGCCATCTTTCTGCAGAGCACCTGGCACGTCACCGATCGGCTGGGGCTGACCGGTGGCGCGCGCTACACCTGGGATGACAAGACGATCGAGCAGACACAACCGGTTGTTCGCGCGCCAACGATCGACTTCAGCAAATTCAACTGGGCGATGACCGCTGACTATAAGTTTGATGACGGCATCATGGGCTATGCGCGCGTCGCCACCGGCTACAAGGCCGGCGGTTTCAGCGCGCGGGCGTTCGACAGTGGTTTTGGGCCTGAAAGTTTGACGTCTTATGAGATCGGCCTGAAGGCAGACCTGTTCGATCGGCGCCTGCGTTTCAACACAACGGCTTATTATGCGGATCACAAGGATCTGCAGGTGAATTCGTTCCAGGCCGGGATTGGCGGCGCGTCGGCGATCATCACCAATGCCGGCAAGGCCCGCTACAAAGGGGTAGAGTTTGAAGCCAATGCGGTGCCGTATCCCGGCCTGACCACCTATGCGACATTCGGCTATGTCGACCGCAAGTTCAAGAAGTTCGAAATCTTCAATACGACAGCAAATTCGCTTGGCTACCCAGTTGGCCAGACGATTGATATCGCCGACATAGCCAAATTTTCATATTCCGCCTCGACGACGCTGAATGCTGGCGCGCAATATGAGTTTGCAGTGGAAAATCTTGGCAACATGGCCTTCCGGCTCGATTATAATTATCGGGGCAAGGTTTTCTTCCATCCCAACCCGATAACTGCCCCGTTCGCCAATCAGGTCACTGCGCCGGCGCGGGGATTGCTGGATGCCCGCATCACCTTGTCCGATCTTGAGTTGGGTGCGGCCAAGGCTTCGGTTGCACTGTGGGGCAAGAATATCACCGACAAAAAATACAAGGCCGCGGGACTCGACTTCGGGACCCTTGGATTTGCCGGTAATGTCTATGGTGATCCGGCGACATGGGGCCTCGACGTCAGCTTTAAGTTCTAAGGATACCGTTCCACCGGCAGGGGCGTTGCGTGTCCCTGCCGGTCGGGATGTACGTCTGTCTTCGCCTTGAACACAAAGGTATGACCATGAAGCATATCGCCATAAGCTTCGTCGCCGCCATGCTGGCGGCGGCAGTTCCCGCATCGGCCCAAACGCCCACGGATAGCCAGCAGCTTGACGCCGCATGGGACGAATTCCAGCAGGCGACGGCCGATTCCGCGGCCTTCCTGCGGCAACATCCCTTTTATCGCGACCCCGAAAATCGGGCGTCCGCTTATGCTTATCTGTCGAGCCTGATGGTCGCGCGGATCGAAGAAGTCGTCGTGTTCGACGGCGATTTCCCCTATTTTCGCGTACTCGACCACCGCATTCGCGAAGGCGGCGACAATCCCGACCAGCGTTATCTGATGGCCACGCTCAATGGCGGTGAAACCTATCGGGTGTGGGGCAAGCTGGGCAAGAACCGGCGGCTCGATTTTCAGATCTATGCCGGCGATCCGTTTGTTGCGGGCAGCGGTGGGCGATCGGCATCGGCGCTCAGTTTCGAACAGTTGAAGGTCAAACCGGACGGCACGTTCGAAGTGTGGCTGTCGCCCGACAAGCGACCGGGCAACTGGCTGGAAAATCCTAAGGACGCCAACCAGATATGGGTCCGCCAGATTTTCAGCGACTGGCGCAGCGAAACGCCGGGCGAGGTGCATATCGACCGGGTGGGGCATGAGGGCGACCTGAAACCGGTTCTGACCGATGCGGCGATGGCCACGCGGCTGCGCAAGGCCGCGGCCGACCTGCGGACGCATGTGAAGGTCTGGCCTACGATGGTTGACGCCCGCTATCTCAACCGGCCGGCCAACACGATCAGCGAACCATCCGATCCATCCGCGCTTGGCGGTGTTCCAGGCCGGTTCATGGTCGCCGGCAATTTCGATCTGGCGCCCGATGAAGCCCTGATCGTGCGGACATGGCCCGCCAGCGGCAATTATCAGGGTATCCAGCTTGCCGATCTTTGGTTCTCCTCGCTCGAATATGGCAATCGCCAGACGAGCCTGACCGGCGATCAGGCCGCAAAGAGTGCGGACGGATCCTATTATTTCGTCATTGCGGGGCGTGATCCGGGCGTAGCGAACTGGCTCGACACGACGGGGCGCCGGCGCGGCGCGATCCTGCTGCGTTATGATGGGATGAAAGAAAAGACGTTCGATCCGGCCCGCTATCCGACGGCAACCAAGGTGAAGCTGGCGGACCTGCGCCAGCATCTCCCCATGGATATGCCGACGATCAGCCCGGAACAGCGGGCCGAGGCCATCGCTGCGCGCCGCCGCCACGTCCAGCTCCGTTTCGACAATTAGGATGAGGGCGATGACCATGACCATGCGCTCGGCGCTCTGCCTGTTCGCCGCGCTGACGCCTTTGGCGGCCGCTGATGCGGCCAAAGGCGATGATCGCCGCATTTGCACCGATAATAGCCGCGCCTGCCTCGAAAATACGGCGCGGCTTTACCTTGATGCGTTGATGAGCGCGGATGACAGCAAGGTGCCGCTCGCGGCTGATGTCCGCCGAACGCACACGCTGGGCAATGGTGCGCCGGTCAATCAGGGCCGCGCCATCGCCGGTGAGGCGGCGATGCGGGACAGCATCCGCCAGGAAAAGCTGGCGTCACGGGGGGCGGTGCGGCTTTTCACCGACGAAGCCCGGCATCAGGTGATCGCATTGTGGGAAAGCGCCGCTGCGGCACCGACCGAGCGGGCGATCACGGTGATGGATCGGATCCAGATCGAACAGGGGCTGATCCGCGAGGTGGAGGTAATCTCGGCGGTGCGAGAAGGCGCACCCAACGCCGTCACCGCGCAGGCGACGGACCCCGCCGCTCCGTTGATCGAAGCACTGGGGGACGTGAGCGCGAAGCTGCGCGCTGCGCCTTATGCCGCCAGTTCGGATATCGCGCGACAGAATACCGAGAAATATCTTGCGGGTCTGCTGTCGCAGGCGTGGGGCTTTACCGAACAGCTGAACATGCTCGGTACGCCCTATTTCAGCCGCGGCGCCGGGGTGGAGGGGCTGCCGGGCCTCTATAATCCCGACAATCTCTATCGGTCCGCCTTGCTGGAACCCGGTGGCGCCTATCGTATCTACGGCCGGCGCGGCAGCCACGCGGACCTGAGTTTCCAGATCATCGACAAATATCCGATCGTCGGCCTGGGCAGGAATCTGATGGTGATCCGACCTGACGACATGGGCGCCAAGCCGGGCGAGGATTTCGAATTCTATCTGGGCGGTGCGCCGCGTGCCGGCGGGCACTGGTTCGCGATGCCCGATCGTGCTGCCGCGGTGCTGACCCGTCAGTCGTTCGGCGATTGGCGGGAGACGCCGACCAGCCTGTATATCGAACGGCTCGATATGCCGCCCGCCCGCGCTTATCAAAGCCCGTTCGCCCAGGCGGCGACGGCGATGCGGCAGGCAACCGCGCTGTGGGTCGACGGATATGTGCCCGACATCGAACGCAGCACGACAGTCAATGTCCTTCCGGCACCACGCCCTTCGGCAACGGATGCCGGTGGGCTGGGTGGACAGATGAGCGTGATGGCGCGTTACAAGATCAAAAAGGGCGAAGCTCTGCTGATCACCGTGCGCAAGGCCGATGCGGCCTATCAGGGCATCCAGCTGGGCGATCCCTGGTTCGTCACGCCCAACACCGTCGAACATCAGGTCAGCCTCACCGCCCGCCAGGCGCGGGTTGATGATGACGGGTTGATCCGTTTCGTGATTTCACTCGACGATCCCGGGGTGCCGAACTGGCTCGATCCGGCAGGCAATCCGGAAGGCTATATCTTCATGCGCTGGCAGGCCATCCGGACGCCGCTGGCTGGCGGCGACGCGCCGGTCGCGCGCCTGATCCCGCTCGCTTCGCTGCGAAAGGCTTTGCCGGCACAGACCCCCGTGATCGATAGCGCCGAGCGACGCAAACAGCTGGCCGAACGCAAATGGGCCCCGCAAGTGCGATAGAGGGCGATCCGGCGCAGTACCCTTGCGGCTACCGGAGCAGTGCGATCGGCCTATCCACTGCTTCGGGCCACCATCACGCCCCAGAAGATAGCCGGTGAAGCCGTCATATTCTGCCAGGCGTGGTTCGTATTGCGCTGAATAACGACATCTCCGGCCCGGACAGTCGTGCGGGCATCGTCGAGAACAAGATCGACTTCCCCTGACAGCATCAGGATGTGGTCGATTGTTTCGGTGCGATGAAAGCCTTGCGCATCGAGACCCGGGAACAAGCCGGCCGCCACGTTCGCCGCCATGTCCGCCCAAGGTGGCAAGACCACACGGGAACAGCGACTGCTGCCCTGGGGCGGTTCCAGATAGGGCGCGGTTGATGACAGCCAGCATTCCGCCGCGCCGCTTTCCCGCCACACAAGGCCGTCCGTTTCGTCCTCATGATCGCTGACCCACTCGTCGCTTACGATATGAGATCGGCCGGACGCATCATTGCCGGTCACGATTCTGCGAACCTGCATCTTCTTGGGTGCTCCGTTGTGTGGCGCATGGAAGACTGCCCTGGGGATGGCGTCAATCAGCCGTACGCAATTGCTGGACGATATCGGCCCAATCCTGATCATCGTTGGTGTAGCGGCTCACCAGGTTAACGCGATCGGCAACACCGGCAAGTTTGGCACGGACGCGTGATGCGATCTCGTTCTGTGGAGCCACCACCGCGAAAGCATCGAGCATATCATCGTCAATGAGCCTGGCCATGTCATCCCACCGGCCTTCCTTGGACAAGCGATTCAACTCGGTTTGCAAATCGCCCCAGCCTTCGCATTCCAGGATCGGCCGGTAGGCCGGCGTCGAACCGTAAAAGGCAATTTGTGCTTTCACGCTTGCGCGTGCCTCCGCCAGTTCGCGCTCATCGCGGCCGGAGGCGATGATGACGTTGCAGGAGATTTCGAACTGATCGCGGTCGAGAGGGTTTTTCCCTAACCCGGCCATGATTGCAGGACGTGTGATTTCGCGCAGGGATCGGGCCGTGTTGAACGGGTGGATCGTGAAACCATCCGCCACTTCGCAAACCGCCTCGGTCATTTTGCTTCCGACGCCGGCCGCGATAATTTTGGCGCAACCATAAGGGTTCGGGCCTGGGTTGAACGCGGACGTCATCAGGGTGTGGCGATAAAATGCGCCATCGAAATGCAGCTTTCCGCCATTCTGCCAATTGTCCCAGATCGCGCGGATGGCCGAAATCAGTTCGCGCATCCGCGCGGCGGGCTGTGACCAGGGCATGCCGAAGCGTTTTTCGATATGCGCCTGAATCTGGCTGCCCAACCCCAGGATGAACCGGCCCTGCGTGATGAGTTGCAGGTCATAGGCCAGATTGGCCAGCGTCATGGGGTTGCGCGCGAACGCAACGGCAATTCCTGTGCCTAGCTGCATGGTCGAGGTCGTCTGCGCAGCAAGTGCCAGCGGCAGGAATGGATCGTGCTGCCCTTCGAACGTGAAGGCTGCGCTATAGCCCAGCGTTTCCAGTTTTCTGGCGTGATGGCCAATGCCGCCGCCTCCGCTGAGTTGGGCATTGGTCACGATCATGGTCGTATCAACGTGCACAGAATTACTCCGTCACTGAAGCCGGGATGGGATCGTGGCGGAAAGAGAGTTCCAAACCCCTTTGGGGGCCCGCCGATCCGATTTTGGCGCGGTGGTTCTCGTTGTGATCGATCCTCATGGGCGCCTTCAATTACGGTAAAATTGGTACCCAAAACAGTCAACTGAATTGGCTTGCAGTTCATCGCCTCATCAAGCGGCCGCCTGTTTGATCCGGCAGACGGTGTTCCCGCCACGCGCGCCACGCACCGAGGCGCGCGCGGATCTCGTGCATTGACTCTTTCGGTACCAGTGTTACGGTAACGATGGTCCCTAAAGCAAATGCGATGGGAAAGCTCAAAGCGCCGTACAAAAAAGGCGCGGGGCAGAGCGAGGGGAAGCTGATGGCCACACCAATCGTTTCGCGAAGCAACGCGCCCGGCAATTCCGGCGAAGGCCGGGCAGCGCCGACGCTTTTGGAAGCATCCGGGACCAACCGTTATTATGTGCTTGGGCTGCTCGCCCTCGTTTACAGTTTCAATACGATGGACCGCACGATCCTGTCGGTGCTGATCGAGCCGATCAAAGCTGAATTCCGCGTGTCCGATAGCCAGATGGGCCTCGCTACCGGCCTTGCCTTCGCCGTGTTCAACGCGCTTGCCGCACTGCCCCTGGGTTTGCTGGCGGATCGCGGCAATCGCCGCAACGTCATCGTTGCCTGCCTGTCCGTCTGGAGCGCGATGACCGCGTTCGGAGGGATGGTGACAAGTTTCCCGCAATTGGTTGCCACGCGCATACTCGTCGCGGCCGGCGAAGCGGGCGGCGGGCCATCGGCGATGTCGATGATTTCCGATATCTTTCCCAGAACCAGCCGCGCGACGGCGATTTCCGTGTTGTTCCTTGCGGCGCCGGTGGGTGGGATGATCGCGCTGGCCGGCGGCGGCTGGCTGGCGGGCCATTATGGCTGGCGCATCACGCTGATCGCGGCAGGGCTGCCCGGCCTTGTCGTGGCCCTGCTGCTGTTCCTCACCGTCGCCGAACCGCCGCGCGGCAGGTTTGACGGTGTCGTCGTCGCGGAAAAACCGCCGCTGCGCTCGACGCTCGGTTTCGTCTTCGGGTCGCCCACGTTGCGCCACCTGATGGCGGGGATGATGCTCATCACCTTCGTCCTGTCGGGGGTTGGCGCATGGGGGCCATCCTTCTTCGTCCGCTCGCACGGGATGTCGTTGCAGCAAATCGGTCCGGCGCTTGCGCTCGCGCATAGCACCGCGTTCGTCAGCATCTTTCTCGGCGGTTTCGTTTCCGACCGGCTGTCGCGGCGCGACCAGCGCTGGTGGCCCTGGACGGTGGCGATCGGGCTGTTGTTGGCCGCGCCGTGCCTGCTGGCCGTCCTGCTGGTTCCCGACCCGATGGTCGCGCTGGTTGCCAATGGGCTATACACATTGTTCCTGTCGATCTGGTTCGGCCCAAGTTTCGGCATGGTACAGAGCCTTGTTCCGCCACGGATGCGCGGCACGGCGACGGCGCTCGTCTATCTCGTCAACAACATCGTCGGGTTCGGCCTGGGCATCCAGCTGACGGGATTGCTCAGCGACAGCCTCGTCCATCTTGGCCCGGATTCCCTGCGGTACGCGCTCACCATCATGGTGGGGGTGATTCTCTGGGCGGCGCTCCACTTCATCCTGGCAGCGCGAACCCTGCGCGGTGAACTGGCGGCTGCCATATCCGACGAGGCAAAGGCATGACGGACACTTACCCACCGGCGGGCGGCATCGTTCCGGTAGGCGCCCGATGAACGCGCCCCGCTTGATCCATGATAAGGCGGTGCCCCGCTGGGACGATAGCGTCGATGTTCTCGTCCTGGGTTTTGGCTGCGCCGGAGCCTGTGCCGCAATCGAGGCGCGGCGCAGTGGCGCGCGCGTGATGATCGTCGAACGGTCGAGCGCGCCGGGGGGCAGTTCCGCGCTATCGGGCGGTGTAATTTATTGCGGGGGCGGCACCGCGATCCAGCGCGCCTGCGGCTTCGACGACAGCGTTGAAGCGATGCGCGCTTATTTGATGGCGTCGACGGGGGATCGCCCCAACGCGGAAAAGATCGACCTTTATTGCCGCGACAGCGTGGCCCATTTCGACTGGCTCGTCTCGCTCGGTATCCCGTTCAAGGCCAGCTATTGGCCGCATAATTACGAACCGACGACCGACGACGGCCTGTATTATTCGGGCAGCGAGGAATGCGCGCCGTTCAACCGTATCGCCGTGCCTGCGCCGCGCGGCCACACCGTTCAGGCCGAAGGTTCGTGCATGGGCGGCCGCCTGATGATGGACACGCTTGTGGCTGTCGCGCAGCGCGAAGGCGTTGAGGTGCTGACCGACGCCAATGGCATCGCCCTCATCGCGGACGGAGACGGTGCCATCGTTGGCGCGGGCGTGCGCCACGATGGCGAGACACGGTATATTCGGGCGCGCGGCGGTATCGTGATCGCAACTGGCGGCTTCATCATGAACCGCGACATGGTGGCGCGGGTTGCGCCGGCCGCCTCGCTGACCGCGCCGCTGGGCAATCCTTTCGATAATGGATCGGGCATCCTGCTGGGCGAGGCGGCGGGTGGCGCCACCGCCAACATGCACGCTGCGATCTATAGCTGTCCGGTGCTCAATCCGCCGGGATTGATCCGCGGCATCCTGCTTAACGGGCATGGCCAGCGCTTTGTCCCGGAGGACGTGAACCACAAACGTATCGGTGAACATGCCGTGCTGCGGCAGGATGGACGGATATTCCTGCTGGTCGACAGTGAGGTGTTCGAACAGCCCGCCGGTGCCCGGCCGATCGTCGCCACGGGCGATACGACCGAGGAGCTGGAGGACGAACTGGGCTGGCCGCGCGGATCGATCGGCGCGACGCTCAATGTCTATAATCGCCACGCCCGCGACGGCCACGATCCGCTGTTCGGCAAGAAATCCAGGTTCGTCAAACCGCTTACCGCGCCGCCTTATGCCGTGTTCGACTGCGGCATCGAGGCGACCGGCGTCTATTATTCCTTCACTCTGGGTGGCCTGCGCACGGCACCCACCGGTGAAGTGCTGACCCCGGAGGGCAGCGCCATACCGGGGCTTTATGCGGTCGGCCGCGCGACCACGGGCCTCAGCGCCCAATCGGGCGGATCAAGCGGCCTGCAACTGGCCGAGGGCACCTATTTCGGACGGCTTGCAGGGCGGGCCGCCGCCACGGCGCTTGGCTTGCGATCTTCACCTGACCGATCTGTTTGATCATCGAAAGGGTTGCCCATGACATTGGAATTGCATCCGTTTGGTACGTACCGGGTAAGTTCGGATCTTTCGTCGCAAAATCCGGGTCCGGTTGCGTTCCGGTCGGCCAGTCGGTTGCACGAAGGCAGCTGGACGAACGACCTGTTCGGCACCGCGACGCTCTTGTTCGGCATGGGTGGGTACCTGCAAGGCGAGCATGGTGCGCACATCCAGATTCGTGCCGCGTTTGAGGCCGGGGACGGCACCCGCTTCTTCATCGAATATATCTCGCGCGGGGAAATGAAGAGCCACGCCGCCGGCAAGACGCCCGTCATGCTGGCGGGCCAGATCGATATCGATCCCGCGAACGCAAGATACGCCTGGCTCAACCACACGCAGATCGTGGGGCGCGGCATGCTCACCCATGATCCCCTGATGCAGACCTACGAAATGTACGCCTTGCGCTGATCGCATGCGGCCGCCGCGAATGGGCGTGCGGCGCCGGAAAACCAACAAATAAAAATGGAGAGGGATCGAAACATGACGACCAAATTTGCAGCAATTCTGCTTGGCACGGCTGCACTGCTACCGCAGATGGCGATAGCGCAGGATGCCACGCGCAGCGCGACTGGCGGCGTCGAGGATATTGTCGTCACCGCGCAGCGCCGCGAACAGAATCTGCAGGATGTGCCCATCTCGGTTCAGGCGCTGGGCGCTGCCAAGCTTGAGGCGCAGCAGGTCCGCTCCCTTCCCGATATCGCCACGACCGTCCCCAACCTGACGGTGCGATCGGGGACAGGGCGCGCCGATATCGCTTCGCTCTATATTCGCGGCATCGGCCAGGCCGACACGCAGATTACGCAGGATCCGTCGGTCGCGCTTTATCAGGACGGGGTCTATATCGGCACCGCCGTGGGCGCGGCCTTTGAAGCCCCGGATCTTGCCCGCGTTGAAGTGCTGCGTGGTCCCCAGGGAACGCTCTACGGCCGCAACGCAACGGGTGGGGCGATCAACCTGATCTCCAACGCGCCCGAACTCGGCGATTTCCGCTATCGGCTCGAAGGTGGGCTTGGCAATTATGATTATCGCCGCGGTGTGGTGATGCTCAACGCGCCGATCGGCGATCAATTCGCGATCCGCGGCGTTTATTCGCGGGCCAAGCGCGACGGCTGGATCAAGAACACCGGCCTCGGCGAGGATTTCAACAAGAAGGATCGGGAAAATGCGCGGGTCGCCCTCCGTTTCCGGCCCCACAGCAGCTTCACGGCCGATTATGCGTTCGAATATAATGAAGCGCGCGACACCACGGTGCTGTTAGTGCCGACATCGGGCGCGGCTGCGGCCGGCACGACATTCCAATCCCCTTTTACCGCACCATCCGCGGTGCCGGGGGGCTTCGTCCAGACCTTTGGACAGACCAGCTTCACCCAAGGCTTCCCATCGACGGGGCGGCCGAAATCGATCAACTCGGCGGTGCCCATCATGCCGTTCTCGACCAAGGTCTGGGCGCACACCGGCACGCTGGAATGGGAGGCATCGGATAGTCTGACGATCAAATCGATTACCGGCTATCGCGTTTTGCACAATCAGATCTCGACGACCAACACGCCCACCGGGACCCACAATGTTGTGACCCGTTTCGCGACAACCCTGGCCGGCCTTTCCACCGGAACAATCGTGAACACGGTCGGGCCAAACGACAATGTTACCCATGAGGCGGTGCGCTACCGCAATTTTAGTCAGGAACTGCAGGCGCTCGGTTCTGTTGAACTGGGTGGCCTCAATCTCGATTATGTGGGTGGCCTGTACTTTTTCGACGATAGCGGGCGGACCTTTTCCGCCGCCGAGACCATCGGCACCGGAGCCGGGCCGCTGACCGAGAGCGGCGCTGGTGTCCAGAACCAGTCGATCGCCGGTTTTACCGAACTGACCTTCACCCCAAAAGCCATGGAAAAACTGCACATCACCGTTGGCGCCCGCCTGTCGCGTGACAAGCGCAAGGCTACCCGTTTCAACGAAAATTCATTCAGTTTCGCGGCGTTGGGTGGTTTCACAGCGGCGGATTGCGCCAATGCCCGTTTCTTCACGGCATTTACCGCAGCAGGGATCGATCGCACCGATCCGGCGAATTGCGGAGGCGTCGTTCAAGGCGCCAGCTACAGCAAATCCCGCAGCAATTTCAGCCCCGCGCTGACGATAGCCTATGAAGCGTCGGATAATCTCAATCTCTACGGCAAGATCGTCAAAGGCTATAAAAGCCACGGCACATCGGCGCGTTCGTCCAATCCAACCAACTTCGCGCTGGGGTTCGATCCGGAAAGCATCATTTCCTATGAAGTCGGCGCCAAGGGATCAGCGTTCGATCGCCGCGTGCGGTTCGGTCTCGCGGGTTTCTACATGGATTATGACGGGTATCAAACCAGCCTACAGACCGGCAATACAGCGGGCGATCGTGATTTTCTCGGCATAGATGGCAACAAGATCTATGGTATCGAAGGGGATATCACCATTGCCGTCACGCCGGACCTGACGTTCAGCGCCACCGGTGCCCTGCTTCGTGCCAAGATCGGCGAAGATTCCAAGATCGTGCGCCGTGACACGGGTGCGATCGTTGTCGAACAGTTTATCGATGACTTTTCCTACGCGCCAAGGCGTTCGTTCAACCTGGCGCTGGATTATAAGCGCGAGGTTTTGGCCAACACGACGTTCGATGCCCATATTGGTTATGGGTACCGCTCGACGTCGCACACTTCGGTGAACGTTCTCGACGATACGGTTGTCCGCAATTCCAAGCTGCTCGACGCCAATATCGGGCTTACCCGATCGGATATCGGCGGGATCGGTGAGGTTAGCCTTCGCTTCTGGGGCAAGAACCTCACCAATCGTTCGAACGAATCCAATGGCTTTTCCGGTTCGCTCGCGATCTTCGGGGTTGGCCGGGCGGTTGCCCATGACGAGCCACGCACTTATGGCCTGACGATGATCGTGCGGAACTGATCCGGACAGCCCTGTGGGCTGGGGGCAGATGGCCGCCAGTCCACAGGGCGGGTTCCATGGCGTCGAGGTCGGGAGCGAAGATGGACAGCTTCAAACATTCGGACCGATGAATATGGTGGCCCGCTTGAAAACCGGGCGCGTTTGCCCGTCGCGATCATCAACGCCGTGCGTGACGAGTCGTTTTCTTGGAGACTGGCCCGGCTGCCGGCTTAGCGGATGGCGTGATTCGCATTCCATGGCGGATTGCCTTAAGTTTTTAGCGTTTTAGGCAGGATCGGATCGGCATGAACGGACAAGGCGCAATCGCCTCCCCGAATGAACTTTCCCCGCAATCGGAGAAGAAGCGGGTAGGGCGCCCGCAGGATCAGGAGCGCGGCGATGCGATTTTGAGCGTGACGCTCGATATCCTCGGCGAGCGAGGATATGCCGGGCTGACCGTTGCGGAAATCGTCGCACGGGCGCGGGTCAGCAAATCGACCATCTATCGGCGCTGGCCGACCAAGGAAGAACTGGCAATCGCTGCCTTCGATCGCCTGCCCGAACTGGAAGTGGTGGACCGTGGCGACCTGCTGGAAGAGTTGCTCGATCTGATCGGGCAATATCAGCAATTCCTGGAATCCACGCCGCTGACAAGCGTTCTGCCGGGGCTGGTGAGTGAAGCGTCGCGCAACCCCGCGCTTGCCAAGGCCTTGCGCGCGACGATTGATCGGCGGCGAATGCCCGCCCAGGCAGCGCTGCGCCGCGCGATCCAGCGGAAGGAACTGCCCGCTTATACCAATGTCCAGCAAGCCGACGAGATCATCATGGCGCCGCTTTTGCAGCGCTCCTTCTATGGAGCGCGGGAGGATATGCGCGACGATTTCCGCCAGATATTGACGATTGTCCTCGCGGGATTGCGAAGCCCGGATGCCCGGCCGGCCGCATAACCACGCCGCCGGGCTAAAGCGGTGTCCGACTGTTCCCAGCGCGACCCGGCGGCCTTGTTTGGGTGATATTAGATAAGCCCTTCCGCCTTCATGGCGGCCTGAACGGCTGGGCGTGCGGCGATGCGGTCGCGATATTGGCCCAGTGCCGACCAGGGCGACAGATCGACGCCGGCATAGCCTGACCAGCCCAGGATCACGAACAGATAGGCATCCGCGACCGAGAAACGCCCGCCATGGAGATAACCCCCTGTCTGGAGATGTGCATCGATCCGCGCGAAATGGTTGGAAAGTTGGCCAAGAATTGTTGCTTTGAAGTCCGCCGGCGTGACTGGCGTGATGAGCAGCGAAAAGCTCTTGTGAATATCCGAGGCCAGATAGTTCAGCCATTCCTGCTGGCGGTAGCGATCGAGGGTGCCCGCCGGCGCGATCAAGCCTGCTTCCGGCTTGAGATCGGCGATATATTGCAGCAACACGGCTGCTTCGGTCAGGATTTCCCCATCGTCCAGCCGCAACGCTGGCAGCGCCCCCCTGGGATTGATCGACAAATAGCTTTCGCCATTGTCCATCTCCTTGGTGAACAGATCGACCTTCATCCGATCGAACGTCGCGCCGATTTCATGCAGCATGATGTGCGGGGCCAGCGAGCAAGAGCCTGGGAACCAGTAAAGCTGCATGAATCTTCTCCAGCGGTGCGTGAGTGCGGTTTGCACAAATACGGTACCATTGGTTCTGTTTTGCTTCGCTGGAGACGGGCTGTCAATCGGCCGGGCGAATTTCCGAACCCGAATGTCCCCGCGACGCCGGATGCGCGGGTTGGTGCCCATGCAGAAACAGCTTTACGGCCCGCGCCACCATACGCTCCTGTTCAGCGGCTTGTGGGCGGATCGGTAATGCGAGAAACTTGTTCGCGTTGGTCAGCAAGGTGATGAATTGCAGTGCCAGATAATCAACCACGGCGTCGCTTGGCGGGCGCGCATCCGGTTGTGGCAATGGGCAGGCGCGGATAGCGTGCACAGTTGCCGCGTTCGATCGGCGAAATATCGTGAGTGCCAGTTCGGGAAATTGCGGTGCTTCGCGGATCATCAGACGGTAGAGGTTGATGCTGTCGTCGCTGACGAAGCGGGCGAGTGCCGCCTTGCCTATGCTGGTGAGGGCATCGGGCAATTTCGAATGGGATGGCGGCGGCGTGGCATCGCCTGGAAGGTGCTGGTAAACCGTGCGGGAAAACTGATCGACCACGCCAATAAACAAGGCCCGCTTGTCGGCATAGTGCCGATAAATCGTCATTTTTCCGACGCCGGATGCGCGTGAGATTGCATCAATGCTGGCGCCGTTCATGCCATGGGCAATGAATTCGGCCATGGCGGCCCGATGCAGGCGATTGCGCCGATCGGTGGCAAGCGGGCGTCGTCCCGTCGTTTCGATCAGCGGATCGAAAAGCCCGTTCAAATCCGAAAAGGGCTGCGGGATATCCTCGCGCGCGGTGGGCAGGGCGCAAGGGCCGGTATAGCCGTGCAGGAAGAAGGTGCTTGCCCATGCTGCCAGCGTTGGACGGAAGCGATCGGGTATGGCTGGCCAGCCCATAAGATGCGCCGTGCCATTGACCGCGATCAGGGCGATGTCAGTTGCCGCCGCCCGAATATCATCGATATCCAGCAGGCGATTCTGGACGAGCAGGCTGAGATAGTGGGATGGCCAGAGAACAGAGTCGCTGAAATTATCCCGGATATAAGCCGCGGTATCGGGGGCCAGCGATGCGGCTTCGATGCTCGCCCGATACAGGCCGAGCGAATCTGGTGTCTGATAATGATCATAGGTCCAACGGGCATAATCGCCGATCGCGGCTACGGGATCGCCTGGCGCCAGATCGGGTGACGTATAGGTCATCGGGCCGCGTCGCATCCGATAACGGACAGCGCATCTGAACAGGTCGATCTTGCCGTCGAAATGCTTGTAGATCGTCTTTTTGCTCACCTGTGCTTGGGCGGCGATGCCCTCGATGCTCGTGGCGCCCAGTCCTTTGGCGATGAATATCGGGATGGCCACGGCCATGATGTGTTCGCGGACATCGTCGGCGCGCGATTCGATATTGTCTGCGGGGCGCTTGATCATTGGAGAGCGATAGAATGTCGCAGCGGTTGCACCAAGCACGGGCATCGCCCCGAAGTGGTTACGCCGCGTCCGCGTTGGTGATCGCGAGATCATCAAGAGCGGTTTTGGCGGCGCGGTAAAAATGAAAGGCGCTCCAGATCAGCGCTGTTCCAACCACGATCAGGCCATATCGCAGTGCATCGGACCCCGCCCATGCGAAGTGATCGCTGAGCGCGCCGGCAGCCAACGGGCCAAGGCCGAATCCGAAGGCGCTGCTCAGCAAATAGGTGAATGAGTTTGCCGTCGCGCGCGCGCGCGGCGCGATGATCGTCTGGATAAGGCTATAGCCAGGGCCCATGTAGAGCGCGCTGAAGAACGCATATCCTGCAAGGCAAGCGACCGCTGCCATCGCGTTATCAAAGAGCAAGAATCCGATCAGCGGCAAGACGGCAAGACCGGCTCCCGCGGCACTGGTCCATGCGCACCAGCGAATGTCTCCATTGGAAAAGCGGTCGGACACTTGCCCACCGGAAAAGGCCCCGGCCATCCCCGCGAGCGATGATATCGCGGACAACGCACCCGCGGTAGCGAGTGAAAAGCCGTGGGAACGGGTTAAGAATGTCACCGCCCAGGTGCCAACACCCGAAATGACGAATGAGGTAAGCGCGATCCCCAACATCGTGTGCAGCAGGGCACGTTGTCGCATAATTGTGCGCACAACGGTGGTTAGCGGCAGTGCGCTCCCGGATTTGGCTTTGTCGAAGGCGCCGCGTCGGGGATCTCGTACCGTTAGCCATAATAAACCGGCCAGCGCGATGCCGGGAAGGCCGGCCGCCAAGAGGGCCGTGCGCCACCCATAATGTTGGGCGATCCAACTGCCTCCCGCCGCCGTGATCAGGGTTCCAAAGGGGGCCGAGATGAAGAACAGTGAAATGGCGCGTGCGCGTTGCGCTGGCGGGAAAAGATCGGAAATCATCGAAATCGCAATTGGGCCGCTGCCGGCTTCCCCGACTCCAACGCCGATTCTGATCAGCAACAGATGGACGAAGCTGTTGGCCTGGCTGCCCAGCGCGGTCATTCCGCTCCATAGAAACAGGCAAATGGCGATCAGCTTTTTGCGGCTATGGCGATCGGCCAGCATCCCGATCGGAATGAGGGCGATGCCGTTGAAAATGGCGAAGGCTAGCCCCGAAATCACCCCCATCTGGGTGTCGCTGAGGCCGAGATCGGCTTTGATCGGCTGGATCAGCACCGACATGATCATCCGGTCGCCGGCGCACAGCATATTCGCCGCGGCCAACGCCAGCAGGGCACAATAAGCGGAGAAAGAGGCGCGCACCTCCTTTGGGGTGTCGATCTCGTGGAGGGACGGACTTTGGGGCTGGCTCAGCATGCGGCTCTCACTCTCCTGCGGCCAGATCCCCACTCTTTCGATTCGGGTGGTGAGAATTTCGACCTTCAACACGATACGTTATCGGCTCCAGTGAAATCGCCAAGAAAAATCTAATTATGCCTGCATGAATGCTGTTGCGAGACTCATATCGATACGATAGCGTTTCCCAAATAAGAGGAGAGCTGACATGCAGAAGGTCGCATCGAATTCCACGATGGACGAGGCGCAGGATACTGCCCTGGATTTGCGCCAACTGGCCGGCCGCATCGGCGCACAAGTGTCCGGCATCCGGCTTTCCGGCGATTTGCCCGATCAGACGGTCGCTGCGATCCGGGCTGCGCTGGTGAAGCACAAGGTGCTGTTCTTCCGCGGGCAGCAGCATTTGAAAATCGAAGATCAGGAAGCGTTTGCCAGGCGCTTCGGGCCGCTGCAGGGGCACCCCTTTTCCGCGATGTCGAAGGCTTCGGCCTATGAGGTGCGGATCGATTCCGCGTCGGGCGAGCGAACCAATACCTGGCATACGGACATGACCTTCCTCGATGCCTACCCCATGGCATCTGTATTGTTCGGCGAGGTCATTCCGCCGCTGGGGGGGGATACGCTTTGGGCCAATACGGCTGCGGCTTATGCCAATATGCCGGCGGACCTGCGTGCGCTCGCGGACAATCTGTCGGCGGTCCACACCAATTCCTATGATTATGCCTCTGAACGGCTTGAAGTGACCACCGAACGGACATTGAAGGCGGTGGCGTCCGCTCCCTTGCTCGAAGCTTGGCACCCCGTTGTCCGCGTTCATCCGGAATCGGGCGAACGGTCACTCCTGCTGGGTACGTTCGTGTCGCATATCGCGGGGTATGGAATCCTCGATTCCCGCCAGATCTACGATCTTTTGATGCGCCATATGACCCGGCCGGAAAATTCAATCCGTTGGACATGGCAGCAAGGCGATGTTGCCATGTGGGATAACCGCTCCACCTTGCATTATGGTGTGAACGATTATGGTGATCAGCGCCGGATTTTGCGGCGCGTCACGATTGCGGGCGATGTTCCCGTCGGCGTTGATGGCCGGACGAGCCATATGACCACCCGCAAAGTTCACTGATGCGACTGGGGGAAGGCAAGCGGAAAAGGGCAATTATCGCTACGGTTTAAATGTCGGGTGGCCCGGCGGGTGATGCAACCAGATCATCCCATGTCACGAGTGGCAGCCTTAGGTGCCTCCAAGCGTGCGTGGGATGGCGTGACCGAATGTAGGTCGTCGGGGTGGGCGCGATGTTGTCGATCTATCGGCGGCACAGGCAAACCGCACGCAGCGCAGATGCCGACAGCTGCAATGGCCGTCAGCGGGCGCGGCTGCGACTCGCCTAACTGTTTGCGCCCCGCGTCCACCGCAGCCCAAAATTGTTGATCGGCTTCCGAGCGACGGCGCTGGGCAAGCTCCAGTGAGTCGGTATGGAGGGACAGCCGGAAGGGGCCTTGCCGAGAACCGGCCAGAGGTCTTTGGGAAACGCGCGGTTGAAGTACCAGCGCCCGTTGCGCTTGATCAGATTGGCGGTTCTGGCCATCGGTTCAGCAGGTCCGTATGTGACAGGTTTATGTGCCACCGGCTGCCGTAACTCTTAGTAATCGGCCATTTCCGCGCCCCCGTAGGGGAATGGTGCCAGAAGAACACTCCCATCGGGCACCCAAGAGGCTGATTTTCCCTGCAAATCGCCAAGGGAAAATCACCGACACCATCAATAGCACCAACACATCGTCTGGAAAAGGCTGGATGTCCCCGGACAGGGGAAAAATTACCCCGCTCGACAGTCGCTTAGTAGTAGCCATAGGGCGGCCGAAAGGCGTGATCATCATCGTCGCCGAACAGCTTGTTTTTCTCGAAATGCTGCTCGAGACCGTTAGCGGAAAGCGCCGCTTCGCGCGAGGCCAGCCGGTGTTCGGCCAGCCCCAGGAATTCGGAGACGCGACCGGTGCTCTCTGACATTTTCTCTGCGCGCAAATTTGCCACCAGCCTTCTCAGCCGATCGAGCGAAGCCATTTCTTCGAGCACCTCATCCAGCGCCTTTCCGCGGCGCTCGGCGATATGGTCCTTGCGCAGGGCAAGCTCGCGCAACCGCCGCTCTTCCTCGCGTTGCCGTGCTTGCTCCTCGCGCTTGACCTGATCGTCCTTCTTCGCCGCCGCCAGCACCGCGATGCCGACCGCGATGTCGCTGGCCATGTTCTCAAGCCGCTGGACCTTCGCGTCCTTGAAGGAACGCCGCGGGCTCCCGCCAAGCAGATAGGAGTGCTCCAACTCGAACACGAGCAGGCCGGTCGGATGATAATCCCATTCGGGACCGCGCAAGGATGAGAAGCTGAAATCGTCGTCGTCCCAGTTGCCGGGGTTGTGCCAGCGGCGCGCTCGGCGCTTTCGAGCCGCCTCCTGCTCGGCGAGCTCCTTCTCGGTCGGCACATGCTTTTCGCGTCGAACACCTTCGCTGATCGAAAAGCCGATCGTCTCGCCCTCGCATTGGAAGCTCGCGAACTTCTCGCCCCGCACCAGCTTGATCCCCAGCGCTTCCGCCGCCGCCGCGATACGGCCGAGCGCGAGTTCCAGGCGATCGATCGAGGCCGGCGCGACGCTAACCTTGACCACGTTCAAGCCCTCCACCGAGACGAGGCCGTTGATCGAGGACGGCTTTGCCTTGCGGAACTGGGCGATCGTCCGCTCGACGATCGGGTTCGACGACGAGGCGGCGTCCGTGTCGATCGATGACGCGAGCAGGCGGGCATTCTCGCGCGCGGTCGCGATCACCTCGGGCTCCGGTCCCAATTGGCCAGCCGCGATCGTGATCCGGTCGGACGTACCCGCTTTCGCCTTGGGCAATGGGGTTTGCTTGACTGCCTTGCCGGCCGCCTTCTTCGCCCACCACCCCAGCGGCGGGTTCGGGATATCGTGCTTCTTGCAGATCTTGTGGAGGGCGACATCCGAGAGCGCGAATTCCTTCGCCAAGTGGGTCATGGGTTTCGACCACACCAGATCGTAGAATTCCCGGCGTGTGAACACTCTCGACATCCGTATAGTCCTAACAAAACTCAATAATTTATGAATATAACAATCCGTTTCAGAGACGTACTGCTAGTTGCTCGTAAGGATTATCGATCGTGGTTGCATGAGAACGATCAAATCAATCTTTCATTCCGTAACGTGGACGGATTTCTGCCGGTCCAGGACTTGAAAGCCCGCCGCAGCGCACGATCGTCTGCGTAGCCCACCCGTTCGGCAATATCCGAAAGCGTTAATGCAGAATTCAGAAGCAGATGTTCCGCAGTTTCTCGCTGAAATTCAGCTCGGATTTGCGCATATGAGGTTGTTTCACCTCGCAGTCTCCTTCGCAACGTCGGGGTACTGATATTGAGCAAGCTTGCGACTGTCCGGGAGGATGGCAAGGCGAGAGAGCTGCGTATCGCATTGGCCATCATTAATCTTACTTGCCCTGCGGTTGAGCCCTCGGGAATTGTCCGAGCGATAAAATTGAATGGGAAATGGGGGGCGACGGTCTCCAATTCCGAGAATGACCGCGTGATCGGTTGGTCCAGTTCGCTCGCCCTGAATATGATGGCATTTTTCGCGCCGGATTCGAAAGTCAAGGGCGCAGCAAAGGCGGTGAGGATCGGGTTCGGCGCAGCCGGCCTTTCATAGCCCAGGATGATCGAGGAAATCCGGAGCTTCCTGTCCAAGAGCCACGACACGATGCCTATCACAAAATGCAGAGCAATGGCGTCAACAAGTAATGTACATTCATCGCGCGTCGTGAATTCTGAGGGCAACGAGAACACTGCCTCAGAACCGTCTGCGACGAAGAGGAGTCGACTCGCGTCCGTGCCAGACAACACTCCGTAAAGGTCGCAAAATCGCGCGAGGGCGGATCGAATGTCGGGACCGCTGATCAGGCTGTAGAGAAGAACATTGCCCGCCTGTGGGCCATAGGCATGGACGCCGTCCCGCTCACAGCAAAGCTGCTCCAACCTTTCCACCCCGAATTGATAGAATTGCAGGAACTCGCCGACTGGCAGAGCGCAGACTTTGGAGTTTTGCACTTCCCGCAGCGGGGTTCGAAGCCGCGCAACCTTCCAGACCTCCCGAAGTTCACCCTCGAACCTCTCGAGCGCGCAGAGCAGCGGCCTTACATATTCGATTGGCAGCAGCGCCCCCGGGAGTGGAGGCAAGGGTTCGTGGAGACCGTCCATACGGGCCGATATAGAACCTCCAAGCGGCATTCACGTCAATCGTTGAGCGTTTTTGTCCGGTTCCGCGCGCTTCGACCCTAGTTCCGATCCGCCATCGATTTAAGGTCCGGGAAGAGCAAGGGACGAGACCGAACCGGGTCGCCCATGGAGGTGCCCCACCCGCGCCTTGCCCAAATAAAAGGAGTGGTGTGTCGAATGCGGGCAGCAGTTTTTCATGAGGTGGGAAAGCGGTTATCCATCGAACGGGTGCTCGATCCCGTTGTCGACGCGGGTCAGGTGATCATCGAGGTTGCTGAAGCCGGCATCTGCGGCTCGGATCTGCACATCACTGAATATGGCCTCGTCCCCGGGGGCACGATTCTCGGTCACGAATTTGCGGGAACCGTGGTCGCCCTCGGGGCGAATGTCGCGCCAGAATGGAATATCGGCGATCGGGTCACCGCGCTTCCCTTTCATGCGTGCCGGCGGTGTGATGCATGCGAGGTTGGGCTGCCGGCGCTTTGCAGCAGCGTGCTGTTCACCGGGACGCGCGATCACCCGGGCGCCTATGCGGAATATGTCGGCGCCCGCGCCGGAATGCTCCAACGCCTGCCCGCCGGCGTAACCTTCTCCGAAGGGGCGATGGTGGAGCCCCTGGCGGTTGCCCATCACGCGGTTGAAATGGCGAAAGTAGGTCGCGACGATGCGGTGCTCATCATGGGCGCTGGTCCCATCGGCGCGGCCGCGGCGATGTTCGCGCGAAGCTTCGGCGCGCGCCACGTGATCGTCAGTGAACCGTCCGCCGAACGCCGCGCTCTGGCGCTTGAGCTTGGGGCGACCGCGGTCATAGATCCGATTTCTGAAAATGCCGCCAGCCGCTTTGCCGAACTGGCGGGTATGCGCCCACAGGTCGTTCTCGAATGCGTCGGCAAGCCCGGACTGGTGCAGCAGGCTGTCGAGCTTGCTGGCATACGCGCGCGCATCGTGATTGCCGGCGTCTGCTTCTCGGAAGACAGGTTCAAGCCTATGACCGCCCTTTCCAAGGAGGTCAGCATACAGTTCGCTCAGTGTTACACTGAGCAGAATTTCGATGCTGTCATTGATGCGATCGCTTTCGGCAAGGTCAATCCCAAGCCGATGCATAGCCGGACGATCAGCCTGTGGGCGCTGCCTGAGGAATTCGAAGGCCTTCGTTCAGACCCGAGCGCCTGCAAGATCTTGATCGATCCGAGGCTGACATGACCGGGCGACCGTTTCGCTTTTCAGCCGATCCAGACGTCATCGGCGATCTTAGGACGCGGTTGAAAGTAGCTCGGCCGGCGCTGGCGGCCGAGGATCCTCATGGTCATCTTGGCATTCCGCCGGCAGACTTGGCCCGACTGTCGGCAGCTTTGATGGCGATGGACTGGCAGGGCTTTGCCGATCGCGTCAACACCTTCCCCGCATTCATGCTGGAGCAGGGCGACCTGGACCTGCATTTCGTCCACCAAGTGAGCGCGGAAAAGGACGCGATCCCGCTTCTGCTGCTCCACGGATGGCCCGGTTCATTCCTCGAATTTCGTGAGGTAATTCCCCACCTGATCGAAGGAACACCGGCTTTTCACGTCGTCTGTCCTTCGCTTCCCGGTTTCGGCTTCTCGAAGAGACCGATGAATGCACTCTGGAACGCAAGGGCCATGGCAAAGGCCATGACCGCGTTGATGCGATCACTCGGCTATGATCGCTTCGTCGTGCAGGGCGGCGACTGGGGCAGCATCATAGCTTCGGAGATAGCGCGGCATCATCCGGAAAACTGCCTTGGACTACATCTCAACCTGGTGGCGGTTCAACCGCCGCCGGAGGGTGATCCGAGCAGGACGGCGGTTCTCGACGATGAAGCTCCGTGGCTTGAAGAAAATGCGGCGCTAGGCGCCGAGGGAATGGGCTATTACGCCATTCAGACCACACGGCCCCAATCACTCGCCGTCGGTCTCTCCGACTCCCCTCTGGGCCTGCTTGCCTGGATTGGCGAAAAGCACCTGGCTTGGAGCGACCGCAATCCGTCAGGTGGAAGCCTGATGTCGGATCAGGCCATTGTGGATCACGTTGCGCTTTACTGGGCGACCAACAGCATCGGCAGTTCTATTCGCATTTACTATGATGAGATGCGGGATCCGACCCGACAGGCGTACATATCCATTCCGACTGGTGTCGCCGTTCTTCCCAAAGAAACCTGGAAGCCGCCCAAAGCCTGGGCGGAGCACCACTTTAACCTTGTTCATTGGACCAGATTTCCGCGCGGCGGGCATTTTGCAGCCTTGGAAGTTCCCGAGTTGCTCGCATCTGACATCAAGGCATTCGTGGAGAGGCTCGCATGATACCACGCAATCCGAGGATCACATTCGAAGACGCCCTTCCACACTGGGCACCGAATCATTCATTTGCGCAGATCACCAATGCCGGATCGACAAGTCTGCCGAATGTTGAGACATATCTGAACAAGGTCGTGGCGCGGGCGGCTCTGGAAATCGAAGATGATCAGCTCAAGGAGGATATGAGGTTATTCATGGCTCAGGAGGGCAATCATTATCGCCAGCATCGGCTCTTCAATAAGACGCTTTATACCCGTTATCCAAAATTAAAGGTTTTTGAAGATGAACTGGGTCGAGATTATGAGCGGATGCTTGCGCGCACTTCACTCAAAATGAACGCCGCTTATTGTGAGGGATTTGAATCCACCGGCATTATCTATGCGGAATTCTTCTTCGAACAAATTGACGATCTGACAAAAGATGCCGATCAACGTCTGGTGAAGCTGTGGAGATGGCATCTCGCGGAAGAGTTCGAACATAGAACGGTCTGCTTCGATATCCATAACGCCCTGGGGGGCGGCTATTTCCGACGTATCCTGGGCTTCATCTGGGCGTCGATCCACCTTGGCCGCTATAGTAAGCGCGTCTCGGAATATATGCTCTCGGTGGATCGGGAAACCATGACGCCCGAACAACGCCGTGAATCGATACGCCTGGAAAAGCAATATAGCGCTCGATTGGGCCGCTTCGTTCTTCCGCACATGCTCAAGGTCTTTTCTCCTCGCTATAATCCTCGCACCAAGCGTGCGCCGCGGGGCAGTTTCGAGCTTTTGAGCGAGATCGCAGCTGCCGGAGGCCCGCAGCCTGCTTAGTTCCGAGAAATGCGCCCGTTTAGGAAGCAGGCGCGCCCGTCGGGATTTGCCGGAAGATGGATTTCAAAGTTCCCTGGACGCTGAATCATATAGCTGAACGATCAGTTGGAAAACGTGGGCGGCCGATAGATTTTACCGGAGAGGTTGAGGATGAGTTCGAAAAGCGGCGGCATAAGAGTGGCGGTCATCGGCGCCGGGATGGCCGGCATCCTGGCCGGCATCAAGCTGCGGGAGGCGGGCCTCACCGATTTCCGCATCTATGAAAAGGCCGATCGGATCGGCGGAACCTGGCGCGAGAACAGCTATCCGGGCCTCACCTGCGACGTGCCGTCACACGCTTATACCTATTCGTTCGAACCCAATCCGGACTGGAGCCACCATCTGCCGCCGGGACCCGAGATCCAGGCCTATTTCGAGCGTACGATGGTCAAGTACGGCGTGGACCAGCACATCGCGTTCAACGAGGAAGTGGTGCGCTGCGCGTTCGAGGACGGGCGCTGGCAATTGGAAACTCGAAGCGGAACGGGCGATACGGCCGATATCGTCATAGCCGCGACCGGCGTCCTCCATCACCCGAGCTATCCCGACATCGCGGGTATCGATGCTTTTGCGAGCGACTGCTTTCACAGCGCGCGCTGGGACCATATGGTGCCGCTCGACGGCCGGCGCATCGGGATCATCGGCAACGGCTCCACCGGCGTGCAGATCGTCTCGGCGCTTGCGTCACGCGCGGCACGGCTCAAGCATTTTCAACGCAGCGCGCAGTGGATCATGCCGACGGTCAATGATCCTTTCACCGATGAGGAACGGGCCGCGTTCCACGCTGATCCGCTGCTTCTCAAAAGCATGCAGAACGATCCCGCCTATCTGGAGGTCGCCTGGGGCTGGACCGAGGCGATCATCGATGCCGATTCATCGACCATGGTCCAGACCGAGGCCGCGGCGCGCGCCAATCTGGAGGCGAATGTCAGCGATCCCGTGCTGCGCGAGAAGCTGCGGCCCAATTATCGCGCCGGCTGCAAGCGGTTGATCCATTCTCCCGATTATTATCAGGCCATTCAGCACCCGAATGCCGAACTGGTGACCGATGGCATCGAGTGCATCGAGCCAAAAGGCGTGCGGACGAGGGACGGCACCCTCCACGAGCTTGATCTCATCGTGTTCGCAACGGGCTTCGATGCACATCGGTTCATGCGGCCGATGAACGTGATCGGCCGTGGCGGTGTCGAGCTGAGCCAGGCCTGGGCCAAGCGGCCCGCCGCCTATATGGCGATCTCGATCCCCGATTTCCCGAACCTGTTCATGCTGAACGGGCCGAGCGGACCGGTCGGGAACTTCTCGCTGATCGATATCGCCGAGCGGCAATGGGCCTATATCTCCCATTTCATCGCCATGATCGCGAGCGGCCGCGCGCGCGAAATCAGCGCAAGCCACGCCGCACTGGAAGCCTATGAGCAGGAACGGATCAAGGCCGCCCAAACCACGATCTGGGGCTCCGGCTGCAACAGCTGGTATCTTGACGCCGAAGGCGTGCCGTCAACCTGGCCATGGAGCTACCGGCACTTCGCCGCCGAAATGGCGGTGCCACGGATGGGGGCTTATGAACTGGTCAGCCCGGATATTGGCAGCATGCAGTGACGTGCTCCCCTGAAATGTGACCGATTTCGAGTAGATTCCGACGCAAAGGAGTCGGACGAAAATGAAGCGCAGCAGGTTCAGCTAAGAGAGATTGGGTGATCCGTATCGGAGGCAAGTAATGGTGCGGCGATCTGCGATGCATATCGGCATGTCAGCACGGTCAATGGCCCGGCTCGACCAACGGACATAGAGCAATGTCGCCGGACCGATCGGCGGTGCGCGGAAGATCGTGGCTCGCATTAGCCGATGCCTATATTCATTCAATCAGATCGGCGGCCACCGAGAGCGACCTTCGAACATTGATGGAAGCTGTGGCCCATGAAATAGGCTGTCGTCACTTTGCGCTCATCCACCATGATGATTTCCGCCAGGAGCGGCAGGATCGGGTCGATCTCAAGGACTATCCCTCAGCGATCACGGAACGGCTGTTCGGGCAGCGCCGCTACCGGCGAGATCCCGTCATCCGCGCCTGCGTCTTCGCCGATAGCGCGTTTCTCTGGTCTGATCTCCCACGGATCATCCAGTTGGATGGCCAGGATCGCGCAAGTCTGGAATTTGGCTTGGCGGAGGGCTTGAACGAGGGGATTACGGTTCCATGCATCCGTCTTGGCGAGTGCATGGGATCATGCACCTTCGCCGGGATGCGACATCCTCACAACGCCAGCAGCTATCTCGGTCCCGCCCAAATGTTGGGGATCTTCGCTTTCCAGGCCGCGCGGCGACTCTTGCCGGCAGGACAATCGATTCCGGCGGCAAGGCCAAGGCTGCATCCGCGTCACCGCGATTGCGTCGTTCTGGCCGGACGCGGCTTGTCCAACAAGGAAATTGCCCGCGCCCTCGCACTCACGCCGCGAACGGTCGATGGCTATCTGACCGAGGCGCGGCGCCTCTTCGATGCGCATGACCGCACCGAGCTCGTGGTGAGCGCGGTGCTTGCCGGCGAGGTCGGCCTGCACGAACTTAGGCCCCGTCAACCCGAGTAATCGCCCGGTCTAGAGGCGGCGGCGCATCGCTGCTCCATTCGAGGGTGAAATCCACGAACGGAGCAGCTTCATGATCCATGTCATCGAAAACCATCCACTCGCCACGAACCAACGACTGTTGCGCACCATGTTTGCCGACCGCAAGCGCCTCTTCGTCGACCTCTTCGGCTGGGATGTGCCGGTGGTCGATGGCGAATTCGAAATCGACCAGTTCGACACGGCTGGTGCGGTCTATATCATCGCCGCCGACGAGGAGGGACAGCACGCGGCGTCAATGCGCCTGCTCCCCACCACGCAGCCGCATGTTCTCGACACCCTCTTTTCGCATCTTTGCCCCATCGGGGTGCCCGTCGGCCACACGATCTGGGAGAGCACGCGCCTCTGCCTGCCGCAGCGCCATGGTGCCGCGCGCCGGCGCGAACTGCGCAATGCCCTGATCTCGACGATGATCGATGTCGCGCTCGAACGCGGCATCGAAGGTCTGACCGGTGTCATCCCCGAGCCTTTTCGCAAGGAAGTGCTCGCGATGGGCTGGCAGGCCGAGCCGTTGGGTCCGGCCGTGCGCATTCCTGGCGGCCCCATCGGGGCCTTCCTCATCCATGTACAGGCCGATACTCCCGATCGGTTGCGCTGGACGGGGGTCTATCCGGTCTGCGCAGAGCAGGTGGCCGCATGAACGTATCCATCGACCGCCATCTGGCGAGGCTCGAGCGCGACGGGTGGTGCGTGCTGGGGCATGTGCTGGACCGGAACATATTGCGATCCGTCGAGAAGGATCTCGAACCCTGCTTTGCGGCGACGCCGCTGTGCAAAGGTGCATTTTACGGCGAACGGACGCGCCGCTTCGGCGCCCTGCTCAGAAGAGCGCCCGGGATAGAGCATCTGGTGATGCATCCGCTGGTGCTCGAGATCGCGCAATCCATGCTCCTGCCATGGTGTGATCGCATCGCACTCAATCTCACCCAGGCGATCGAAATCCATCCCGGTGCGCTGCCGCAACTGCCGCATCGCGACCAGGACATGTGGCAGGGACCGAAGGGCAATCTTGAATATCTCATCAATGTGATGTGGCCGCTGACCGGGTTCACGCCCGATAATGGCGGCACACGCCTCTGGAGCGGCAGCCATCTCGACCAGGATGTTGCGATCCTGCCAGAGGCCGACGCGGTCGTGCCGGAGGTGGCGCCCGGTGACGCGCTCGTCTTTCTCGGATCAATGCTCCATGGCGGCGGCGGCAACATCAGCCCCGTACCCCGGCGCGGTATCGTGATCAGCTACTGCCTAGGCTGGCTCAAGCCCTTCGAACTGCAATGGCTGGTCTATCCGCCGGCCATCGCCCGGCATTTCCCACCGGACCTTGCGGCGCTTGTCGGCTACGCCCAGCATCGCCCCAATCTCGGCAATGTCGAAGGCCAATGTCCATCGATCCTGCTGCGCGACGATGTCGCGGACCATCTGCCCGCGATGGATTCCCTGCGACCGGATCAGGCCGAAGCGGCGGAGTTGTTCGTTCGATCGCAGATGGGAGAGTTCGGCTGAGATGGTCGCGGCGCGATCGCCGAATCCGGCTGCTTACGCGGCTGTGGCTCGCTTCGGCCGCCCGGCACTGGCATGGGAGGTGCTGCGCCGCGATCCCGCTTACCGTGCGGCGTTCAGCCATCTCACAGGCCTGCCTCCGCACGGTGTTGCCGCCGACCCGGCCTTCGTCGCGCGTTGGGGGTTGCACTTTCCCTGAAGATCCGGACCAATGTTGCGCCTCGGTGCTGCCGCTCTGGTCGGCGGCTATCGATCCGCGCGTGCTCATCGCGCGGGCCCGTCCGCGTGATGGCTCCGCTGATCCGGCGGAGCATCACGGTTTTGATATTCGCCTGTTTTCGGCATGTGTCATTGCCAGCCGGGAATGCCAACATGTTCGATTCACCCATCGGAACACAGTAGTCCGTTTGGATGTCATCGAGGGCACCCTGCGTGATGGCCCGGTGTCGCTTGGTTTCGAACTGCAATATGGCCCTCGTTTTCCCGTGCAGCTCGCCGCCGCACGGGAATTTGACGCGCTCTTCGTCCAGGAATGCCTCCCGCTCCCACCCCGCCGGCTAACCGAAATGCTGCTCGCCCTGCAGGCCTATGACGCCCGCACGACGGGTGCCAGCCTGCGCATTATCGCGCAGGATCTGCTGGGTCCGGGCGACTGGCCGGGGGACGGCGAGTTTCGCAAGTCCAGGGCCAGGCGTCTGGTGGCCATGGGCGCCGCGCTGGTGAGGGCTGGTCCGCACGCGATCCTGGCGCGATAGCTAGCCAATATCTGCCGGCATATTCTTCATTAGAAGAATATGTGGCTCGACGCCGAGATGCTCGGCGAGCCGGTCTAGCCGATCTATACTGATGCTATATTTGCGGCGTTCGAGAGCGCTTACATAGGTCCGGTCAATGCCGGCGGCATGGGCCAATGCCTCCTGCGACAAGCCACGGGAAGTCCTCAGCGATCTTAGGTTTCGCGCCAGATTTTCGCGGCTCGACATCGAACGCGATGGTCGCGATTGTCGAGCAACGATCCACGGAGTATACTCTACAATCCCGTGGAAGGACGCTGATCTGCGATGCTTTTTGATATTTCGATCGCCCCCCTTGCGCCCAGGGACAACTCTCCCACGATTTATGACCGCCAGCATCTCTCACTCTATGCCGCCCTGCTCGATGCCGACGACGCGGGACAGGATTGGCGTGATGCTGCAGCGGCGCACATGGGGATCGATGCGACCGGCGCCGATGCCGAAGCCTGCTGGCGATCGCATCTGGAGCGCGCTCGTTGGATCATAGGAGACGGGCTTGACGCGGCGCTCAGAAGCTTTGGCGCACCGACCGAACAGGCAGTATAACCCGAACAGGCAGTATAACCCGAACAGGCAGTATAATTTGTAGCGATTTGGACGCCTCACGCTTCGCTGCGACCGCGCTCTACGGCTTCAGCAAGGCTGCTTTCGCCGCCGAGCCCCTTTGAGGGTCTCGGCCTTGCGGTGACGATCGCTGGCGTGGCTGTGGACGCCGCGCTTCCGCGCGCCGGCGCTGCTTGTGCCTCTCCCGTTACGGCGGGTGCGGGCGGCGCTCCCGGCTAGGCCCGTCGCGGGCGAAGCCAACCCCTTCGGGGTGCTCCACTTACGTTCCGCCCTAGCGGTGTCTTCGCCCGCTCGAAGCCGGGCCTCTCGGTCGCGTCTCGCCGCCCACCCCCGCCTTCGCGGGGAGGCTTTGTGCCCTTTTGGGGGTGGCGTGGAGGACAGGCCGTGCCCAGACTATCGAACCGCAGTGCCCGCCGCTTGGTGAGCGAGGAGCAGCAGGAACCCCGCGCGAACCTCTATGACGAGGTGACCGCGCGCATCGTCAGCGAGCTTGAGGCGGAGCGCTTCCCGTGGGTCCAGCCTTGGGGAAAGGCCGGCGGCACCGGCCCCGGCCTGCCGCGCAACGCGCTCTCCGGCCGGACCTATTCGGGCGTCAATATCCTGATCCTGTGGGGCGCGGTCATCGAGCACGGCTGGCCGTCGCAATCGTGGCTGACCTTCCGGCAGGCGCAGGAGGCGGGCGGTTGCGTCCGCAAGGGCGAGCACGGCGTGACCGTCGTCTATGCCGACCGCTTCACCCCCGAGGCCGAGAAGGAACGCGCCCAGCGCGAGGGCGACGAGGCCCGCGCCGTGCCGTTCCTCAAGCGCTTTACCGTCTTCAATGTCGCGCAGTGCGAGGGGCTGCGCGCCGGGCTGGC
The DNA here is from genome assembly GCF_002151445.1 of Sphingomonas sp. KC8. Lineage (GTDB taxonomy): Bacteria > Pseudomonadota > Alphaproteobacteria > Sphingomonadales > Sphingomonadaceae > Sphingomonas_E. The sequence continues at coordinate 3,275,547 of NZ_CP016306.1, forward strand.
GTCCGATCCCGTGCCGCTCCCCGAACGCGAGATCGTGCCTGTCGCCGAGGAGGTGATTGCCGCCTCTGGCGTTGATTTTCGCATCGGTGGGGATCGCGCCTTCTACGCGCCGGACCCCGATTTCGTGCAGGTGCCGCCGCAGCCTGCCTTCTTCGATCAGATCAACTATTACCGGACGTGCTTGCACGAACTGACCCACGCGACCGGCCATGCGAAGCGGCTCGGGCGCGACCTGCGCAACGCCTTCGGCAGCAAGGATTATGCGCGCGAGGAACTGGTCGCCGAGATGGGATCAGCCTTCCTCTGTGCCGCGCTTGGCATCGTCCCGACCGTGCGCCACGCCGACTATATCGGCTCGTGGCTGGAGGTGCTGCGCGAGGACAATCGCGCCATCTTCCGCGCCGCCAGCGCCGCGACCAAGGCCGCCGACTGGCTGCTCGCCCGCTATGCGCAAGCGCAGGAAGGGAGGATCGCGGCATGATCCTCCTCACCCCTGATCTTCGCTTCGCGCTGCGCGCCAACGCGATCAATCACCGCGCCGCCCAGCGCGACAACAAGCCCGAACCCGATCCGGTGCCGGTGCTCAAACTGTTCAATCCGGTGGGCGCGGCGACATGGCTGGCGACCGAACTCGACGAGGACAACGACACTTTGTTCGGCCTTGCCGACCTCGGCTTCGGCTGCCCCGAACTTGGCTATTTCAGCCTGTCCGAGATCGCTTCCGTACGCCTGCCATTCGGGCTTGGGATCGAGCGTGACATAGGTTTCGAGACGCCACTCCCGCTGTCGGTTTGGGCCGATGCCGCCCGCCGAACCGGATCGATCCTGTCAGCCCAACAGGAGTTCCGCAGCGCCGGAGCCACCCAGCTTCCGCCCCCAAGTCCTGACGAGGCCGGATGACGCAGGCGGCCGTCTGCCGCCATTCGAAAGCCGATCCGCCATCCCGGAAAGAGCGACGGACCGGCACTCACAAGGAGTGAAGTCATGAAACTCGAATTCATCGACATTGGCAACATCGACGACAGCGCCGTGAACATGCGGCATGGCAAGAAGGCCCCGGACGTGTCCGACATCCTGCCGACCGTGCGCAGGCGCGGCATCATCGTCCCCGTCATACTGCGCCCCGGCATCGCCGAGGGCCGCTTCGAACTGGTCGCCGGACGTAGGCGCGTTCATGCCGCCCGGCTCGCGCAGGGCGAGGAAGGCGCGGCCCCCGAGCTTGGCTGCGTGCCGTCCGCGATCATGGAGGCGGGCGACGATGCCGCAGCCCTCGAGGCCTCGCTGATCGAGAATATCGCGCGGCTCGACCCCGACGAGGTGACCCAGTGGGAGACCTTCACGCGGCTGGTCAAGGAAGGCCGCGAGGTGGACGATATCGCCGTCACCTTCGGGCTTCCAGACCTCACCATCCGCCGCGTGCTGGCGCTCGGCAACCTGCTGCCGCGCATCCGCAATCTCTATCGCGACGAGAAGATCGACCGCACGACCGTCCGCCATCTGACCCTTGCCAGCAAGAGCCAGCAGCGCGCGTGGCTGGCGCTTCACGATGACCCCGACGCTTATGCGCCGAGCGGCCACCAGTTGAAGGCGTGGCTGTTATGCCGAGCTTGGCATAACAACCATTATGCCGACCGCGTAATTATGCCGAGTATGCGCTCTCAAGGCGCTCGCGCCCGACGGCTATGGGACAACGCGGTCAGCATAATCTCGTCCTCCCACAACCTGAGGAGGATTTATGCCCAGCGTATCATCATTCCGCTACGAGCCGCGCCGTGCAGCCGCGCCGCTTTCGTCGAGTGAGCTTGTTGCAGAGTTCGTTGCACTGCACCTCGCGTCGTATAACGGTCACCTGAGGTCTCAAGGTTACGTCGCCAAGGTTGTCGCGCGCATGTTGTTCGACGCGCGGCATTTTGCATATTGGTTCGGCTGCAACGCCGATTGGGGCCGGATAGATCGGGCTGTCATCGACCGGTTCGCGTGCCACGACTGTTCATGTCCAGGCGCGATGAGCGGCCGCCGCAGCCGCAGCGGCATCGCAGTTCGTCGCCGCCACGCCATCAAGTTCATGGCGTATCTCGTCCGCGAGGGCGCCATAGCGCCCATCGCAGGTGAGCCGGAGCTGGACGAGCGCCTGACGGCATATAGTCATTGGCTCGCCACCGCCCGCGGGCTTTCGCCCGCTGGGATCAAGCAGAGCCTGAGGGAGGTGAAGCGGTGGTACGGCAACATCTGCGGCGAAGCCGCAACATGCTCGCCCGAAGCATTGCGTTCGATCCTGCTTGACCAGGATCCGAGCCGCTCGAAGGGTGCCATTGACCGAACGGTGTGCACATTGAGGTCGTTTGTCCGTTTCCTGATTGCTCAGGGCGAGTGTCCGCCTGATCGGCTCGCTGCACTTAGCGTAGCGCCCAAGCGGGCCGCCACGCAGGTTCCGCGCTATATCGATCGAGCGACCATTGAGCAGATTGTCGCAGCCTGCGACACATCCACGCGAACCGGCCTTCGCAACCGGGCGCTGCTGTTGTTGCTCGCTCGGCTTGGACTGCGCGCTGGCGATCTCGTGGCGATGCAGCTCGACGATATCGACTGGGATCAAGGCACGATCAGCGTATCCGGCAAGTCCGCTCGCTCTGCGCGGCTTCCGCTCCCCCAAGATGCCGGTGAGGCGATCCTCGCCTATATCGAACAGGCTCGACCAACGGTGACGAGCAACCATCTTTTTCTGAGTCTAAAGGCGCCATATCAGCCGTTCGCTGGCCCCAGCATCATCTGCTGGATTCTCGGGAAGGCGGTTGAACGTGCCGGTCTCATCGGCCTCCCGACCGGCTCGCATGTGTTCCGTCACTCGCTCGCATCGTCGATGCTGCGCGAAGGCTCCACCCTGGAGGCGATCGGCACGATCCTAAGGCATTCCAAGCCGGATACGACCGCGATCTACGCGAAGGTCGATCTCAACATGCTGGGGGAGGTGACGCAGCCCTGGATCGGAGGTGCGTCATGCTGATCCAACACGTCGAGCGCTATGTCGACTATCGCCACAAGCTGGGTGTCGGGTTTGGTGAAGGCGAACATACGCTCACATTGTTCGCGCGCTATGCCGATGACCGCGGCGACAGCCATGTCACCATCGATCGGATTCACGAGTGGTGCAGCCAGTCGTGCACGCCCCAACGCGCTCGCACCAAGTACAACTTGCTGCGCCGGTTCTCCATGTTTCTGCGGGCGGAAGATCCCGGTCACGCTGCGCCGCCGACCGGTGCGTTCGGATGCCGCCGACGCCCAAGACCGTCACCCCATCTCCTTCACCCTGAGCAGATTGCGGCGATTATGTCGGCCGCACTGTCCCTGCCGAACAGCACGATCAAGCCGTACACTTATCACTGTCTGTTCGGTCTGCTGGCCGTAACAGGCATGCGCGTTTCGGAGGCGCTCGGCTTACGGCGGTCCGACCTCACCCACGATGGATTGCTCGTTCGCCGAAGCAAGGGCGGTGGGAGCCGGCTGCTGCCGATCCACCCTACAACGCGGGAGGCGGTTGAGGCGTATCTCAACCGGCGCAACCGTGCCTTCTCCGTCAGCGATGATCTTTTCATCGTCAGCACGGGCCGCGCACCGGATAGGTCGACCGTCCGCAAGGTGTTCGTTGATCTGGCCCGGCAGCTTGGCATTCGTGGTCCGATCGGCACGCCAGGTCCGCGGTTGCACGATCTTCGGCACAGTTTCGCCGTCCGTTCGCTCGAGGCTTGTGTTCACGATTACGACGCGGTGCGCCGCCATATGACAGCGCTTCGCGACTATCTGGGGCATAGCAGCATCTTACACACCTATTGGTATCTCGAGGCCACACCGGTATTGATGCGCACCATCGCTACGGCGAACGAGCATCGGTTCGTGGGAGGTGGCCGATGACCTCACTCGCTCCACGTCTCACAGACTATCTGGTCGATCATCTGCCCCGGCATCGCAACGCCAGCGCTCACACGGTTGCGACCTACGCCCATAGCTTCACCCTGCTGGTCCGGTTCGCAGCCGAGCAGCGACGATGCCGGCCGATTGACCTCCAGATCGAAGATCTCGGCCCCGATCTCATCCTGGCCTTCCTGGACCATATCGAGGCTGGGCGGCGTAACAGCATCTCGTCCCGCAATGCCCGTCTTGCCGCGGTGCGATCCTTCTTCCGGTATATCGAGTATAGGGTGCCAGCTTGCCTCGATCAGGTGCTGCGCATCCACGCATTGCCGCGCAAGCGAACCGAGACGCGGCTTGTCGACGCCCTGACGCTCGATGAGGTTCGAGCGCTGCTCGCTACGCCAGATAGCCATAGTTACTGCGGTTTGCGTGATCGGGCGATGTTGCACATTGCCTATGCATGCGGGCTGCGAGCTTCGGAGCTCCTGGGCCTACAAATAACTGCATTTCCCGCCGGGTCGCTCGCGACGGTCCGTATTCATGGAAAGGGGCGTCGCGAGCGCGTCTTGCCGCTCTGGCGCGAGACGCAGCAGGCGCTGCGAGGCTGGCTTGGCGCGCGCGGCGCCACCAGCGAACCAACTCTGTTCCTAAGCCGGCTCGGCGAACCGCTCAGCCGCGACGGACTCGCGTTGATGGTCGCAAAGCATGCGCGTCAGGCCGCTTTGACATGTCCATCTTTAAGCTCGAAGCGGATCACCCCGCATGTTCTGCGGCACAGTTGCGCCGCCCATACCTTGGCGGCAACCGGTGATATTCGGAAGGTGTCGCTATGGCTGGGGCATGCCTCGCTTCGAAGCACCGAAGTCTATTTGCGCGCCGATCCGGTCGAGAAGCTTGCCATCCTCGCCGCGCATTCACCGCCAGGCGTGAAGCCAGGTCGGTTTCGACCTCCGTCCGATAAGCTCCTCGCCATGCTCGCACTTGCCGGCAGCACCTAGATACCCATCACCGGCAATTATGCCGAGCGGGACTACGCTTAATCCGCGCACCAAAGCCGGTGAGCACGGCATGCTCGGCATAATTACGCGGTCGGCATAATGGCTGTTCGGGGGGCAGTCGATCGCGGCGAAGGTCGCGTTGTTCGACCTCGACAGCTATGCGGGCGCGACCGTCGCCGACCTGTTCGGCGACGACCGCTATTTCGCGGACCCCGACGCCTTCTGGACGGCGCAGGAAGCCGCCATCGAGGCGCGGCGCGCGGCCTATATCGAAGATGGCTGGAGCGATGCGGTGATCGTTCGGGCGTCCGAGCATTTCCATTCGTGGGAATATGAGAAGGCCGCGAAGCGCAAGGGTGGGCGCGTCTATGTCGATGTCCGCTCGACCGGCGAGGTGACTTTCCACGAGGGCTATCTGACCCGCAAGGAAGCCCGCCGCGCCGCGAGCGGCGATGCCCCGGAGGGGCCGAAGCCGCAGCGCCCCGAACTGACCTCGACCTTGCAGACCTATGTCGATCTGCACCGTCATGCCGCTGTCCGCGCGGCGCTGCTGACTCGGCCCGAGGTGGCGCTGCGCCTGATGGTCGCCCATGCGGTCGTCGGTTCGCACCTCTGGACCGTGCGTCCCGAGCCGCAGACCACCCGCAACGACGAGGTGCGCGAGAGCGTCGAGACGGCGCGCGGCGAGGCCGTGTTCGACGAGCGCCGCCGCGCGGTGCTCGACCTGCTCGGCTTCTCGTCCGAGGAACCCACCGTCACCGGAGGAAACGGCGACGACTATGGCGTGGCAGGCGTGTTCCTACGCCTGATCGAGCTTCCGGACCCCGCTGTCATGGAGGTGATCGCGGTCGTGATCGGCGAGACAATGGCTGCCGGAAGCGCCGCCGTCGAGGCGGTCGGCACCGAGATCGGCATCGATATGGCCGACTGGTGGCAGGCCGACGATGCCCTGTTCGGGCTGATCCGCGACCGCGAGGTGCTGGGCCGGTTGGTCGCCGATGTGGCGGGCCAACTGGTCGCCACCGCCAATGCGGGCGAGAAATCGAAGACCTTGAAGCGGATCATCGGCGACCATCTTGCCGGTGCCGATGGTCGCGCCAAGGTCGAGCGCTGGGTGCCGCGCTGGATGCAGTTCCCGCCGAGCGCCTACACGGCGCGGGGCGGCGTCGGCACCGTCGCGGCCCATGCCAAACACATCGCCGCGCGCGATGTGCAGGCCGCGCCGGACCCCGACGAGCAGGCCCAGCCGTTCGCGGAGGCGGCCTAAATGATTGCGGGCGGGGGCAACCCCGCCCGTCCTTCGGACCCTAAAAAATCGGCCGCGCGCTTCCGCCATTCCGGCGTCGGCGCGCGGCTTATTGTGATGGCGATGTCGTTGGCGGGTCTCTACATGTCCAACATGTCCGAGATCGAAGACGCCCCACAAGCAGAACGCCAGACGGTCGAGCGGACCGCCATTACCGATTACAAGGCCACACTTCGTGAACCGAGCCGGCCGCCGAGCAAGGGCGGCAATACCGGCGCGCTGCACGGCCACGCCGTCAATATCGACGGAGTCTGGTACAGTTTCCTGGCGCTCGGTGCCCAAAAGTGGGTTTTCGCGTCGGACACGGTCGCCTTCGACTGGGCCTGGGACCCCTCGCAGAAATACCGCAACATCGTCCGGGATACTATTCGGGTTTGGGACAAGAATGGGTCGCCGGTCGTTCGCGGCAATCGCGGATCGAAATCGAAGCTCAGGACAGTTCAGACACGGTTGCCCGCGCGGCGGAGAGAGTGGAAGGATTAGTCCGCACAGGGTACGCCCATCGGATGCGGAACTCCACGGATCACTTCCCGCGGAAACAGATCACCTTCTTCTCGCCGCCGCAGATCGAGCACGCATCCTTTCTGCGTTCGAAACCGCGCGTGCCGGCAAGCTCTCGTGTCTTGTGATTGGCGTGTTGGCGGACCGAAAGTCCGAGCCGCTCGCTGATGCAGTCGTCGCAGATCGGTTCCGGTGACAGCCGCTCGATCAGTCCACGAACCTGGTCCAATACCGTCATCACGCCCCCTGTGCCCATGTCTAGCTTCCGGCGGCGGGAAGGCCAACGAAACATGAGGGCGAGGCTGATTTCATTAGCAGATGCACGGCCGACACCGTGATGACTGACCGAAATTATGCGCATGATCCGCTTGGTCCTCGGTCTCAGCAACCCCGGCTGCCTTGATCGATCGCGGTTTGCCGCAAGCCTTCCTCTGACGCGCAACGGCTTCGCCGACCTTCTTCCCCGGCGCGGTGCCCGCGCCTTCCTCGCGAGACAAGAAGCCCGGCTCGGGCCGTCCTCCGCTTCGCTTCGGCCTGGCGGTGCGCGCCGTCAGGCCCGCGGCCTGACAACCGCATCGAGGCCGCATGGGGCGGCATCGACCCATCGAATGGAGGTTATCATGGCACAGATTGGCAGCTTCACCCGCGGCGACGGCGGCGTCTACAATGGCGAAATCCGGACCCTCACCCTTCGCGTCAAGGCCAGCATCCGGCCCGTCGATCGCGAGCACGACAAGGCACCGGATCATCGAGTGATCGCCGGCGGTGTCGAGTTCGGCGCGGGCTGGACCAAGGCGGCGCGCGACACCGGCGCCGAATATCTGAGCCTCAAGCTCGACGATCCGTCCTTCCCGGCGCCCATCTACGCAACCCTGACGCAGGGCGACAACGGCGAGCACAAGCTCATCTGGTCGCGCTGAACACGGTGCCCCGCGCGCTTCGGCGCGCGGGGATCGAGCGGTGAGCCGGATTTGCCATAGCTCGCGAGGGACCTTGCAGGCGGGGGCGTCTGCACTGTCCGCTTTCCGTCGCACGGGACTTCGGACCCGTGCCTCCCGGCGTAACCCGCACCGCTCTTCCGCGGTGTGTCGAAAATCGTCGTTCGGCTTTCGACACTGCCCGGCCGGTGATCCCGGCGGCATTCCCGGTGCCGCGACCGCACGGTCGCGATCCCGCGAAGGATGCCGATCCCGATGGACACCGACGATGATATCGCCCGGGCCAGCCGCGCCAAGCGCGGCTCGCCCTTCCTCAACACCGACCAGGCCGCCGCCTATCTCAAGCTGTCGAGCCGGCTGCTCAAGCGCCTCCGCCGCGCCGGCAAGGGGCCGGTGTTCCGGCGTCACAGCCGCTTCGTCCAGTATCATATAGACGATCTCGACGCCTGGTCCGGCGAACAGGCTGCGCGGGAGATCGGGCGATGAAGGGCCGACGCGACCGCGCGGGCGACGCCCCGCTTCTCGCCTGGGGCGATGCGCTCCGCGCCGACAAGACGCGCCGCGCGCGGCTGCGCCGGCGCATCGCGATCACCTGCGCCGGCATCGCCGTCCTGCTGGCCAGCGCGGCGGCTCCGCCCGCGCCGCGCCTCGTCTGGAATGCCAGCGCGAGCGCCCCGGTCGGGCTCTATGCGGTCACGCCCGGTGTTTCGGCCGAGCCCGGCGACATGGTGATCGCGCGCATCCCTGATCGCTTCCGTCTGCTCGCTGCGTCGCGCCATTACATCCCGATCAACGTGCCGCTGGTGAAGCGGGTCGTGGCCTACGCAGGCGACGAAGTCTGCGCGCTCGGACAGGAGATCTTTATCAACGGTCGGTGGATTGCCGAGCGCCGGCTTGCCGACGGACATGGCCGGCCGATGCCGATGTGGTCGGGCTGCATCCGGCTCCATGGTCGTCAACTCTTCCTGCTCATGGACAATCCCGCCTCGTTCGACGGCCGCTATTTCGGCGCGACCGAGGCGCGCGACATCATCGGAAAGGCGCGTCTGTTGTGGCGCCGCTGAGGATGATCGCCTGTGTGGCGGCGCCCGTCGTCGCCACCGAAGGTGTCGCAGCCTGGCGCCCCTGGATCACCGAGGCGTCGCTCCGCTTCGGCGTGCCGACCGCATGGATCGAGCGCGTCATGCAGGCCGAGAGCCGGGGTAGGACCAGGCTCGACGGCCGGCCGATACGCAGCCGGGCCGGTGCGATGGGCCTGATGCAACTGATGCCGGGCACCTGGGCGGCGATGCGGGAGAGGCTCGGTCTCGGCACCGATCCCGACGATCCGCGCGACAATATCCTCGCCGGCACCTTCTATCTGCGTCTGATGTACGACCGGTTCGGCTATCCCGGCCTGTTCGCCGCCTACAATGTCGGTCCCGGCCGGCACGCTGCGCATCTGGCGACCGGCAGCGCGCTTCCGGGCGAGACGATCGCCTATCTCCAGACCGTCGGCGGCGTGCCGCCCGTCGCGAGCAGAACGATTTCCGAAACGCCGCGCGAGACTCTGTTCGCCGTTCAATATCCGGCGCCGAACCAGCCTGAATCGACCGCTCCCGTATCGTCTCCGGCCTCGCTTTTCGTGGTGCGTCATGATGGGGAGTGAGGAGAAGTTGCGGTCCCCCGAGAGGTTGGAGGCTCGTCTCGATAGACCCAGCATGACGGGTGGCGGAGCGGCTATCAAGGCCCGCGGGTGCCCCCCAATTTTCTTCGAAAATCGGTTCCCCCCACGTCCGCTTCGCGGCGCTGCGCTTCGCTCCGCGGCCCTGACAGCCGCTCCGCCACCCGTCCCTCAAACGCCGTTCTCGATGGTGAGAACGCAAGCGTTGGAGGTCATCATGGGCATGTATCAGAGCATCGGAACGGCGTCGGATCGCGTGATGGCGACGTTGATGGCGGGTCTGGAAATGGAGTTCGGACGCGGTGCCGGGGAGGCCCTGGCGCATAGGTTTCTCGAAGCGGGAGAGACGGACTTTCTCTGGGATGCACGGCTCGAAGAGCGGTGGTTGGGCTCGTACGAGAGCATCGACGACGATGATCTGGAGCTGGATCGGATAGCGATTTGCGGGCGGCTGGACGGTCGCTGGTTCGCGAGCGTGATGCTCGTGGATGGCGATGGAATGGCCCACGGGACGATGGGAAAGCACTTCTGCCGGTCCCGAAGATCGGCACACGAAGCGATGGTCGATGCGCACTGATCGCGCGTGGATCGGCAGGGAGAGGCAGCGTCGGACCGGCGCTGCTTCTCCCCCTTTTTTGAGCCGGGAAGGTCGGGAGAAAGGGGAGAAGGGAAAACAAGATAAAGGCAGTGTCTCGCGACCCTGTCCAAGCGATTGTCTGCACGTCGTTTTTTCGAGAGACAGTTATCCAGCCGTGCGAGACTCCGTGGGAGGGAAGTTCCAGAATCCGGTACTTTTCTTCCGAAATCGCGAGACTCGCGATGGATGACGACGACTTCACCCCGAAGCTCGGTCGCACCAGGGGCAAGGACGGCAAGAAGGTCCTGCGCTACGGCAGCCGCATCGTCGTCGCGGCGCGTCTCGCCGGGGCAAAGACCGGCGTGGTCGGCCGCCGGTTCGACGGCAGCCGGATCGGCCGCGGCGCCAGCATCGGGCGGCTACTGTCCAGCCGCGACCGGTTCGCCGGTCTCAGGAGCCGCCGCGCGATCGTGAAGACCCGGCTCGTCAGGCTGGGCGCCAAGGGGCTCCCCGGCGCCCGCGCACACCTGCGCTACATCCAGCGCGATGGCGTGACGCGCGAGGGCGCGCCGGGCGAGCTCTACGGCCGGAATGCCGATCAGGCCGACGGCAAGGCCTTCCTCGAACGCTGCGACGGCGATCGCCATCAGTTCCGCTTCATCGTGTCGGCCGAGGACGGTGCCGAATATGCCGATCTCAAACCCTATGTCCGTCGCCTGATGACCCAGGCCGAGCACGATCTCGGCACGAAGCTCGACTGGGTCGCCGTCGACCATTTCAATACCGACCAGCCGCACACCCACATCATGCTGCGCGGCGTCGATGATCGCGGTGAGAACCTGATCATCGCGCGCGAGTACATCGCCCACGGCTTTCGCGAACGCGCCGCCGAACTAGCGACAGTCGATCTCGGGCCGCGCACCGACCGCGAAATCGAGAACCGGCTGCGGCACGATGTCGAGCAAGAGCGGCTGACCACGATCGACCGCCGTCTGATCCGCCGCATGGACGACGAGCGGACCGTGACCGCGGCGAGCAACGACCCGTTCCAGCAGTCGGTCGCGGCCGGCCGGCTGCGCAGGCTCGGCACGATGGGCCTGGCGGAGGATCTGGGGCATGGACGCTGGCGCCTCGCCGACGGCATCGAGGACACGCTCCGGCAAATGGGCGAGCGCGGCGACATCATCCGCACGATGCAGCGCGAACTGACGGCGCGGAAGCTCGATCGCGCCGGTGTCGATCGCCGCATCCACGACACGCCGAGCGAGGGGATCGTCGGGCGGGTCATCCATCGCGGCTTCTCGGACGAGCATCGCGACCGCCACTATCTGATCGTCGACGGGATCGATGGCCGGGCTCATTATCTCGACATCGGGCGCGGCGACCTGAGCGATCCGACACCCGAAGGTTCGATAGTCAGGATCGCGCCGCGTAGTGCCGGTGTGCGGGATGTCGATCGAACGGTCGCCGAGGTCGCAAAGGCCAATGGCGGACGATACTCGATCGATGCGCATCTCAGACATGATGCCAGCGCGACACAGAGCTTTGCCGAGGCGCACATCCGACGGCTCGAGGCGATGCGTCGAGCGGGCATGAAGGTCGAGCGAATGGCCGACGGCAGCTGGACGATTGCAGACGATCATCTTGGCCAGGCGACCGCCTACGAGACACGCGGGCTGCGCGACCGACCGGTCGAGATCGAGACGGTGTCGGTGCTGCCGATCACGCGCCTCGAAACTGCGGACGCTGCGACTTGGCTCGACCGCCAGATTGGAGCCGAGACGCCGCTGCCCATGCGCGACGTCGGGTTCGGCCGCGATGTCCGATCGGCGCTCGACGCGCGGCGGCAATGGCTGATCGAGCAAGAACTGGCGGACGTCGACGGCGGAAAGGTGCGGCTGCGCGCCAACGCAATCATGCTGCTCCAGCGCCGGGAATTGCTCGGCGCCGGCGCGCGGCTCGCGGACGAGTTGGGGAAGCCGTTCGCGGAGGTGCAGGCCGGCAGCCCGATCGAGGGTCGGCTCACCCGGCGCGTCGATCTTTCCAGCGGGCGGTTCGCGCTCGTCGAGCAGTCGCGAGAATTCACGCTCGTCCCTTGGCGGCCGGCGCTTGAAAAACGGATTGGTAATCAAGTGAGCGGGCTGATGCGATCGGACGGTGTCAGCTGGCGCTTTGGTCGAAGCCGAACTGGTCCGGAGATTTCATGAAAACCCGTCGCAAACGTGATAGGCTGCGAGGAGAGATTAGCGCCTCAAATCCGAGCGCAGACATGTCGTTCGTCCGAACCGGAAATCGACGCCGCCGAGGAAGACTGTGTCTACGGGTAGGGGAGCGACCCATCTCCGGTTGCAACGCCCACTGTAGCAGCAGCTAGTCACAACGAGGTTCCCATGACCCCAGTTTCGCGGTCGAAAACAGCGCGACGTGCGATCGCTGCCGTCTCTGCGCAAGCTCGATACTCAGCGGAAAAGCAGAAGAGCGGGAAGTTGGGGCTCACCGTGCCGGACGCATTTGTCCGCGGAATTCGCCATCTCGGATATCGGAGCAACGTCGAAGCAATCGCCGAACTCGTCGACAATGCGATCCAGGCTTACGCGGAGCACATCGATATCGTGTTTGGCTATGACGACGGGGCCTCGCAAAAGAAGCCGGCCCAGATAGCCGTACTCGACGACGGGCACGGTATGGCGTCGGACATGATACAACTTGCTATGATGTGGGGCGGCACCCATCGCGAGAATGATCGATCGGGATTGGGCCGGTATGGCTACGGATTGCCCTGTTCGACGATGAGCATCGGCAAGCGCTTCACCGTCGTCTCGAAGGTCGCCGGAGGCCTCGCCAAACAGGTGACACTTGATCTCGACGACCTTAACGGCGGCAAATATACCGACGACGACGGCGATACGGTTATACCCTCACCGTGCGATGCCCAAATTCCCGATTTTCTGACGGACTATATTGACCGGTTCTATCCCGATGGTTGGAATTCCGGAACGATCGTTTTGATCGAGAAGCTCGATCGCCTCGACTGGGCGACGACACTGGGCTTCGCAAAGCATTTGAACCGGCAATTCAGCGTTACATATCACAAGCTCCTAGCATCGACGCTCATCTTTATCGATGGCGACCCCATCTCGCCGACTGATCCGCTCTTCCTAAATCCAAGTGACCTGCTTTGCCAGATTGATGACGATCGAGCCGTCGAGCTTGAACCCGTAACGTTCGACGTTGCCATGTCGGGCGGCTTCGGCAAGGTGCTTCTCCGCTACTCCTATCTACCGCCGAGTTTTGCTTCGATCGACAAGAACAGGGATGCCGTTGGGCTAAACGCCAACGAAAGATTTCCTGTCCTGAAAGATTATCACGGCATCATCTTCAGCCGGAACGGTCGCCTCATCGACTGCAAGACCAAGACGCCTTGGACCACCTTCATCAACAACGATCGCTACATCCGGATCGAGGTTGAATTTCCGGCATCCCTTGACGAGCTTTTCGGCGTGACGACGGCGAAGCAGCAGATCTCCGTGTCGCCGGAAATGTGGGACCGGCTACGCGAGGCCGGGCTGGTCAAGGCAATCGAGCAACTTCGCAGCAGGGTTCGATCGCTGAAAAGCGGGCGCGCCCGCACTCCGGCCATCGCTCCCACGCTCGAACGTAGCAATCCACGAGATTCGATCGGGCAGTCACAACCGACTTCACAGGCGGAGATTCAGCAGAAGGGCGACCTGTCCTGTCTCCTCCTACGCACAAGCAGCGGCGCGCTCGGCATCAACCTGGCCCACCCGGCATTCGGCGGAGGCGGCCGACCGGATCCGATCGCACTCCAAGGGGCGCTCGAAGCCCTACTTCATGCCCTCGACGTCAGCGGTCGCGAGCGCTCGGCCGCGCGGCGACGGATCATCTCCGAAATACTCACCGACTGGAGCCGATCGCTCGACCCGGACCTCCCATCGATCGCGAACATTTTATCTTCTTGAATCCGTCGGTGTCCGCGCTCAAGCGCGCTGGAGTTTCACCCCGATCTTTGGCATAATCGGGCTAGAAGAACGGGCTGTGCAGGGGGGATCGCGATTGATGTCGGTAGGGAAGTTGCGGTTGAGTCCAGGGCAAGTGCGAACCGTCTCCCCTTTCCTGCGCAGCGATCAGAAGCGAGAGTTTCGCAGCCTCCTGACGTTCGAGGGCGCACCCCAACCTTCTTTCGCCGAGGAACTGCGCACGCTGGCGCGTCGCTACATTGATGATGGCGAGAGCCGGAAGCTCCGCACCGTCTGCCTTCTCGTCGCCGATCTCTTCGAGCAAGGCTGGCGCGTCGCCGTCGAGGACGATCACATTCTCTTCGAGGCGCCAGGCATCACGCGGCAATCGGAACAGTCGGTCGACGACGTGAAGCGCCGCGTTCGCGACGCCCTGCAGGCCGCACGCCAACGGCAACTACAGGAACCGTCCGTCGAAGCCTTCCTCCGGCGCATGGAGCGCCGCACGCTCCGCGCGCCCGGGGTGCGTAGTTGCATCCTCGATCTGGTCGACAACGGGTCAGACCTCGCCACCGAGTTCCGACGGATCGCGTCTCTTCCCACCAATCAGCAGGAGTCGGCATTGGCCGACGTCGTCGATCCCGTCGTCGAGATCTGCAGGGCACGTGACCGCTGCTCGGCGACCGGCTTGCCGCTCAACGACATATGGCGCTACTTCCGCCACACCTGGGCGCACGAATATCGCCCGATCCCCGGCCGTCAGTTGCTGGTGTTGATCCGGAACGCTGCTCGCCCGAACCGCCCCGTCATGGGCATCGCTATGCTCGCGAGCCCCGTCATGCGGGTAACGGCGCGCGACCGCTGGATCGGTTGGCTCCGAGAAGCGATGGAGGCGCGTTTCCTGGCTGGCGAATGGGCGCCGGAGGATATCGCCAAGGCGTTCCTCGGTCGTATCGATGCGTCAATCGCCAATCTCAGGTGGGACGACCTTGCGTCCAAGAGCGAAATCCAGTCGCCTGTCGAGACGACGATCCTGCGGCTGGAGCAGAAAGCCGCCGGCGCGGCTTACTCGCGCGATCTTCAGCTGCGCGCTCACTATGAAGACAACCGATCCGCCGACGGTAGCGTCCGGCCGATGCGCGGCAACGTGAAGGACGCGCACGGAGATGCCGACTGGCGCACGGCTTCCGAGGATCTCCTCTTCGTGCGCAAGCGGTCCGAGCTTCTGGCGCAACTCCTGTTCGCCAAGCAGATGTTTCGCGCGGCCGGCCTCGCAAAGAAGCCGCGCGCCGCGATCGAGCAGCTTCTCGCTGCGAAGACCGGCCAGCGCGCGATCGACATCACTCTCACCGAGTTCCGCAAAGCCGGCCTGTCGAGCCAAGTCGCCGACGTCAGCATCTGCGGCGCGATCCATCCGTACAACGAACTGCTTGGAGGAAAGCTGGTCGCCCTTCTCCTCGCGTCGCGCGAGATCCACGATTACTACGCCGAACGGTATGGCTCACAGGTCAGTGTCATCGCGTCGCAGATGGCTGGCCGCGCGATCTCCAAACCCGCCGACCTTCGGATCTTGACGACGACCAGTCTCTACGGCGTGGGCTCAAGCCAATATAATCGGCTCGTCGTGCGCGCGAAGGATCACGACGCTCTCGCGCATGATGTCCACTGGGACGCCATCGGCAAGAGCCTGACCGGCGGCTTTGGCACGCTCCATCTTGGCAATGAGACGGCTCATGCACTTCGCCAGATGGCGCAAGCCCGCCACGACTCTCGACGCGTGAACAACCGCTTCGGCGAAGGGACCAGCCCTCGACTTCGACAGATCAGGGAAGGCCTCGATGCGCTCGGCATCGACAGCGACGCCATCCTCCATCACGCGAATCCACGGCTGTTCTACGCCTGCGAGCTCGGTTCGGCATCGCGCGATGCACTCCTCGGTATGCACTCCGAACCGCCATCGCTTTCCAGCGCAGCGTCGATCGGTGCCGCGTGGCGCCGCCGCTGGCTGCTGCAGCGATCCAGACGGCCGGAAACCCTCACCGCCATCGAAAAGCTCGGTCCGCAGAGCGTCCATGCGGCGTTGATCTCGCCTGTGCTGGATCCGTCACTGCTCCCAATCTGACATCGTCAGACTCCTCAGAGCGCGGCCACATTCTCGAAACCGATCAATTCGATGATGTCGGGTCGCGCCTTGGCCGCCTTCAGCAGGGCATCGCGCACGAAGCTCTGCTGCGGCCCGATGTTGATGACGAGCGTATCGATCGCCCGCGTCAGCGGGATCATCACCCATCGGGACGCATGCAGCTTGGCGAGATCGTTGGCCGATGCATAAAGGTCATCGACGGGATGGCCTTCGTTGAGCCACTGGGCATTCTTGTAGTGCCAGAGTTCGTCCAAGCCGTAATTGATAACGGTCCAGCCCTCGAGACCCCGGCATGAATCATACTGGACGAAGCGCAGTTGGTCACGGCTCGTCGCGAAATGCTCCCGAACCTCCCGGCTCGTGCCGTCCCAGACCCTGTGGCCTAAGGAAACGAACTCCGCGGCGGGCCTGCACATCCCGCCACCGTGGGCGGTGCCGGCCAATGACGGAGGTACGCAGGCCAGGAGATCGACCGGCGCGTTCTTCAGCGCCTCCGCCTCGTCGCACCACTCCTTCAGACGATCCGGATGGGAACTCAGGTCGCCCTCGATGATGATGATGCGGCCGCCGGCAGCATCGGTGTTCGGCTCCAGATCCCAATCATCGATCCCGAGGTTTGTCGCCATATCGGACACGAACGCCGCTAGATTGGCTTTCATCCGCATGCAGCGCGTCAGGCGCCGCTTACGGACCGATGCCTTGCCGACGCCCGCGCTCCAGTCCGCCACGGTCCCGCGGACGAACTGGTCGACGCCGTCGGAAACGACGAGGCTTTCCGAGCCATAGATTTTCCGCAGGATCGCAATCTCGTCCGACGGCCAATCCTGCCCCTCGTCGACGAGCACGCTGTCCCAGCCGAATTGATCGGCCTGATCGCGAACGAGCTTGTCGATATCGTCTGGGCTGACTGCACCCGAATCCAGATAGGCGAGCAGCGTCTCCTTATGCTCGGCGTAACGCTCGAGGAAATCGTCGTAGCCGTCGATGACGCCTAGCGCCATCATGAGGCGGCCAAAGAACCCATGCGCCGTCTCGATACCGATGCCCCCGGTCTCCACGGCGCGTGGTACGCCAAGAAGGGCCATCGATCGGCGGAGGTCCGCGACGAGTGCCTTGTTGAAAGTTAGGACTAGCGACCGCTTCTGGTCGAACTGGTAGGCCCGATATGCCATCTGCAGGAGGATGACGGTCTTGCCGACGCCACCGCGGCCTTTCAGCAGGATCTGCTTCTCGCCCATATCCTCGACCCAGGTGTCGGGCAGCGCCTGCTTCGCGATCAGGTCCATGCGCTTGCGATCGAGGGGCGTTGGTTCGAGGACGTCGAACAGTTCGAAGCTCGGGTCGAGGATCGTCCGGAAGACCTCCGTCGATCCGAAGTTCAGATTGGCGAAATTGCCGGATCGGACGGGGCTGGAAATTTGACCCAACGTGTTCAGCAGCCTCTCGAAGCTCGTGTCGCTCGCGATGAAATTATGGGGCCGTGGCGGAAGTTGCGCTTCCTTTAGCCCCGAGAACATCACCAGTTCCTGGAGGTAGATGCTCCCGCCACCCCGATCGCGCAGATATTTCTTGAACTCGAACATCTGCTTGAACGCCTTTTCGGTGACGCACTCCCCGTCCTTCTTGTTGCTGTATTTGACCGTGGCGGTCCTACCCTCGAATCGAACACCGACAGCATCGTGGGACTTCTCCTCGATCAGCAGGGCGAAGTTCCGGATGGAGGCACACTTCGGAACGAACGGCTCTCCCTCAGACGGATAGAATTTCATCTCCGCATCGAACGATCTCGGGGTCGTGAAGCTGCCGACGACGATGATGTCGAGATCCTGGAATTTGTATCCATACATTTTGAAGCCGACGAATATCTTGACGATATCGTCCTTGCACTGCGCGATGTCCGGCCACAGCTTCAGCATCTGTTTGCGCAGGTGAACCGCGGCCTCATACTCCTGACCGCTGTTCACACCTAAAATCTCGATCACGGGCTACATCCTGTCGTTTCATGCGATCGCGGATAGAACGGAGAGCGATGCCGCCGGTAGGTTTCCCCTGACCAGAAGTTCGTTCACCGGGATCACGAGGAGATCCGGCCAGTTCTCGCGCATCTCGACAATCCTCGGGTCGGCCGGATGATCCCCGGTCAATCCGCCGGCGAGCGCGATCGCGAACCGCTGACCGTCTGATCGCGTGGCGAGGATCGGAACCGTCACCGGCCCCATTCCAGGTACATCAACGTCGACATCGAGACCGAACTGGACGCCGTCAGTCTGGCGCTCGAGATCCTGGTGGAGCAGGAGGGTCGAGGCCTTGATCCGTCGCGAGTCGAAGGGCTGCATCTCGCCGCTGATCAGATATGCGAGCAGTTCCGCGCCGACATGTCGATCGAGCAATCCATGCTCGAACTTGTTCTTGAAGCTGCGCAGGCAGCGATAGCACGAGGCGTCGCAATTCTCTGGGCAGGTCTTCATCAGCGTGAGCGCGCGCTGGAACAGCTCTTCGCCGCGGTGGGCCAACTGGCCGGAGAAGCCCGCGCCACCGGGTAGGGTATCGTAGAGGAAGATCTCCGCCTCGAGCCCGCTTATCCCCGCTGGCGTTACCGCCGGACGATATTCTGCCATGAGTTCGCCCGGCTCGATCTCGAGCATCGACGAGGCAGCCTTGGCAATCGCTTCGCTCACCGTCCGGAGCGCGACGTCCGTCGGATAAAAACCGGGCTTCAGCTTAAGCGGCGCCGCCACGCGCAACGAGAACAGCGCGATATCGGTTATGAAGTCCGTGCCCAGGACGAGGTGCCGGGTTGTGCCCGCGCCCTCGCACATCGGTTCCTTCTCGTCGGGAAAAGGCTTCTTGTGAGGGCCGCCGAGCATCGCCGTGCTTTCGGCGCTGGCCTCGATCACCCCGCATTTCGTGCAATAATTATAGCCCTCCTGCTTCGGCCCGGTGTTGGACACCAGCAGATGCTTGCGATCCGGCATGCCGCGGATCCGGTCGTTGATCGCTATCCATTTCTCGGTGTCGGCCGGGGTGGGCATCGTCAGCTTCGCCCGGGTCGCATACGCCGTTTCAGGCATGTCGTCGGGCGAGGTCATCTCATCCACGTAGACGGGATGCGCAAAGCCCGGCGGACGCAGCCAAAAGTGCGTCGGTCCGAAGGTACCCTCGCCGCCGCATGCATGGCAGTCGTCGATCACCCCTGGTTTTAGGCCCTCGTCGAGCGGGACCGTCTGTGCGAAGTGGCAATCGGAACATTCGCGATAGAGGCGTCTGTTCTGCCACGCCTCGACGCGGTCCTCCCACATCGGCGAATAGATCGCTCCCGACGTGTAGCACTTCCCCGAGATCCAGACCGTCTTGCCCGGCGCATATTGCGACAGCGCGACCGGCAGAGATTGCGACGGCGCAAATTTCATCACCGGGCGGAAGTCCGTCGATCGGTCGATGTCGAACACATTGAACGGCGCCACGTCTGTCGGAAACGCGTAGCGCGGCAACACGCCACTATACAGCAGCCGGTCCAGCAATTTGCCGGTCTGCGCCTTCTCGGGCGGAACCTCCTCGCCTTCCTCTTCCTGAACCTCGACACCCTCGCCGTCAGGCTCCTCTAAGACCTTCTCACCGCCCAGCACCTTGCCCTTAAGGGCGTCGTCGATCGCCTTCAGGCAGTCGGCCGCCATGTCATCGAGCAATTCCTGCCGATCCTCCGGCGATAACTGGCTCGGAATCCAGTCGGCGACGGAGTCCCGGAGCGACTTGGCATTCTTCTTCAGCCACGCTTCGAAATCGGCGCGGTTGAGGACTTCTGCGCCCGACTGGAATCCGGGGACGGTGCCCAGCACCGAAAACAGGTTCGGATCGGCGTCGGGATCAAACCCCGGAATCCGATCCTGATGATAGCGCTGGAGCAGATAGGCGCGGACGTGGCGGCGCACGATGTCGGGATTGTTGAGCGTGAGCGTGGGATCGACGACCGGCCCAGCGATCATCGCCTCGGGGTCGCTGAAATAATGCTCGTCATGGCTATCGGCACTTCCGAAGGCCACCACGGTCGCGACCGCGTTACCCCGGCGTCCGGCACGACCCGCCCGCTGCTGGTAGTTCGCGCGACCCGGCGGCATGTTGCGAAGTGCCACGCCGGACAGCGCGCCGATGTCGATGCCGACCTCCATCGTGGTCGTGCTCGAGAGGATATCGATCGCCGTCGAGCGGTTCGCTGCCGCGCCCCAATCGAGCGCCACGTCCTGGAAGAGAAGCTCATTCTCCTCCGCGCGCGAAAAGACATCCTCGCTCTGCGGCGCATTGAGCTGCGCCGTATGTTCGGCCGCGATCAACGCCATCGGCCTGTGCTCGGGATCGTGGAGCGCAGCTACGACGGGTGCCCGATAATAGCCCTTGCGGGCGACGAAGACAGCGTCCGTGGCGGGATCGAGAGGGACGATCTCGCCACTGCCGCAATCGAGGCAATGCGGCAGCTTCGGCACGGGCCGGTGAACCGAACGGCACGCGCCGCAGCGCACCCACTCGCCATCCATGAGCAGCGAAAGGTTCTTGCCGGCGAGGCGCTTGAACCCACTTTCCATCTCCTCGGCGAAGATCTGCATCAGGGCAGGTTGCCATTGCTTGTCGAAGAGCGAGTAAGCGATTTTGTCGGGAAGCACGCGACGCATCGCCTTGAACGAGCCCTTTTGCGATCGCACGCTGGTCCCGCTTCCACCGCCCCGCTTGTACCATGTGCTCGGCATGGCGTTCAGCCAGAAGGCCTTCGGTCTCCAGCAACGCAGCCAGGCGCGGGCCAGCGCGATCTTGTCCTCATCGGTATCGGCGATTCCCGAGATCGCCGGCAACGCATGAACCGCCGCCGCCTTGTCAGCGCTTTCGCAAAGCGAGGCGAGCGCGAGCGCTTCCAGCCCGAGATGCCGGTCCCTGACGGTCTTGACGATATCGTCGAGCAAGCCCTCCGGCGGACGATCGCCCCTGTTCTTCATCCAGAGCATCATGAACTGCGTTTGATCGTCGAGCGCGCCTGCCTGAACACCGGCTTCGATCGCGGCGTCGGCAGCAAAGTTCTCCCCTACCTTGAGTTCGGGACGGAGCCGCACCCCGAGCCCCTTGGAAGCAAGGAGCGCAGCGAAGTAAAGATCGTCGAGACTGAGCATCGACGGGATCATCGGGTGCTGACGAAGCCGGTCGAAGCCCCATACGATCAGCGTTCGAAGCGCATCGCGCACCGAATAGAGCTGGAGGTTCGGCGCAAGCCTGGCCGCGACCTGGCGGGAATCGCTGAACACTAGCACCTTGCGTCCCCGTAGCGGGGCGAAGCTCGATGCCGCCTGCGGCCCGGGAGGCTGAACCTGGATCTGCCGTGCGACGAGGGCCTGGAAAGGCTGGTCCCCCTTGGTCTGGTGATCCTGAACCGAGGTCCGCCCAAAGGCCGCCGTATCGCCGCAAACGGCGCATGGCGTGAACTGGCCGCGCACCTCAAGCCGGTTGTCCTGATTGCCCTCATCGTCTGCGGGCGGGGTGACGCGATCCTTGCGCAGGTACACGGTGCGGGTTCGCGGACTCTGATTGAGCGGGTTTATCCGGCCCGTCTCGAGATCATACTCCGCAATCTCGGCGAGGTCCGGATGCCGGGGTTCCTCCAGCAGAAGATCGAGATCGAGGAGCGGCGAGGTCTCCATTCCCGGCATCTTCAGGCGCCGTCCCGGCTCCGACCACAACGCATTCGGCGTGTCGACGTCGTCGGAATGGGCACGGACGTGGGCTGCGCCGCAATTCCGGCAGGTGTAGAATTCAAGCACGCGGGCACCGCAGCCACATATCTCGCGGGGCTGGCTATACATCTTGCCGCAGATGCCCGAATGCTCGTCGGTACCGAGTTCATTGCAATCGGGATCCATGCAGATCCAGAGGCCAGGCAGGCCCCGGTAGAAATTGTGGATGCGGCAGGGCAGCAGACCGGCCGCCTCCGAATTCTCTCGAGCGACACTGCCGAGCGCGAGGAGCGCCGTGACCGCATGGTCCGCCTGATCGGGCGTGTCCGGAAAAAGCTCTAAGCCGAGGCTCGCCACCGGACGGGCGGCCTTCATGGTCGTGTTCACGAGCAGGCCGAGTGGAGGGAAACTTTCAAGGGCAGTATAGAGATCGCGACCGATATCTCCGGTCGGCGCGATGCCACGATGGTGAAGGACGGGAGCGATCGCCGCTCGCCGTTTGTCCACGTCAGAATCGTAGAAGCCCGACAGATCGATCCCAGCAAGCAGGTCGGCGTCCGCACTGCTCCCCGTGGCAGCGTGCGGCCGCAGATCGAGGTCGCCTGTGACCGCGACGAAGCTGTCGGCATCGACCCCGGTCAACTGCGATCCGAAGTCGCCCGCATGCTCCTTCTCGTTGAAGCTGGCCGTGGCGCAGATCACCTGGAAGCGCTTGACCGGGATACCGAGCCGCGCGCGAAGCCGCCGCATCAGCAAGCCGACTTCCGCACCAGCAGCGCCGCGATAGAGGTGGGCCTCGTCGAGGACGACGGTGAATTTCTCGTCCGGGTTCGCGGCGAGCCAGGCGGCCGTCTGATCGAAGATGGTCCGTTCGATCGGACGCATCAACATATATTCGAGCATCGAATAGTTGGTGACCAGCAAATCAGGCGCGGCATCCTGCGCCTCGTGGCGCGTGATCAGTTCAGAATCCTCGGGCAGGGTGACCGCCCTTAGCGGTTCACCGGTCTTTGGGTCCGCCCATCGCGATCCCTTCGCCCCAAACCACTTTTCGAGGTCGGGCTTGGCCGGCCACTTTCCGCGCGCCTTCAATTCGCTGCGAAGCTTCGACGCGCGCTGCTGATCCTCCGATTTCGGACCCGAGGCCTGCCGCTCGATCTCGACGTAGAAATTCTCGAACGACGTGAATTTCTTGCTGTCGCGCTTGCTGTTGCGAATACCGGCATAGGGCGTGCGGCTAGTATAGCGTGCAAACGTCGGCGGCCTGCCCGCCCATTCGGTGAACATCGCTGCAAGGCGCGGATCGCCGAAAATAGCCCTCAAACGGCCAAGCTGGTCGTTCACGAGCGCGTTCATGGGATAGAGCAACAGCGCCCTGACACCGTGCTGGCTCCCGAAGGCCTTGGGCTTGGTCGCCGCCTCACGAGCGAATTTCCCAAGGATCGGCAGGAGGAACGATTCCGTTTTACCCGAGCCCGTGCCCGTCATAATCACGAGGTTCCGCCCGCCGATGAGCGAGTGCCTGATGGCGTCTGCCTGGTGCCGATACGGCGGGTCGAAGAGCAGCCTTGGCTGCTTGCCATCGGCTTTCGTCAAAGCCGAGTAGACGGCGAGCGCGGCCGGAGGCAGGCCCTCGATCTTCCCGAAATTCTGGCCGAGCTGATATTTGGGCGTCGATTCGAGATAAGGGACCTGGTGGGTAACGCCGGTCCTCTTCAGCAAAGTCTGGCGCTGGCCGATGAGCGTCGCATCGCCGATATGGTACGTTGCCTCGATATAATCCCTGAGTGAAGTGTGCAGTTGTTCGATCGTCTCTTGGATCGTCGCGGCCATACAATTCTGTCCTTACTCTTCACACTCGAGGAAAAGATATTCTTTGAGGAAAGCCTGTTCTGCCATGACAGCGTTGAGTGGGAGGCTGAACGATATCAGGCATTTTTCCGAAGCAATCTCCTGCCCGATCGTCGAGAGGCGCCGGCGTGCCCAGTCTGGCAACGGGAAGAACAAGTCGAAGCGCCTGGCGCCGTCCAATGCGACGACGCGGTATCGCTGTGGCTTCTTCAGCAAGGCGTCGATCGCAAGTTGGGCGCGCCATGCCATGTCGCAGCCTCGATACCGGGATCCGGGGAAAGGAAAGTCGACGAGCTTCCTCAGTTCGCCGTGTTCGAGGCTCGCATAGCCCCAAAGATCCGCGCCGTAGGCCTGCGGGCGACGCACGACATAATTGCCGTCGTGTCCCGAGGGAGCCACCCACCGCGCGCGGTAGCTTCGCGTGTCCTTCGTCCAGTCGAATATCTTGAGATCCGGGACATGCCCCGCCGGCCCCAGCGCCGCGAGCTTCGCATCGAGCCCGCCGATGATCGAGGCGGCGCTCTCGGGCTTGGGGCTTCGCATCCAGGCGTTCAAAGACAATTGTCGAAAACCGCTGCTCTTGAGCGCCTCCTCGAGATCCTCCCCTGGCAGGGGTTCGAGCATACGGGCGGGGCCCCTCGTGACCACGCGCTCCCTCCACGCGATCGGGAGTGGAAGAGCGTCGTCCGGGGCCAGTCCCAATATGTAGGCCGCGCCTGACGGATGCATGACGAAAGAGGGCGGCGCAGCGAAGACCCAAGTCGCCTTCACCTGCTCGTCGAGGGTGGTCACATCGTGGAATTCGAGCAGGTCACCCACAGCAACGAGCGCATCCACGCAATCCTCGAGATGGGCGGCCAGATCAGGCAGGTTGAGCGCC